>JAFUOZ010000041.1 GCA_017481565.1 Oscillospiraceae bacterium | reverse complement strand
TTCGAGTGCTACAAGCAGAGAATGGAAAGAGGACTTACCTTCCTTGAATTCAACTACATGATCATGCAGAGCTACGACTTTTATATGCTGTTCAAGAAGTACGGCTGTAATATGCAGTTCGGCGGCGACGATCAGTGGGCAAATATGTTAGGCGGCACCGAGCTTATCAGAAAGAAGCTTGGCAAGGACGCACACGCAATGACGATCACACTTCTCACCAACTCCGAGGGCAAGAAGATGGGCAAGACCGAAAAGGGTGCTGTATGGCTTGATCCCGCAAAGACAACTCCCTATGATTTCTTCCAGTACTGGAGAAATGTGGGTGACGGAGATGTTATCAAGTGCATGAAGCTTCTCACCTTTATCCCCATTGAAGAGATTGAGGAAATGGAGCGCACATTAGAGGGTGCAGGACTTAATCAGGCTAAAGAAAAGCTTGCTTACAGCCTTACCGAGCTTGTACACGGCAAGGAGGAGGCAGACAAGTGCTTAGCTGCTGCAAAGAGCATATTCGGAGGATCGGGAAATTCCGATGATATGCCTTCCACTGAAATTCCTGCGTCCGAGCTGGAAAACGATGAGATCGGCATACTTGATCTTCTTGTAAAGACAGGGGTTCTTCCTTCAAAGAGTGAAGCAAGAAGAAATGTACAGCAGGGCGGTATATCCGTTGACGATGTAAAGATCACCGATCCCAACACAAAAATAAAGATCGAGACAGAGGTAATCATCAGAAAGGGCAAGAAGACATTCCACAAGGCAATAAAGGCATAAAATCACTGAGCAGTAACACAATTCAAGTGGTCAAGCCGGCTCAGCTTGCGAGGGGTCAAGGGGGGCGAGGAGCCCTTTGGGGCAACTAACAGCAAGATGCAAATAAGCGGACAGGGTTTTTACTTTGTTTATAGATCAAAAAAGACCCCGTCCGCTTTCCCTTGTTCTTTCCATCACTGTTTCTATCAGATATTAGAGGTAAAAAATGCTTGGTCTGTATATACACGTTCCGTTCTGCATAAAAAAATGCCGCTACTGCGACTTCTATTCGCTGGAATATTCCCCCGAAACCGTTGACGGCTATATTGATGCGGTTATCCGCAATATAAAAAAATACTCCGAAAAATACGATACCGTCTACTTCGGAGGAGGTACTCCCTCTCTGCTGTCTCCCGATCAGATATTTTCTGTACTTTCGGCAGCGGATATATCTCAGAATGCGGAAATTTCTATGGAGTGTAACCCCAAAACAGCGGATATAAAAAAGTTTTCCGATCTCAGAGCGGCAGGAATAAACCGCCTTTCTGTAGGAATACAAAGCTTCAACGACCGTGAGCTTTCCGCCGCGGGACGTATTCACAGCTCCGCAGATGCAATCTCCGCCATTAAAGAAGCATATTCCGCAGGTATCGAAAACATCTCTGCCGATATTATGCTGGGACTGCCCTATCAGACCGAAAGCACCCTTTCTGATACACTTAAAACCGCAGTATCACTCCCTCTTGAGCATATCTCCGCATATATGCTCAAGGTAGAAGAAAGCACGCCTCTCGCACATGATGGACAACTCCTCTCAAATATCGCAGATGAAGATATGCTTGCGGATATGTATCTGATGACAAATGCTGTACTTGAAGCTCATGGGTTTATGCGGTATGAAATATCAAACTTTGCTCAAAAAGGATATGAATGTGCCCACAATCTGAAATACTGGCACTGTGAGGATTACCTCGGTATCGGTCCTTCCGCACATTCCTGCTATAACGGAAAACGCTTTGCAGTTCCGAAAAGCCTTTCGGATTTCATCACTTCTGAGCATCAGACAGAGGATATGACCGATCACGATCCCTGCACAGAGAACGAAAAAATAATGCTGGGACTGCGGCTGCGTGAGGGTATATCGGTACAGTCATACAGCGAGCCCGAAAAGCTTTTAAAACGTGCGGCACCACTGGAAAAAGGCGGCTTTATAACCATAAATGACGGTATCATCTCACTTACCGCTGAGGGCTGTCTTGTATCAAACGAAATAATATGCAGATTAACTTGAATGAGGTGAAAAAATGCTTGATATCTGCCTTGCCGGTACAGGCGGAATGAAACCGCTCCCCGACAGATTTTTAACAGGTCTATGGCTGGAGCATGACGGTTACGGACTGCTTATCGACTGCGGAGAGGGTATGCAGGTGGCTCTTGCAAAGCACGGCTGCAAAACTGCAAAAATGGACACTCTTCTTATAACGCATATCCATGCCGACCATATTGCAGGTCTGCCCGGACTGCTTTTAACGGCAGGCAACGGCGGAAGATGCGGTGTACTGAATATTTACGGTCCCAAGGGCACCGAAAAGGCTGTGCGCAGCCTTATGTGCATTACCCCCGAGCTTGCCTTTGATGTGAAAATAACCGAGCTTACACACCACGAGATAACCTCTTTCAAATGGCATGATATAACAGTTTCCGCACTTCCCATGCGGCATAAGGTACCCTGTCTGGGGTATCGTTTCACAGAAAATCGTCCGCCTGTTTTTGATCCGCAAAGAGCTATGGAGCTTGGTATTCCCAAAATGTACTGGAAGCTGCTCCACAGCGGTGAAACGGTGGAGCATGAAGGAAAAACCTATTCCTCAAAGGATATCTCAAAAGAAGACCGTGCGCCGCTGATACTGACTTACATGACTGATACTGTCTATTTTGACAGACTTTCAGAATATGCGGCAGATTCCGATCTGCTTATCTGCGAGGGTATGTACGGAAGTGATGAATATATCCCCAAAATGAAAGATAAAATGCATCTGGTGTATTCACAGGCGGCGTATATCGCAAAAAAATCCGCCTCAAAGCGTTTGTGGCTCACTCATTACAGCCCCGCAAACGAAAATCCGAAAAAATACGATAAAACAGTAAAGGAATATTTCCCCGATATCACCATAAGCCGTGACGGAGAAAGACTTACGCTGAAATAACAAAAGCTGCCGCATTTTTTCAGTGCGGCAGCTTTTATTTTATCATATTGATCGTGCATTAAGGAACCGCTGATTAAATCGCTTCACAACGCTCTCAGTAAGTTTTGCCGCTTCGGCAAAGGGATTTTCGAGCGTTGGAAGCGATGCCTACGGCTTTAATCAGTGCTTCCTTAGGAATTACGCATTAAAAGGTCCTGTTCCTCTTCAAGTATCTTATTGCTCAGTCTGATTATCTCAGGCGCATATTTTTCCTTGCGCATTTCAAACACATATTTATAAATTCCGTAATTCATACATACCATAAACACACCTATCATACCTATCATGATCCCTTCACGTTCAAGTCCTCTGCCTATAACTCCCATGGCAAAACTCATTCCCGTCCCCATTATCAGCGAGCCTATTGTACCGAAAATATATGCAAAAATATCAACAGGACGCTTTACAGTCTTATCCAGCTCCACAAGTGCGTCAAATTCGGTATATTCTTTATTCTTAACGATATAACGGTCACGTATCTTCTGTACTCTGCGGATATTATCATTCTTTTTCATATAAAATTCCTCCCTTTGTTTTATGACTATATAATATAGTATGCTTGTTTGAAAGATGTTTGGGAATTGTTTGAGAAATGTTAATTCAGGATAAACGCTTAATATGAACTTGCAGCAAACAAATTATTATAATATGTCAAAATTCAACAAAATAGTTGCTTTTATACGAAAATTATGGTACAATATATGCGAGTATATATTCTTAAGTAACCATTGATTAATGCCGTAGGCATCGTTTCAGACCCATGAAAAAGCTTTACTGAATGGGTCTTGAAACGATTTAATCAGCGGTTCATTATTTGTGATAAGAATTAAAAGGAGCGGTAAAAATGAATGAACTCTTAACAGTTGAAGATTATAACAAAAAGATCAAACGTGTACTTATCACCGAGGAGCAGATCACCGAGGCTATCAGAAAGGCAGGCAAGGAAATAAGCGATTCCTACGACGGCAGACCGATCCTGCTTGTGAGTATACTCAAAGGCGCTTTTGTATTCATGGCTGACCTTTGCCGTGCAGTGACAGTACCCTGCGAAATAGGCTTTATGTGCGCAAAATGCTACTATAACGGAACTGTTTCAACAGGCAATGTAACGATCACAATGGATCTGGAGCAGGATATCAGCAAATATCATGTAATTATAGTTGAGGATATAATCGACACGGGAAGAACTCTTAAAGACATTGTTGAGCTTCTTAAGAGCCGCAATCCTATTTCCCTTAAGGTAGTTACCTTACTTGACAAGCCTGCAAGAAGAAAGGTCGAGTTTACTCCCGATACAGCACTTTTCACTATCCCCGATTATTTTGTTATCGGATATGGTCTTGACTGCGGAGAATATTACAGAAATCTGCCATACATAGCAGAATATGACGAAGCAGGTGAATGATCATGATGGAGCGTCTTTTCAGGCTTAAGGAAAACAACACCAATGTGAAAACGGAAATAACCGCCGGTATAACCACATTTATGACAATGGCATATATCTTAGCGGTAAACCCAAGCATCCTCGGTGAAGCGGGAATGGATCCTACAGCTGTTCTTCTTGCTACCTGTATCGCCTCATTCATAGGTACTGCCTGTATGGCATTCATGGCAAATATGCCCTTTGCCCTTTCAGCCGGAATGGGACTTAACGCATTTATGACATATACCGTTGTTCTTGGCTTCGGCTACACATGGCAGACCGCACTTATGGCAGTATTTATAGAAGGTATCATCTTTATAGTAATGTCCCTTACCAATGTACGTGAAGCCATTTTCAATTCCATACCCTTTTCTCTGAAAAATGCAGTTTCCGTCGGTATAGGACTTTTCATAGCCTTTATCGGATTACAGAATGCAGGTCTTACGGTTGCAAATTCATCTACACTTGTTTCTATCGTAAACTTTACAGAAAACTTTTCCACATCGGGAATATGTGCGCTGCTTGCGGTCCTTGGAACACTTCTTACAGCTGTTCTCTATATACAGAAGTTCAAGGGTGCAATTCTTATCGGTATACTTGCCACATGGGCAGCAGGAATGATATGTCAGCTTACGGGAATATATACTCCCGATGCGGCAAACGGATATTATTCGCTTTTCCCTGCCTTTGAGATGACCGATTTTTCCAGACTCAGCAAGACCTTCGGAGAATGCTTCAACGTTGATTTCGGCAGCATAGGAATTTTCAATTTTATAGTTATAATTTTCTCATTCCTTTTCGTTGACCTTTTCGACACCTTAGGAACACTTATCGGAGTAAGTACAAAGGCGGATATGCTTGACGAAAACGGAAAGCTTCCCAAGATAAAGCCTGCACTTCTTGCCGATGCTATAGCAACCACAGCAGGAGCTGTTCTGGGAACATCTACAACAACTACCTTTGTTGAGTCCTCAGCAGGTGTTGCGGCAGGCGGACGAACAGGACTTACAGCGCTTACAACGGCTGTTTTATTCCTCATTTCAATGTTATTTGCACCTGTATTCACTGCTATCCCATCATTTGCGACAGCACCTGCGCTGATAATTGTAGGTTTTCTCATGTTCAGCAACATAGCCGAGCTTAAGCTTACCGAGGATAATTATACTACCGCGATACCTGCATACCTGTGTATTATAGCGATGCCGTTATTTTACAGTATATCTGAGGGTATTTCATTAGGTGTTATTTCCTATGTGATCATGAATCTTATCTGCGGCAAGCGCAAGGACATCAATCCTGTGATGTATGTTCTTACGGTATTGTTCATTCTGAAGTATATATTCCTGTAAAAAAGCACAAAAAGAACAAATGCTGAGCAATAATACAAAACAAGTGGTCAAGCTGACTCCAGCTTGCGAGGGGTCATTAGTCTGCGAACAGCAACAATCCCCTTTAGCACGTAACATATACTATTTCTAAGCGGAGTGTCTTTATTGCACGAGCCGATAGGCTCACCCGCTGTAAATCTAAGATTGCAAAATAAACGGATAGGATAGCTACTTAAAGCAAAAGTAACTACCCTATCCGATTTTTATTGAATACACTCTCAGCTCATTTTTTGAAACGTTATTGTAACACTATATATTATATACCTTATATATAATACTCCGAATACGCCATCACTCTTTACACATAGTACTTGCGAATTGATAAAAACAAGCAATGTATTTTTGTGGTATACTACAAAAATACACAATATAATACAAAATACTTGAAATGATACTTATTTTTTGGTAAAATAGAAAGGTAAGACTTTTGGAAACATAAATGAAAATGTTTCCATAAAAACGGAAGTGATAAATTGGAAAGTATAAACGAAATAATCCTTAAAATCGACGAAATAGTCTGGGGTCCTCCGCTGATAATCCTGCTTATAGGAACAGGAATCCTGCTTTCTTTTCGTCTGGGATTTATTCAGATAAGTCAGATACCCCGTGCATTCCGATACCTTTTCAGCAAGGAGGAGGACGGACAGGGCGAGGTCAGCAGCTTTGCATCACTCTGTACAGCGCTTTCCGCTACTATCGGAACAGGCAATATCGTAGGTGTAGCAACCGCTATCTATGCAGGCGGACCGGGTGCGCTCTTCTGGATGATCGTTGCCGCATTTTTCGGAATGGCTACAAAATATACCGAAGGCTTCCTTGCCGTAAAATACCGTGAGACCGACAAGGACGGACATATTCTTGGCGGACCCTTTTACTACATAGAAAAGGGTATGGGCATGAAATGGAAATGGCTTGCAAAGCTTTTCGCCTTTTTCGGTGCATTCTGCGGAATATTCGGTATCGGAACTATCTCACAGATAAACGGCATCACCTCGGCAGTGAAAAATTTCTTTGATCCCGATACGGCACACAAAGTAAACCTGTTCGGAATGGATTATTCCGTATCCGTGGTAATAGCAGGCGTAATAATAACAGTTCTTGCCGCACTTGTTATCATGGGCGGTCTGAAGAGGATCTCAGGCGTTGCGACCGTAGTCGTGCCCTTTATGGCTATAACCTATGTATTATTCTGCATTATCCTGTTAGTATGCAATATAACTGCTGTCCCTGCCGCTTTTGCCGAGATAATCAGCGGTGCATTCGATCCGGCGGCTGTAACGGGCGGTGCTGTCGGAAGTATGATAACAGTTATGCAGAAGGGTATCGCAAGAGGTATTTTCTCCAATGAATCAGGTATCGGTTCAGCACCAATCGCCTCGGCTGCCGCTTCAACAAAGGAGCCTGCAAGACAGGGTCTTGTCTCAATGCTGGGTACATTCATCGATACTATTATAATATGTACAATGACAGGTCTTTGTATAGTTATAACAGGCTCATGGAATATCGGTCTTGAAGGTGTTGCTATCACAACAAACGCATTTCAGGCAGGTATACCTTTCTTAAGCGACCGTGCCGCCGCCTTTGTACTCATGGTATGTCTGGTATTCTTTGCATTCACAACTATTCTCGGCTGGGATTATTACGGTGAACGCTGTGTTGAATATCTTGGCGGAAAGAAGGGAAAATCTGCTGTCAGGATATATCGTATTCTATACATCGCCGCAATTTTCGCAGGTCCTTACATAACCGTTGCTGCCGTATGGAATATGGCTGATATATCAAACGGTCTTATGGCATTCCCCAATCTTATCGCACTTGTTGCCTTAAGCGGAGTTGCCGCAAAGGAAACAAAGGATTATCTGAAACGGGCAAAGGACTGATAAAAATAATGCTCCGTGATCTTTCACTCAGAAAGGTCACGGAGATTTTTTTATCGGAGGTCAGATTATATACGCCTGCCCGTAAGCTCGTTTACCGCATCTGCCAGCTGCTCAGCTTCATCTGCAGTATTGAATATCCCCGGAGCAAATCGTACAGCACCGTCAGGCAGCGTACCGATACTGCGATGCCCCAGCGGCGCACAATGAAGCCCCGCTCTTAAGGCAAAGCCCTTTTCATTCAGATATGCCGCCGTTTCTTCGGGAGCATATCCATCAACATTAAAAAGCACTATGGGAAGATATGATGCGCCCTTCCGCCGATATATCCTCACCCTGTCATTGTCCGAAAGAGCGGATATAAGCCTGCGGCATAGCAAATCCTCATAGGCATATATGTTTTCTCTGCCGATATCCTTTATATGCTCCAGACCTGCGGAAAGTGATATAGCTCCCACAGTATTTATCGTTCCGCTTTCAAGTGCATCGGGAAGAAAATCAGGCTGCACAGGCTCCATTGACATACTCCCCGTGCCTCCCTCAATAATCGGAGAAAGCTTATATTTTCCGTCGGATATCAGAAGTCCTGTTCCCGAAACAGCATACAATCCTTTGTGAGCCGCACAGCACAGGAAATTTATATTATCCCGTTTTATATTTATGTCAGCAATACCGCAGCCCTGCGCTCCGTCAGCGATAAAGCATATACCGTATCGACGGCAAAGCTCGCCTATCCTACGATATGGAGTAAGCTGACCCGTAACATTGCTGCCCACAGTAAAAACTACCGCAGAGGTTTCGGGAGTTATCAGCCGTGAGATGTTATACAGCGTGATATTATCATCAGCAGAGACCTCTGCAATACTGTGTTTTATCCCATACCTTGCCAGCGCATATACAGGACGTGCCGACGCATTATGCTCCAGTGAGGATATTATGATATGCTCACCCCGTT
Organism: Oscillospiraceae bacterium; assembly: GCA_017481565.1. Taxonomy (GTDB): domain Bacteria; phylum Bacillota; class Clostridia; order Oscillospirales; family Ruminococcaceae; genus RGIG4694. The sequence goes on along the minus strand of JAFUOZ010000041.1, from coordinate 105,165 downwards.
TAACAATACCCTTTATTGCAAAGTTCAGGGCATGAGTACAATTCAGGGTAAACACAACGTTTTCGGGTTCTGCACCGAAAAAATCCGCCGCCTTCTGTCTTGCCGAAAAAACAGCCTGAGCCGCTCTTACAGATATATCGTGTCCGCCCCGTCCGGGATTGCCTCCGTACAGTGCTACTGCGGCATTTACGGCGGCTCTTACACTGTCAGGCTTCGGAAAGGTAGTTGCGGCATTATCAAAATAAACCATTGCCTGCCGTTCCTTTCTGTGTCCCGATCATCCTGCTTCGGAGATAGATCTGTAGTTCAGACCGTATCCCTCCAGCACAGATGCAATAAACTGCGGTTCAGCCTCTGCTACAATGCTGTAGCCGCAGCCTGACGCCATAGTTCTGGGAGTCCGTATCATCTTTACCTTAAGACCATACTGCTCCAGTATAAATTTTGCCTTTGAGGCATGAGTAATAGAAGAAAAAGCTACAGTACAGCTTTTCATAGCTTATCAATCCTTTCGTAAAAGGCTTTCTGCATAAAATACATATGCAATATCATTATATTCAGACAGTGCATAATATGTTAAAATCAGTCATTCTTCGATTTTCTTTAATATTTGTATTGACTTGTTAAATAAGCTATGGTATAATAGTTAAGACATTGTATAAAATGACATTGCGACTACACTAATCCATGTAATGAGGTGCTCTTGTGAACACTACGGTAAATATTACTCTTGAAAGCATAATCAGAAGGAAAATCAGCTATTTCCGCAGCGATACCACCCCCGAGCTTACTGATATGAATACGGGCTATATCAGAGGTTATTCTCAGATGCTTGAGGATATGGAAATGGACGAGACTGAATTTGCGGCAAAATATTCGGAAATAATCCGAGAGCTTAAGCCATCCTTTGAGCAGGTATCCGATACTGATACCTCTGTTGACGAGCTGAGCGGATATAACAATGCTCTTGTTGATATACTCGGTCTGCTTGATGAGAATTTTCTGAATGAGATCTGAAGTGTAATTTATGTAAAAATCTCCGTACCTTTCTAGGCACGGAGATTTTTACATAAATATTATTATTCTATTATAGTTATCCAACTTTCATCAAAATCTATTCCCTTTAAAACATCATTTTTTTGTAAAGTTGGCGGTTTTTTAATTGTAAACTTAGCAGATTCTTCTGGAACCTCTGTATGAATAGTAAATTGAGATCCATGAGGTTGCCATGTAAAACAAACCTTACCTTTATGATCTACCCCCTGTAAATTCCCGTTATTATTTACAATCCAATGATAATCAGTTGTTCTATATCTTTGAATTTCTTCTTCAAACAATCTGTAAGAAAGCAAATCATAACTTCTCACCAGTATACCTGTTCTTACTCTACTATAATGATCTGTTGCTATATTTATTCTTTCGTTCCATATATTCAAAACTGCTTCACCAGTTTTTTGCACATCTTTATGTGGATCAGTAATACCATATGAATAATCTGGCGAACATCTACCACTTATTAGCCTAACATTCGTGCATGAAAAAGGATCTCTTGTTTTTACGGTTTTTACAGACCAACAATTCTTTTCTAATACTACATCTGCTATTCCTACTGGCGAGTCAAGATGTATACCTCCTATTGCATCAGCAAAAACATCTCCCCAATCATTACCTGAAACATCTTTTCTCCCAATATATATTAAATATACAAGATACCCACCTATTTTATTAATTATTTCAGTTGGAAAAATATTCAATGGATATAAGGTCTGTGTTGTTAACCGCTTTGAATCTCTTAATTTGGGTCTTCGTTCCATACTAATCTTTCTCCTTTTCTTTCAAATGCTTTTAATGATTTGATCATTTCATTTGCAACAGCTGTAATTACAGGAATAGCAACAGAATTACCCGTTTGCTTTTTTATCTTTCCATATGGCACAACTATTTTATAGCTATCTGGAAAGCCTTGTATTCTTAATAACTCACGTTCTGTTGGTCTGCGTTCATCATTAATAAGTATATAATTTGCTGAAGCACCTGCTCGCAATGCGGATGAATATGGATGCGGTGTTATAGATCCTGCCATATTTTCATGAGAAATATATGGTCTAGGGTAATTCTTATCTTTTAATCGTTCCAATCTTGATTTTTTTATTTCATCTCGTACATAATATTTTCTATCAACATCATTTTCAAGTATATCAATTAATTTTTTTCTTTTTGTCAAATCAACTGGTTCAGGAAAAACAAATTTCACATCGTCAGTAAAACCAACAATAATTATTCTTTCACGCTTTTGTGGCACACCATAATCAAGCGCATTTAAAACTTTTGAATATACGTGATATCCTAAATTTTCCAAATGAGAAATAATTATCTTAAATGTTTTTCCGCTATCATGTGAAACTAAATTACGAACATTTTCAAGCATAAATGCTTTTGGTTTTTTTTCTTTTAATATTCTTTCTATATCAAAAAATAATGTTCCACACGTTTCATTAGTAAACCCCTCTTTTTTACCAATGATCGAAAAAGCCTGACAGGGAAACCCACCTAATAAAATATCAAAATCAGGAATACTTTTTGCTTCAATTTTTGTTATATCTCCAGCAGGATGTTCACCAAAGTTTGCTTCATATGTTTTACACGCATCTACATCAAATTCACTTGAAAAAACACATTTTCCGCCAACACTTTCAAAGCCTAATCTAATTCCACCAATACCAGCAAACAAATCAATGAAAGTAAAATTATCCCATTTCATTTATACACCCACCTTTCATTAATTTTTTATAGCATACTATCAACAAAATATAAAATTAATAAAAATATATTTACGATATATTTTATGTAAAAAGCCTAAGTATTTGATAAATACTTAGGCTCAGCTATTGGTTGGGGAGCAGGGATTCGAACCCCGGAATGCTTGAGTCAGAGTCAAGTGCCTTACCGCTTGGCGACACCCCAGAATATTAAATTGATCATCGGAAAAGCTAAAAGTAACTCGGATAAAAAATCCTCTGTAAATCGTACAGAGGATTTTCCGTTGGTTGGGGAGCAGGGATTCGAACCCCGGAATGCTTGAGTCAGAGTCAAGTGCCTTACCGCTTGGCGACACCCCAGAATGCTTGGTTGGGATAGGTGGATTTGAACCACCGAATGACGGAGTCAAAGTCCGTTGCCTTACCGCTTGGCTATACCCCAATATATAAGCACCGGATTGTTTGGTTTCGTCATCCTTTTCCTGACGACTATTATATGATACCACAAACAAATCGAAAATGCAAGTCTTTTTCCACACTTTTGTATACATGCACAATTTATTCTTGTCTGACCATGCATATTATACCCACATTTAACCAATCGGATACGGAAAATGACGGATTTTTTTCTTCAGGAGAGTAATTTTTACGGAAAAAACGGGGATAATGTTTATACAAATCCAAAAGAAAAGAGCTGAAAAATACAATGAGGACGATACCCGACTCGGATAATTTCAAAAATATACCGCTCCCCTTGTCGCTGGACGATAAAATAAGCGACCTGCGCAGAATACTTGACAACAGCTCCGACCTGCTTATAAATCCCATAGAGCTTGGCGGAGTAAGGACTGCCCTTGTCACCATGGAGGGAATGGTTGCAAGTGACCGTGCCGCTCAGATGATAATGGAGCCTCTTATGGAAATGCAGATAAGTGATAAAAAGGTCACCCCCGATGAGCTTTTTACCTTTATCCGTGACAGAATGATGATGACTCTGGACCGTGCGGTAAGCATTGAATACGGCGATATCATGCGGCGTATCATGAGCGGTTTTGCCGTGCTGATGATAGACGGTACAGACAAGGTATTTTCACTTGGCATACAGGGCTATGCGATAAGGGGAGTACAGGAGCCTTCCTCCGAAGGTAATATCACAGGCGCTCACGAAGGCTTTGTTGAAACGGTGCGTACAAATATGTCGCTGCTCAGACGACGTATAAAATCCCCCAAGCTGCAGTTTTCGCTGTTTGCTGTAAGCTCTGAAAGCAACGTGGACGTTATCCTCTGCTTTATGGCAGACAGAGTACCTAAAAATACAGTTGCAAAAATCAAAGCGAGGCTTGAAAAGCTGCCTCTTGAAGCTGTTCTGGGACACGGCTACGCCGAGCCCTTTTTGATAAAGGAAAGACTTTCCTTCTTTTCGGGACTTACCGTTACCGAGCGGCCCGACATTATGTGTGCAAGGCTTTTGGAGGGACGAATCGGACTTCTTATTGACGGTACCCCTTTCGCACTTGTGATACCCTCACTGTTTTCCGATCATTTCCATACAGCCGACGATTATAATTTCCGTCCCTTTTACGCTACCTTTATACGCCTTATCCGATATGCAGCATTTGTACTGTCGGTATTTCTTCCCGGTGCTTATGTATCGGCGGCGGTACACCACCGTGAGCTGCTGCGGAGCGAGCTGCTTCTGAATCTTGCCTCCGCAGAGACCTCCGCTCCCCTGCCTATTGCCCTTGAAGCGCTTATCGTACTTTTATTTTACGAGGTCATACGTGAGGCGGGAGTTCGTCTGCCCAAAAGCGTCGGCGGAGCAGTCTCAATAGTAGGCGGTCTTATCATAGGCGATGCGGCAGTTACCGCAGGTATCATAACAAATCCCATGCTTCTGGTATGCGCTATATCCGTAACAGCCTCCTTTGTGATACCGTCCCTTAATCCTGTGATAACGGTAACACGGCTTTTCTGTGTTGTACTGGGAAGTATATTCGGTCTTTACGGAGTATCTCTTGCAGCAGCGGCAATGCTTGTAAGCGCATGCTCTGCCGATAATTACGGAATACCCCTTACCGCTCCCGTTACACCAATGACCCTTAAGGCTATGGGAGATACCTTTATACGCCGCAGTCTGCGCAGCTTATCGGGCAGACATATTTCCGCCGAAGATTATAACGGGTCATATACAGACAGTTGGGAGGAATAATCACGAATACGAAAACAACCTCATCACCTTACAGAATAAGTCCCATGCAATTAGCGGCAGTAATAATTATCTACCGCATATTCACCCTTATGACCTATATCCCCCTTATAGAAAACGGTCATTCCTTAAAGGTACAGCTTTGCTCGGCGGCGGCTTCCACACTGATACAGGCTCTCATGCTTATCCCGTCGGTGCTTCTGTTTTCCGACAGAGACAGCTCCGATGAAAAAGGCGGCATATGTGAAAAAGTGCTTGCCAAAAACAGATTCTGGGGATATATCATCACTCCTCTTTATTATATATACTTTATCCTTGCCGCCGCTTTTTCGGCACTTGATTTCACTGAATTTATCGGCTCACGCTTTATCGGATCCGTACCTGAATGGATCACTCTGCTGCTTATAATCCTTGTCTGCCTTTACTGTGCATGGTGCGGCATAGAGGGCATCGGACGTGCTGCACCCGTAGTTATAACAGGCTTTATCATTATGCTTATCGTAATGCTGTGTGGCGGCATGGAAAGGATAGACCCCGAAAATATCCAAGGAGAATTCATTTCAGACAGCTTTTTAAAGGCACTTTATAACGATCTTTCACGCAGCTCCGAGCTTACGATGCTGTGCTTCGGCGGAAAATATATAGTAAATAATTTCAGAAAAAGTGCCTATTCCGCACTTGCCGTCCGACTTGTATGCACTGTCATAACCGTTCTCGGTGCAGTTCTTGTACTGGGAGATTATGTATATATGTGCAGCTACCCCTTTTTAAATATCGGCTCGACCGCAGGCGTCAGATTTTTACAGCGCATCGATTCGGTATATATGATAATATGGGTGCTTGCGGCAGTAATTTCGCTTTCTGCGGCACTTTATATGGCTTCCGATGTACTGAAAACAGCCGCTCCAACTCTTAAAAGAGGAACTGTCACTGCCGTATCTGCACTGCTTCTTTTTATTGCGGCACTGCCCTATGCTCTTTCGGGAAAGGAAGCGGAGCTTTATAAAAATATATCCGCATTTCCCGTACAGCTTGTAACAGCTGTACTGATACCGCTGATAATACTGATGACCACCAAGAAAGGCAAAGCAAATGAGAATAAATAATAAACGACTGATAAAAAAGCTTATCTTTTCAGCTGCAATACCCCTGATAATATCCCTGACAGGCTGTACCGACAGCAATTTAAACAAGGCAGTGTTCGTATCCTCTGCCGCCATATCCTATAACGGACGGGAATATGCCGTGACGGTATGCGGAGAAGCCGCCGCAGAGGACAGCACGGAAAATATAACCGCAGAGGGCAAGGGACGAACTCTTGCGGAGGCATTGTCAGATGTAAGAAAAAACGGCGGCTATGACCTGTTTTTCGGACATTGTGAGGCTATAGCCGCAGACAGCGGAGCACTTCGCGACAGTGCGCTGTTCACTTCCTTTTCAGACAGTGTTCTGTCCCCCGCCTGCAGAATATATTATTCGGAAAACCCTTCGGAATCAGCGGATAAAATACCCTCAGAGGGCTTTTCCGAGGAGCTTTATGAGCTTGCCGCCTGCTGCAGAAACGGAAATGCGGCTGTGATACCATATGCCGATAATCCTGCAAGAGTAGCAGTCATTACAGCAGATGAGGAATATCTGCTGAATACAGACGATTCCTTAGGTGTGATGATACTCCGTGATGAAGCCTATTCCAGAATGATAACAGCTCCCACAGACGACGGCTTTGTGACGATAAAGATATCACCCTCTGCAAAACGGGATTTAAAGGTCCGTGAGGATAGTCTAATATTCACAGCGGAAATAGCTCTTGACAGCGAGGATTGCCCCGATGAAGCAAAAAAAGCGGCAGCTGAATACATTTCCGATATCTGCAGGAATTCATTCAATAAGACCGTGCATCTGCTTAAGACCGACGCTCTCAACCTATGCAGACTGGGCAGCTTCACACATGACCAACTATTAAAGACAGATATCAGCATAACAGTAAAATGACCATAACGGCAAAAATCAAGGCAATACCGCAAATCATCAAACGGTATTGCCTTAAATCATATCATTTTTCTCTTATCTGAGTAATCTCTTCCCTTAATTCCAGAAATGTTTCCGCTATCACAGGGTCAAAGTCCCGTCCGATACCCTCCGAAATTATCTGAAAACACTTTTCAAGGGGCATTGCGTCACGATAACATCTTTTTTCCGATACAGCGTCAAATACATCGGCAACGGTCATTATTCTTGCCGCAAGGGGAATATCCTCTCCCGATATTCCTTCGGGATATCCTCTGCCGTTCCATTTTTCGTGATGATACCGTGCCACCTCATATGCCATAGTCCTGTAGTCGTTATCAGCCACATGAGAAAATGTGCTTTTTATAATTTCTCCGCCTTTTGCCGAATGTGATTTCATTATATCAAATTCCTCATCGGTAAGCTTTCCCGGCTTACATAATACACTGTCGGGAATGGATATCTTTCCGATATCATGAAGCGGAGCGACCATTGCAAGACACTCTATGAATTCATCGGTAATAATATCGCTGTATATGCCCTTTTCCTTAAGCTTTGAAGCAAGAAGCCGGGAATATATGCTTGTACGCTTTATATGACCGCCTGTATTTTCATCACGGTTTTCAACAAGTGTAGCAAATCCGTATATCATATCCTGACTGTAAAGCACCTGCTGTTCATAGTTTTCTGCGTCTTCCTTTAAAAGCCGTGAGGTCCTTGTGGTCATAAGCTCCAGTATAGCGGCAAAGCTTAATAGAGTAAGCAGTCTGGGGAATATACCGTACAGCAGCAGATTATCCATAGTCTTAAAATTATTATCCGGCCTGTCAAGAAAAAATCCGATAAGCTGTCCTCCGACAGTTACAAGAACGGTAAGCACCGTTGAAAAACGGGTAAGCCTTTTTGAAAAATACAGTCCCGCAATAGCAATAGGATACGCATATATCACGACCACATGATATGTCAGCACTGATATTATCATAAGCAGAAACAGTGCCGCAAAGCTTACATAAATATATTTAAGCTTTCGTGACGCTGTTCCTATTACCTTATTCAGAAGCCTTGGCAGCATCAGCAGAACTCCGCTTATACAGTAGGCAATAGCCATTGGTACAGCATCGATAATAAATATTCCCGTCAGATTAAGAATATATATGAACGTGAATATTACAAAGCTTATCGTCATAACGTTTGCAGCTGTTCTGTTAGCGTCCTGTTCATTTTTCTGAATTATTCTGCTGTATGTTTTTCCGCTCATAAAACACCCCTCCGTTTCTGTAATCCTGTTGTTTCGGCAGCGTATAATATCGGAAGCCCGTTCATATAAAATTTCTGCCGATTCAATATATATTATATGTTAATTTATATTATATTTCAACAACATTTCATTCCATATATATGAATAAAAAGAGCTTTGCATATTGATGTGCAAAGCTCATAATTTTATCTCAGATGATCTCTGATCATTCCCTGTGCTTCTTTATCTTAGCCTGTTCAGCGTCGATAATGCTCATAAGCTCATCAATGGTCTTACCCGTATTGCGCTTGCGTCTGGGAGCGATAGTCTCTCTTGGTACGACCGCATTTTCGGGGATAGAATTTGTACTGATGATAGGCTGATCTGCCTCTGTGGGAGCGATCACCTCAGGTTCTTCCTCGGTATAGAACACCTTAGGAGGCTCTTCCTCAACGTAAACCTCCTCAGGCTCATGTCTGGAAGGCTTCACAGGCTTGTCGTCCTCAATAGGCTCTCCGTCGGGATATGCCGCAGTCTTAAGCTGAGAAAGGCTTTCGGGAAGTACATTGCTTACCTTGGGAGCAAAGCCCGATGTATCACCGATATCCGCACCGATAATGCTTCTGATGCTGTCTGCTGCCGCAGGCTCCTCAGACTTTTCCTCAGGGATCCTGACAGGCTCATTGGAATAACCGGAAAGGAACGGCTGATCATGTACAGGCTTTCTGCCGCTCATAGCGTCAAGCACCTCGCCTGTGATAAGCATATTTTCGGGATTTACCTTGGGAGAATATTCAGCCTTACCGCTCTTGTCAACAGAAAGGAAGCTTTCCTCGGGAGCGGTCTTGTTCAGGTCAAACTTTGCACGTACGGGAGCAAAATCCGAACGGGGATCGCTTGGCTTTACAGGCTCGCCGAAGTCATCATCGAAATCGTCATCATCGTCCTCGGGAGAATAGTCTGCATTTTCAGGCTTTGTAACAACGATCCTGATTATCTGGAACAATACGATAAGTATACTGGGAATGATCACCACAAGAATAATTCCCGTCTTTGATGTAGCAAAATTCAGAAGCTTGCCTACACGCTCATCATGCATGGTAGCCTTTGCGATAACGCTTTCCTTGGGTATCTTATAGGTCTCATTCTGCGGAGATGTGTCAAACCTTACTATATAAAAGGTTCCCTCAGGCTCTTCCAATGTCTCTACTATTCTGATAAGAGTTGTTGTGGAATCGATATTGCAGAGAACGACACTTCCCGGCTGAACATTTTCCTTTTCCTTTTCTTCAGCGAAAACAGCCGTTTCCGCAGGAATTTTCGGTGCCATATTCACTGCATGAGTATGATATATGTAATAGCCGAAAAGCTTTGGAGCGGTCCCTGAACTTCTGAACGAGAAGTAAAGCACCAGCATAAAGGCTATTGCCGCAATAAGTATACCGATAATAATAAATTCGACCACTACCAGAGGGCTTTTCTTAGCCCTGTTCTTACTTGCCATTTTATTTTCCTCCGAATACACACTGATCTAAATATATTTATATATTCAAGGTTATAACGCTTATATCATAAAAAGCGCATACCTATACAATAATAAATTATAGCACATAACGAAATAAATTTCAACAATTTTCCCTAAAAAAATAATAAGTATATCTAAATCATACTAAAAACGCCCCTATTTTCCGTTACATACGACAATATAAAACAAAAAAATATTTCAAATTATAAAAAAACGATAACAAATTTACATAAGTACTTTTATTTTTTGTATTAATATGCTATAATAAAAGGGAATATATAAATTAATCATTTTCATTATGAAAGGCGGTCATATTATGAAATATCTGTACAGGGCTTTATGGCTTATAGCTGCATTTTCAGGCGGACTGTCCGTTATCGGTTCGGTATGGGTACTGCTTGAGAAAACAAAAAAGAAATATATCGATGTTTTATAAAAAATAAAGGAATGATACTTTTTTATGGATAAATACAAAAAGCTGATGGGCAATACCGCCATATTCGCTATCGGTCAGTTCGGTACAAAACTTCTCAGCTTTTTTCTGCTCAGACTATATACCGCTGTTCTCAGCAAATCCGAATACAGTACGGCGGATCTGCTTTACAATACGATAAACGTTCTCGTGCCTATCGTCACCTTCTGTATGGGAGACGCTATAATACGCTTCGGGCTGGATAAGGCTTACGATAAGAAAAAAATATATTCAAGCGCACTTTTCCTGACGGTTGCGGGCATGACACTTTTCGCACTTACCACACCCGTATGGAACTCTACCTCCTTCTACGGAGGATATACCATGCTGCTGTACTGCTACTGCTATTTCAGCTGCTTCAGACAGCTTGCCTCAAACTATGTACGTGCAAGAGGACAGGTCAAGCTTTACGCTGTTGACGGTATCGTAGTCACGCTGATACAGTTTATATGCAATCTTATATTCATGCTGTGGCTGAAAATGGGTATCACAGGCTATATCGTATCCTTTATTGTGTCCGATGCACTATCCTTTGCATTCCTCACCTTTTTCGGCGGACTTCATAAATCAATGGATACAAAATTCATTGACAAAAGGCTTATAAAGGAGCTTTTACGCTATTCTCTCCCCCTTATCCCCACCTATCTGTTATGGTGGATAACCGCCGCTTCCGACAGACTTTTTGTTATAAAAATGGTAAGTGCGGAGGCAAACGGACTTTACTCCTTTTCAAGCAGGATACCTGCACTGCTTATGATGGTAACAACCCTTTTCTATCAGGCATGGCAGATGTCCTCCATCGAGGAAAAGGACAGCTCCTCTCTTGGCAGCTTTTACAGAAGTGTATACAACGTATACACCTCCCTGATGTTCGTGGGGGCAGCGGGAATAATCATGATAGTAAGACCCCTTACCATGCTTTTTGCAGGCTCCGATGAATATCTTGGTGCTGAAAAATACACGGTAATACTGGTAATAGCTATGGTTTTCCAGTGCTTCTGCCAGTTCCTTTCAAGCATATACAGTGTAAGAAAGAAGTCAAAGAACAGCTGTCTTACCGCACTTGTTGCAGCTGCTGTAAACATAATACTCAATCTTATCCTTATCCCGAAATTCGGAGTATACGGAGCAGCTATAGCAACTGCTGTTTCATATTTTGCGTGCTTTGCAGTGCGTATCGTTGATACAAGAAGGTTTATCAGCTTCAAGGTGGACTATGTACGTACTGTGATAAATACAGTGCTTCTTTCGGTAATGTGCGTTATAACCGTAAAAAGTCCGAAGCTTTATATATTATGGATAATCCTTTGCTTTGCGGCTGTGCTGCTGCTTAATTTCGGTGCAGTTGTAAAGACTATGAAAAAGATACTCAACAGAAGATAAATTTTACGGAGAAAAATATGGCTAACAGAAGATTTAACAGACAGCAGAGAAAAATGATAATGATCATCACCTTTGCTGTCATGATACTGCTTATAACTGCGGTCATAGTTCTTTCGGTAAATCTTGCCGATATATATAAGAAATATCAGGCAGACGAGGAATATATTGCAGTTCAGGCTTCAAAGGTATATGAATACTACAATGAAAAGGACGTTATCCTAATGGATGACCCTACCTACGGCGAAATATGGCTTGCCGCCCTGGATGATGTTCCTCTCTCCTCATACAAGCAGGAAAACCTGCGTATTCAGGGTGATTACCGCTACTATACCGTAAACGGTGAAAAGACCTCTCACTTAGGTATAGATGTTTCATATTTTCAGCAGGATATAAACTGGCAGCTGGTAAAGGAAGCAGGCATTGAATATGTTATGATCAGAGTAGGCTACAGAGGCTATGAAACAGGCTCTCTGAACAAGGATACCCGCTTTGATGAATATATAACAGGTGCTACGGAAGCAGGTCTTCATGTGGGAGTATACTTCTTTTCACAGGCTGTTACCGTTGAGGAAGCCGAGGAGGAAGCTGATTTTGTACTTGAAGCCATAGCCCCCTATGAGCTTTCATATCCCGTTGTATATGACTGGGAGATAATCGGCGGAGAAACCGCACGTACCGAGGGTATGCCTGCACAGATGCTTACCGACTGTACAGCAGCTTTCTGCAACAAGGTCGCAAAGGCAGGATATATCCCCATGGTATACGCTTCAAAGAGACAAGCTCTTCTCAAAACTGACATGAGTGCTCTGGCAGGCTTTGATTTCTGGCTTGTGGAATACAGAGAAGAACCTACATATCCTTATGAATTCCAGATGTGGCAGTATTCTCCCGAAGCGCGTATCCCGGGTATCGAAGGAGATACGGATATAAATATCAGCTTTGTGGATTACTCTGCAATAAGAAAACCGACTGCGGAAAGCACGGAATGATACAACATATAAAATACCTGTCTTTACTATTTCTGAAAGGCAGGTATTTTTATTACTCCTGTGATTTTTGTTTCTGATAAATAAAAATTTTCTACATTATTGTAAATTTATGTTGCATTTCACAAAAAAATATGATATAATAGCCTTATTACATTACACCCTATGTACAATGGAGGTTATTAAAATGGCAAGAACAGTAAAAGAACTTATGGATATGATAAAGGATAACAATATCCAAATGATCGATTTCAAAATAGTAGATATCAACGGTCAGTTCCGTCATGTTACTATTCCTGCGGAGCAGTTCGGCGAGGATACCCTTAAAGAGGGTATCGGCTTTGACGCTTCAAACTATGGCTATGCCGTTGTTGAAAAGAGCGACATGGTATTTATCCCCGATCTCGATACAGCACTTGTTGACCCATTCTGCAGCGTTCCCACACTTTCAATCACAGGTAACGCTATGGTCATCGACTATCCCGAAAACCGTCCTCTTGATCAGTATCCAAGAAATATCGTGCTTGCTGCCGAGCAGTACATGAAGGATACAGGCATTGCGGATACTATGCTTATCCTTCCCGAATTTGAATTCCACCTTTTCGATGATGCAGGCTGGTCAGTTGCTCCCGAAAAGATAGGTATGCATATCGATACTGCACAGGCTTACTGGAACAGCGATACAGAGGGCAAGGGCTGTGTTGTTGCTCATCAGAAGAACTATCATACCGCAAAGCCCTTTGATACCTCCTATGAGTGCCGCTCCGAAATGTGCATTGAAATGCAGAAGGCAGGCATTCCCATAAAGTATCATCACCCTGAGGTAGGTGCCGCAGGACAGTTTGAGATCGAGCCAATGCTTGGTCAGATGTCAAAAATGGCTGACGCTACAATGATGATAAAGTATATCATTCACAATACAGCACTTAAATACGGCAAGGTGGCTACCTTCATGCCCAAGCCTGTATACGGCGAGGCTGGAAACGGTATGCACGTACATATGCTGCTTTTAAAGGACGGCGAGCCTGTTTTCTCCGATGATAACGGATATTCACATCTCAGCGAAACGGCTCATTATTTCATGGGCGGTCTTTTAAAGCATATTTCTTCTCTCTGTGCGATCACAAATCCAAGCACAAACTCCTTCAAGAGACTTGTTCCCGGCTTTGAAGCACCTGTTACCGTAGGATATGCTACCTCCAACAGAAGTGCGGTTATCCGTATTCCCGCATATGCGAAAACACCTAACCTGAGACGTTTTGAGATCCGTAATCCTGACGCTACCTGCAATCCTTATCTTGCTTATGCGGCTATCCTTATGGCAGGTCTTGACGGCGTTAAGAACAAGATCGATCCTCATGCAAACGGCTGGGGACCCTATGACTTTAACCTTTATACTCTTTCCGATGAGGAAAAGGCAAAGCTTTCTTCACTTCCCACAACTCTCGATGCGGCTCTTGACGCTCTGGAAGCGGATCACGACTACCTTACAGCAGGCGGCGTATTCCCCGAGCAGCTTATCAGAAACTTTATCGCAAACAAGAGAAAGGAATGCTTTGAGCTTTCAAAGATCCCTCACCCTGCCGAGTTTGACAGATATTTCAATCTGTAATTGTTTTTGCAGATAACATTCTTCAATAATACAGAAAAACAGGTCTGCCCGAAAAAACGGACAGACCTGTTTTTAAAAGTACAATTTATTGTACTGCCAATTCTTGACACAGCTGCTTTTCTGTGATACAATAAAATTTAATATCATGACAGGTCATTTCACGAAAGGAACAGTCACAATGAAAAAATCAATAATACCTATCATACTCGCTATGTGTCTTTTATGCTCATGCGGTGAGGGTACATTGGAGGATAAAGACATTACATCTGCGGACAGCACATCGGCAGTTACCGAAGCTGTTGTTTCCGAGACCGAAAGCACTGTCATATCCGAATCGGAAACGATCACGGAGGATATTTCCGAAACAAGCACTGTAACAAGCACCCTGACAAGTACATCAACTGAAACAGTGCAGAATATACAATCAGATGAAATAACGGAAACAGCATCATCGGCATCGGAAGCTTTATGGGCTGAAACAACTGCATTATCCGATAATAAAATATCCCTGACCGAGAAAACCGCTCCTCTGTCTGTCACTGTCCCTGAATTAAAGGTTTCAAATGTTGACCATTCTATAAATTATCTTACATGGACAGAGATTGAGGGTGCGCAGTCCTATGTGCTGTATCTGCTTAATGAGGAAACGGGAGCGTTTGAGGAATACGGAGAAGTAAAAAACAATTCCTGTGAGGATGCAAAGCTTACACCAAATACAAAATATACCTACAAGGTAGCAGCAAAATATTCTGACGGTACTGTGGGTGAGCTTTCGGAGGAGAAAAGTATTTATACATATAATAAATACGGAAGAAATTCAAGCTCGGGAATTTGTACATCACAGGGAGAATGGATATACTTTACCGATACAAAACCCGATATAGTCAATTCTGATACAAGTATATATAAAATGAAAAACGACGGCTCGGAATTTATCAAGCTATGCGACTGCAGTGCAGAGGAAATCAATGTGGTTGGAGAATATCTGTATTATGCAGATTATAATCTTATATACCGAATAAAAACAGACGGAACAGAAAAAGAGCTTATCTATAATACAGAAAGCTATCAGGAACAAAATCATTGTGAATTTGTTCCTCAGATATACAGCATGATCGTATCGGATGAGTATATATATTTCTTATTTGAAGTGGTATGGCATTGGGAACAGCCCGATTATGACATGATAGGCAGAATAAAAACAGATCGCACAGAAGAAACTGCTGCTGAATATTACAGCTTATCGGGTGATAAACATTCATTTTGGGGTATGTACAGTGATAGTATATGCTATGGTTATGAAAAATACGTTATAGAAGAATTGCCCGATTCTGAAGGAGTATGGCGGAACGAATACGACGGAAATTACTGTGTCACACTTTATGATTTTGACGGAAATGAAATATCAAGAGCGGATTTATCCTGTGATGACAGGATATGTATGCTTGATTTTGACGGAGATAATCTGCTATATATTGACAGTAAACAATTATATGGGTACAGCTTATCCGATAAAAAAAGCAATTTTATCACAGCTACGGAACGTTCTTTCGACAATGGGATTTTTTATAACCAAAGTATTTATTATAATGATCCGACAAGCAATTCATTCAGAAAGTATGATATCGGAACAGGAAAAGATATCAGGCTGCTTGACGGTATCTATTATGCGGAAAGATCAAACGATACTGTATGGCTGTTTGATATTGACACTCTGTCGGTATATATGCTTGAAAATGATACATTTGTTAAGGTGCATTAAGGAACCGCTGATTAAATCGTTTCAAGACCCATTCAATAAAGCATTTTCATGGGTCTGAAACGATGCCTACGGCTTTAATCAGTGCTTCCTTAAAGAACACAACCAACAACAGGTCTGCCCGAAAAAACGGACAGACCTGTTAATTTTACTGTATTATATAAATCAATCCTTGATCTCAATATCAAGAATAGGCTCTGCAACGGAAGCGCCTGCCGGCACCATAGGAAGAACATTGATATCCTTATCTATGATACAGTTTATCAGCACAGGCTTATTAAGTGATATCGCCTTTTCAAGAGCAGGTCTTACCTCACTCTTTTTGGTTATCGTGATACCCTCAATGCCGAATGCCTTTGCAAGAAGCTCAAAATCTGTAGGCTTTTCAAGATTTGTCTGTGAGAAATGACAGTTATAGAAAAGTCTCTGCCACTGACGTACCATTCCAAGCACCGAGTTATTGAATACAAGCTCGATAACAGGGAGCTGATACTTTGCAAGTGTGGAAAGCTCGGTCATATTCATATAGAAGCTGCCGTCGCCTGCAATATTGACAACTGTCTTATCGGGGTTACCCATTTTACTTCCGATAGCCGCACCGAGACCATAGCCCATTGTACCCAGACCGCCCGATGAAGCAAAGCTGCGCTCAGCCTTGAAGTTATAGAACTCTGCTGTCCACATCTGATGCTGACCTACCTCTGTGGTAAGAACAGCCTTTCCGTCAGTAAGCTCGCAGAGAGTTTCAAGCACATACTGAGGAAGAACAGCCTCAGGGTCATCTGATTTCTGACAGAGAGGATATGTTTCCTTCCACTGCTTCACCTGACCCATCCATTCGGGGTGAGACTGCTTGGGCAGCTGCTTGATAAGCTCGCTTAAGATAAAGCCTGCGTCGCCTGTTACGTGTACATCGGCTTCAATGTTCTTTCCTATCTCGGCAGGGTCTGCTTCAATGTGGATTATCTTAGCCTTTTCGGTGTTCTCCTTAAAGGACTTTGCATTACAGGTAACTCTGTCGGAGAAGCGTGTTCCCACCGCAACGATAACATCACAATTTACAAGTGCCTCAGCAGATGCCTTTGTACCGTGCATACCAAGCATACCTGTATATCTTTCATCGGAATTATCAAATGCACACTGACCCATAAGTGAAAGGGAAACGGGAGCGTCGATAAGCTCGGCAAGTCTCCTGAGCTGTGATACAGCATCGGAGGAAACAACTCCGCCGCCTGCATAGATAAAGGGTCTTTCTGCATTTCTTATCATCTCGGCTGCCTGACGAAGCTCCTCACTGTCAAGTGTGAAGCTGTGTCCCATTACAGGCTTGCGCTCAAAATCGCAGGTGGCAGCGGTGATATCCTTGGGGATATCTATCAGTACAGGACCCTTTCTTCCGTCGTTAGCGATAAAGAAAGCCTCTCTGATAATATCCGCAAGCTTGGTCACGTCCTTGACGATATAATTATGCTTTGTAACAGGCATTGTGATTCCTGTGATATCTACCTCCTGAAAGCTGTCAAGTCCCAGAAGATTTGTTGTAACGTTTCCTGTGATAGCTACCATAGGTATGCTGTCCATATATGCGGTTGCGATACCTGTTACAAGGTTTGTTGCACCCGGACCCGATGTGGCGATAACAACGCCTGTTTTTCCTGTTGTACGGGAATATCCGTCTGCTGCATGGGCTGCATTCTGCTCATGCGAGGTAAGTATATGAGTAATTCTGTCGCTGTAATCGTAAAGTGCGTCATAAATATTAAGAACAGCGCCGCCGGGATATCCGAATACCGTATCAACGCCCTGTTCAAGCAGACATTCAAGTATGATCTGCGAACCGTTAAGTACCATTATTAAAACTCCTTTTTATGTACATAAATATAATAACACATATGATTATCATACCACGTTATACACATTATGTCAATAGATTTTTTGTGAAAACCGTGCATTGTATTATGCTGTACTTTTTTGCACCTTACTTTGTATGTATATAAAATTATGATTGACTTGTAAGTAAAGGTTGGGTATAATGTATATAAATCAATCTATAAATACAATCAGAAAGGTGAACTGATATGAAAATTGAAATGGGAGAATCATTAATGTATTCATGGCTTAGACACGTTAAGGAATGTCAGCTTGTTCAGACAAATTGGAAATCATCTCAAAGCTGGAATTTGTCAAATAAAGAACTGCTTACAAAAATCATGAACATAACAGCCGAATACTATTCCTCTAAATACGGTATGGATATTTTCAGAAAAAGCTCTCTTGAACAGCTTCTTAAGCAAGCAGAAGTGGATGTTATCGGTATAAGCTTCTCACCTGAGCCTTTTATTTACGGAATAGATATTGCTTTTCATGAAAACGGTTTAATGTATGGAAATAAGCTTGAAACTGCTGAAATTGTCATAAAAAAATACATAAGAACACTCATGTGCATAATAGGTTACTTTAATTTTACCGAAGGCGAAATCATATTTGCCTCTCCCAAGATAAACAAAAATGTTTCAGATGAACTTCTTCCTAAGCTTAATGATTTAAGCGATTTAATAAAATCTCTTGATTTGAATTTCAATATCAAATTCTTTGCAAATGAAGATTTTCATAATGCATTGTTAAGTCCGATAATGCTTCATTCTGTTGATGTTTCAGATACCTCAGAGCTTTTCATGCGAAGTTATCAAATGATACGTTTATTTGATAATTCAAGCAAGATACATACGAAAAATGAAAATACATCTACATCAACCGATAACAATAATGAATATATAAACGCATCTGCCTTTGATGAACTGAAAATCGGCAAATGTGTTCAGCTTACAATGGAATACATGATGCTGAATAATCAGCTTAATGAAAACATTATAAACTCCTTGACTGATAAAACATATTCAAACAATACCTTCGGAATAGGATTTCCTATGCTTAAGGATATCACAAACTGTGCAGATAAAAACGAACAGCGAAAGGATACAAAGGGATATTACAGATATTACAGTACGCCGCTGAAATATAATAACAAAACCTATCTGCTTTGTCAAGAATGGAATGACCGTTTGCACCGTGAAAAATATGATAATTGGTATAAAAATATAATCAGATTAAACTAACGGAGGAACTCCCCATGACCCACACCGAAGCAAGAAAAAAAGCGGAAGCACTTGCCGCACAGATGACCATAGACGAAAAATGCTCACAGCTGAGATATGACGCTCCGCCGATAAAGCGGCTGGATATTCCTGCATACAACTGGTGGAACGAGGGACTTCACGGCTGCGCAAGAGCAGGCACTGCAACCGTATTCCCACAGGCTATTGCAATAGCTGCCGCCTTTGATGAATCGCTCACCGAGGAAATAGCAGAAATAACCGCTCTTGAAACACGGGCAAAATATAACTCGGCAATACGTCATAAGGACAGGGATATCTATAAGGGACTTACTCTCTGGTCTCCCAATGTAAATATATTCCGTGACCCACGCTGGGGCAGAGGTCACGAGACCTTCGGCGAGGACCCCTGCCTGACCTCAAAAACAGGACGTGCCTTTGTACGCGGAATACAGAAAAAACGTGACGGCTATTATACCGCTGCCGCCTGCGCCAAGCATTTCGCCGTACACAGCGGCCCTGAGGAAATAAGACATGAATTTGATGCACAGGTATCCCAAAAGGATCTCCATGAAACATATCTCCGTGCCTTTAAAGAGCTTACCGAGGAGGGCGTTCTGGGCTTTATGGGTGCATATAACCGTGTAAACGGCGAGCCTGCCTGCGCAAGTCCCGCACTTGATAAGCTTCTCCGCACCGACTGGGGCTTTAAGGGATATTTCGTCTCGGACTGCTGGGCTGTACAGGATTTTCATGCTCATCATAAAATAACCGCTACTCCCGTTGAGTCTGCCGCCCTTGCACTTAATAACGGCTGTGATGTAAACTGCGGCTGTACCTATCTGAATGTACTGAATGCATATAATGAGGGACTTGTCACCGAGGAGTGTATAACAGAGGCTGTTGTCCGTCTGTTTACGGTAAGATATCTTCTGGGAATGCATGAGAAAACTCCCCTTGACCATATTCCCTACTCCGTCAACGACTGCGCCGAGCATAAAAAAGCCGCTCTTAAGGCAGCGGAAAAATCAATGGTGCTGCTGAAAAACAACGGTATACTTCCACTTGATACAGATCGTCTTGAAAGCATTGCTGTCATCGGTCCGAATGCAGACAGCAGAAGCGCTCTTATCGGAAATTATCACGGTACCGCCTCCGAATATGTAACAGTCCTTGAGGGAATACGCCGTACCGTCGGCGATAAATGCAGGATATACTATTCAGAGGGCTGTCCTCTTGCCGCTGACCGTGCGGAAGGACTTGCCATGTCGGGCGACAGAATATCCGAGGCTCTTGAATGTGCGGAAAATGCAGATGTTACCATACTTGTTCTCGGTCTTGACGAGACCCTTGAGGGCGAGGAGGGCGATACGGGCAATCAGTATTTTTCGGGAGATAAAAAGGATCTTCTTCTGCCCGAAAGCCAGAGGATACTTCTTGAAAAGATAACCGCTGTCGGAAAGCCCGTTATCATCGTATGCGCCGCAGGAAGCGCACTTAATATAGACGATACCAAGGCAGACGCATACCTTTATGCATGGTACGGCGGTGAATACGGCGGACTTGCGGCAGCTGATATACTGTTCGGAAAAACATCTCCTTCGGGAAAGCTGCCTGTCACCTTCTACAGATCATCGGAACTGCTCCCCGATTTCTGTGATTATTCCATGAAGGGCAGGACCTACCGCTATGCAGACCCTGAAAACATACTATATCCCTTCGGCTACGGTCTTACCTATTCAAAGGTGATATGCACCGATATGGTCGTTACCTGTGATGATAATACTCTTACCGTAAATATAACCGCCGAAAATATCGGTCAGACCGATACAGATGATGTTATCGAGCTGTATTTTGATACCGATTCGGCAGACGGTACACCCTATCCCTCACTTTGCGGATATAAGAAAATACATCTTCACAAGGGCGAAAAAAATACCTTTACACTTAATGTGAAGTCAACCGACCTTTATGTATACTCCGATACAGGTACAGGATATATCGACAATTCCGCATCATATAAGCTGTATTCGGGAACATCTCAGCCCGATAAGCTGAGCAGGCAGCTTACAGGCACGGAATGTATCGAAAGGGATATCACCGAAATCATTAAAAACATAAACTCATAAAATCAGCCGCCGTATTCTCTGAAATACAGAAGATACGGCGGCTTTTACTTTTTATTTATATTTATGATGTACAAATGTAAACTTCAATATCAGCAGCAGGGAGGAGGGGGAGGAGGACAGCAGGGCTCAGGCTCAGGAACAGGACAGGGAGGAGGACAAGGCGGAGGGCAGCAGGGTGGAGGACAGGGCGGAGGGCAGCAGGGAGGAGGACAAGGAGGAGGACAGCAAGGAGGACAACATGGATGATTATGCATAAAAGCACCTCATTTATATATAAATTTGCGGCGCAGGCTGTTATTTCTGCGCCGCTTGATATATATTATGCCTTTATTCCCGATTTGGCACAAATTTTTGTAACATTTTTATATATATAAATATATCAACCCTGAAAAATATTTCCGAAATAGCCGCTTTGTGAAACAGGCTCTCCGCCTGATCTGAGATGATATGTATCGCCAAGCATCTGACAGCGGAAATATGCATTCCCCTGCTCTCTTTCCTCTGTGGCAAGTACCGTCACCGATGTGGTGGGCATGAAAAATCCGTGGAGCATTACAGCAGGCGAAAGATTAAGCATATGGCTCATGATAACAGATGTTACCGCAAAATGACAGAAGCATACTATCACCTTGTCACGTGCCGCATCGTCTCTTACCTTGTAAAATCCGTTTTCATGGATATAGCCGTATTTTTCGGTAAGTGCGTCTATCCCCTTGCATACTCTCAGGAATTTTTCCTCTGTATCCCCTGTTTTCATAAGCTGTGCGTCAGTCCATGCGGTACGGTGGAAATATTTCTCCTCCTTGGTCCAGTATGACGGAAGAAGATCCCATGGGATACGCTTTTCTCCGTTTTCGTATGATATTACTCTTGCGGGAAATTCTTCAAGCCACGGAAGTATCTCATAGCTTCTGCCGTTTTTTCTCATGGAATGATCGGCAGTCTCCCTTGCCCGTCCCAGAGGCGAGCAGTAAAAATCATCTATCTCCCAGCCCTTTACCCTTTCGGAAAGCAGCTCCGCTTCACGTTTTCCCTTTTCGGTAAGGCAATCATCAACATAATTGGGATCGCCGTGACGAATAAAAATTATAGTCATATATGCTCCTATCTGAAACAATTTCTGTCTCTGTCATACTCAAAGCCTGCCGCCTTAAGCTTATCGGTTATCTTATCAATATCCTCGTTCATATCATCACAAAGCGATTCAAGAGACGGATATTTATCCCTCAGCTGTGTATTTATCCAGCTGAACAGGATAAACGGATCGTTTGGTATTGCCATAAATACTCCTCCTATAATAACTGAACGGCTGCCGCACATTCCGTACAGCAGCCGTATGATAATAAGTATTATCAGAATTTAACTCTTTCGTTTTCGCTTTCGTTTACTACCTCAAGCATTGACGATGAAAGTGAACGGACAAGCTGTGTATCATCGATAACACTGGTGATATTAGCCTTGTAAACATCCATAGCACCGCTCATCATAGTAACGATCTTCTGATTTTCTCTTGAATATACGCTCATTTCGTCGATCTTCTTTCTCAGACGAGTGAACATACTGTCCATTTCGGAAACATTGTAATTCTGCTTTTCGATATTACTGTAAAGAGAATCAAAGTGATCCTTAAGGGCTCTGAATTCATTTTCAAGAGAAAGCAGAGTATCTATAGAGGAATTGATAGCACCTGTACTGTTCTTAAGCTGGATCATGGTTTCTTCTATCTGGAACTGCATTGCCTTAACGATGCTTACTACCTGATTTGAACAATCGTCACTGTCAAGTGCAAGCTGTCTTACCTCGTCTGCAACGACCGCAAAGCCTGAGCCTGCAGAACCCGCTCTTGCAGCTTCAACTGATGCATTGATAGCAAGGATATTTGTATTTGAGGAGATCTTTGTAAGCTGTTCTGTAGCTGCGGAAATCTCATTGATCTGTCTTTCAAACTCATCGAAAACCTTATTTGTTGTATCGACCATTTCCTTAACGGTCTTCATCTGGAAATTCATTTCCTTCATGCTGATAGTACTTGCAGCAAGAGATTTTTCAACCTTCTTTACCTCGCTGTCAAGGTTCTTTACCTGAACCTCAGTAGCCTGAACAGTGTCCTGAACAGCAGAACAGGTCTCTTCAACCACCTGAGTACCCATATAGATACCGTTTGAACCGACCTCAAGATCCTTTGTGCTGCCTGTAAGATTATCTGTTGCAGCAGTAAGATCATCGATCCTTCCCGATGAATTCTCATAGTTTCTTTCAAGCTCAAGACCAACTCTCTTCATGGAGCTGATAAGCTTTTCAGCTGCGACCGCTCTGTCCTCAGCGACTTCAATATATGCGCTTCCTCTTCTGATTACAAGGTAGTAAAGGAAAGCAGCGATACCGTAAATACCCACACATACGCCGTACTGTGCAAGAGGGTCTGCCTTATGAGGACATATCATATAAACGAGAATAAGGCATATTCCGCCTGCGATAGCCTGATACTTTGTAAGTTTGGGATCAAGCATCTGACCCGAAAGGGCGATAACAGCAAGATAAAGAACAAAGTCATCGCTTAAATAATCACCGCTGAACAGCGATATGATAAATACAAGCAGGATCGTGGAAATACCGATAGCAGTCTGTACCCTTACAAGATTTTCCTTTCGCTTATGCATAAGAAATATCATCAGCACAAACACTGCCATTGCACCGCCGATAACACCTACAGCAGTTCCGTTACCGTTTGTAATATTCTTTACTAAGAACAATCCCGCAACTATAAGTACAGTAAAGAACATTATCTTTACCATCATCTCATTATTCATCGGTGCTATAGTTTTCTTTGCATTTGTTTTCATTAATCTTGGTTTTCTGATATTCATATGTATCCTCCGTTCAGCCGTTCACGGCAATTATATTTCTGTCTCTGAAGGCTGTCTTTATGTTCATAAATCCACAATTTCCCCACAAAAATGTGATTTGTTGATATTATACCATATTTATAAACAAATGTAAAGTATTTTCCAACATTATTTACATTTTAGCAATACCGCACAAACTCCGTGCGATATTTTGAGCATTACTGATTATCCCTTGTCATAAGCACCACACACTCACAGTGACCTGTTCCGGGGAACATATCCACTGCCCTCGCCTTAACGGGAGTATATCCTCTTTCCGAGAGAAAAGCAGCGTCCCTTGCAGCCGTTGCACTGTTGCAGGATATCATAACAAGCTTACGGGGAGCCATTCTTACTATTGATGTAAGAGTAAGCTCATCACAGCCCTTTCTGGGAGGGTCAACAACGATAACATCGGGTCTTATTCCCTTATCTGCAAGCGAAGCGGCTATTTCACCTGCGTCACCGCAGATAAATTCCGCATTATCAACATTATTGAGCTGTGCATTTTTCCGTGCATTTTCAACAGCCTCAGGGATTATCTCACCGCCGATAAGCCTTGAAATATGGTCAGCAAAGGATAGTCCCACCGTACCCGCGCCGCAGTAAAGGTCAAGCAGCGTTTCATCTCCCGAAAGCTGTGCATACTCCCTTGCGATGCCGTAAAGCCGCTCCGCCTGTGCAGTATTCACCTGATAAAAGGAAAGCGGCGATATTTCCGTGCTTTTTCCGCACATTATATCGGTGATAGTTCCCTTTCCGTAAACGGTAATGCACTTTTTTCCTGTGATGACGTTTGTATTCTTATTATTTATATTAAGCACGATGCTCTTTATATCGGCATATTTTTCGGTGAGGATATCAAAAAGCCCCTTAAGAGAGGACTTGTCCGCTTTTGTAACGACCAAACAGACCATTATCTCCCCTGTGTGATGACCTCTTCTCAGATATATATGCCGTATAAGTCCCTTACCGCTTTTTTCATCGTAAACAGGTATTTTCTTTTTATTTATATATCCGATAATATCCTCGGTTATATGCGAAAAAACTTCAGGCTGCAGCATACAATCGGCACATTCTATTACCCTGTGACTGCGCTGTGCATAAAAACCGCACACCGCCCTGCCGTTTTCCATAGAAACAGGATACTGCGCCTTGTTTCTGTATCTGTCGGGGGATTCACAGCCCAGTATATCCTCAAAGGCTATATCAAGACCGCCTATTCTTTTAAAAGCGTCTCTTACAGCCTTGTCCTTTATTTTCAGCTCTGCCTGATAGCTTATATGCCTGAAAACACAGCCTCCGCATTTTTTCGATACACCGCAGCCCCTGTCTGCCCTGTCCGCCGACGGCGTTATTATCTTATCTATAATACCGAAGGCATAGCTTTTTAGCACCTTTACGATACGGCAGTCTATCAGATCGCCCACTGCCGCCGAGGGAACGAAAACAGCCATACCCTCATGCCGACCTACACCGCTTCCCTCTGCGGTAACATCGGTTATTTCCAGCTGTACTATATCGTTTTTCTTCACCTTATGTAAAACCTTTCGTAACACGGAGGAGCTTCAGCCGAAGATCCTCCGCCGTATAAATTTATCTCTTAAGCTTTTCGCCGCACTTTGTGCAGTAGTCATTTTCAGCACTGTTCTTTGTGCCGCAAAGCGCACATACAACGGGAGTACCGAGAGCAGTATCCGCTTCCTTTATCTGACCCTCTATCTCCTTGATCTGTGCAAGGAGCTTTTTCATTGAGCCTGTGTAATCCTCATCTGTTTCATGCATTTCATAGCAAAGCTTGCCAAGGTCACAGAATTTCTCCTTAAGCTTACCCTTGAGCTGAGCCTTTCCCA
Organism: Oscillospiraceae bacterium; assembly: GCA_017481565.1. Classification (GTDB taxonomy): domain Bacteria; phylum Bacillota; class Clostridia; order Oscillospirales; family Ruminococcaceae; genus RGIG4694. Next base: position 79,239 of record JAFUOZ010000041.1, on the reverse strand, counting down.
CCTGAATTTTTGAATGTTCGATAGCCTCGTTTGTCTTTACGCCTACCTTATCGATAGCCTTCTTTGTGTCATAGATAAAATCATCAAAGCTGTAACCCATAACAATATCCTCCTAAAAAATTATGTATTTTCGTTCATAAAGGTATTCTTTTTATCGATCATCATATCAAACCTTGAAATATATTCATAGGGATATTTATAATTTATATGCCTGTTTATCTTCCCCGTCGCCCTGTTCACAAGCTTGGTTGAACCTGATGCACCTGCGGCAAGAATAGTCTGTGCCTCCTCCATAATGTATATGTTATAAAGGCTTTCATGACCTTTTTTGGCATAGCCTACGTTTTCCAGATTGCCTACCGTATTTTTCTGTCTGTACAGATAATAGGGCATATATCCGCTTTCCATAAGCCGCCTGCATGAATAGGACACCATTCTGTCAACCTCAGAGGGAGATATACTCTTTTTCACCTCATCTGACCTTGCAAACAGATCGGCACTTCTCTTTACCGTAAGTGTATGGACCGTTATATCCTCAGGATCAAGACCGATAAGCTTATCTATGGTATAGGCAAAGCCCTCTTCGGTATCTGTAGGCAGACCCGCTATAACGTCCATATTGATATTATCAAAGCCAAGCCGCCTTGCCATATTGAAGCATTCCTCAACCTGTGCGGCGGTATGCCGTCTGCCTGCCGCTTCCAGCACCGAATCCACCATACTCTGAGGATTTACCGATATTCTGCTAGCTCCGTATTCCTTTATGACCCTGAGCTTTTCTTCGGTTATGGTATCGGCTCTGCCTGCTTCTACAGTATATTCCGCCGCTGAGGAAATGTCAAAGCATTCCGAGACTTTTTTCATTATTTTTTCAATATTTTCCGCTGAAATCGCTGTAGGCGTTCCTCCGCCGATATATATGGTATCAAGTACAAGGCCCTTTTTTTCCGCCATTTCTGCGGTAAGCGCTATTTCCTCGCAAAGCTTTTCCGTATATCCCGGAATAAGCTTTGCTCCCGATGACTGAATGGAATGTGATACAAAGGAACAGTATGCACATCTTGTGGGACAGAAGGGTATGGAAATATAAAGTGAATAGGAATTATCCGAAAGCCGTTTAAGCGCCTTATCCTGAGTTATTGCAGTAGCATAGGCAAGCTCCAGCTTTTCCTCTGAGGTATAATATCTCCTATTAAGCTCGGCGAATATCTCTTCCTTGCTTTTTCCCTCTGCCGCAAGAGCATTCACCTTCTTTACGGGACGTATTCCCGTAAGACAGCCCCATTTGGGAGAAACACCCGTCATACCCTCTAAAATACGGTATAACATTCTGCAAAGTGCCTGTTCATCTGTAAAGCCCTCTGCTTCCGCCTTTTCATGAGTACCCTCGGATATTTCCGTTTTACCGTCTGTATACACCGAAACGGAAAGCCTGCCCTCATCTGAGCGGACTACTACCCTGTCGCCCTCCGCTTCCTCCTCATAGCTGAATTCAAATAAGGTAAGAGGAAAGAAAAGCTTCATTACCGCTTCCGTTTCATATTTATAGTCACAGCCAAAAAAACATATAGTCATTTTATCAATGCTCCCGACTTAAAATTGAGCAAAGCCCATATAGGGATTACTCTGCTTTTCATAGAAAAGCTTGCTTGCGCCGCCGTGTCCCGCAAAGATATAATAATCGGGATATTCTCCCTCAAAGGCGGCTATCCTGCCCAGAGACTGAGCCAGCACCCTGCCGTCTCCGTCGGGCATATCAGTTCTTCCCACACTGCCTGCAAAAATAGTATCGCCCGAAAAGATATGGTCCTGTGCAATATACATTACAGAACCTCTTGTATGTCCGGGAGTATGCATCACCTTAACAGATATGCTTTTTCCCACAGGGATAATATCCCCGTCCTTTACTGTGCGGACAACACCCTTTATTATTTTTATCGGAGGGAGACTGAAATATTCAGTCAGATTAAGGTAAGGCGAATTAAGCTTGTCATAATCGTCCTTATGGATATATATCTCCGCTCCCGTTTTTTCCGAAAGCTCCGCAGTACCCTCTATATGATCGCAGTGACCGTGAGTAAGCAGTATCTTTTCAAGCACCAGATCATTTTCAGCCAGTGCCCTGAGTACCGCCTCATTATTTCCGGGAGCGTCGATAAGCGCCGCCCTTGTCTCGTCATGTATGATATAGCTGTTTGTTCCGAATGCCCCGTAGGGCTTAAGTGCAATGATCTTCATAATAATATTCCTTATATTCAGTGAGGTCTGACGGTCTGCTCCTTACGTTCAACGGAAATAACGTCCTGAATTTTTCTTATCTTGCTCATAAGAGTATTCAGCTGACCCATTCCCGCAATAAGACAGTCCACCAGAAGATTTGTATTTCCGTTCTTAAGCTCTCTCATTGCCGTATCGGTAACGGGAACTCTCATCTCCGCTATTGCCGTCGTAACGTTTGCAAGCAGCATAACGTTATTATATGCAACGATATCAAGAGTTACTCTGAAGCTCTGACCTGCAGCAGCCTTTTCGCTCCAGCATACCTCTACCCAGCGGTCAGGCTCTGAGCCGTTCTGCAGTGCGTGTATATAATTTTCACAGTCCTTCTTGTGTACGGAAATTCCGTGACCTCTTGTGATAAAGCCGATGATATCGTCTCCCGGGACAGGATTGCAGCACCTTGAAAACTTTACCATAACATTGTTTTCGCCGTCAACCACGATACCCGTGGCACTTCTCTTAAGACCTTCAGGAGGCTGAGGTGCAGGCAGAGGCGGCTTCTTTTCGGGTGCCTCATACAGCTTGGTATAGGTATCCTTAAGCCTTGTAATGATCCTTGAAAGGATAACTCCCCCGTAACCTATAGCCGCATAAAAATCATCAAGCTCGGCGCAGTTATGACGCTTCATATCATCTGCAAGGAAGCTCTTAAGATCCTCGGCAGGAACATTGATATTGTTTCTTCCGAATTCTCTTTCAAGCTCAGCCTTACCGTTTATGATATTTTCCTCACGTCTTTCCTTCTTGAACCATGAGCGTATCTTTGACTTTGCTTCATTGGTCTTGCATATACTGAGCCATGCCCTGTTTGGACCGTGATTAGGGTCGGAAGAGGTCAGTATCTCAACGATCTCTCCCGTATTCAGCACATGGTCAAGGGAAACAAGCTTTCCGTCAACCTTTGCGCCTTTCATCTTATTACCTACCTGTGTATGGATAGCATAGGCAAAATCTATTATAGTAGCACCTGTGGGCAGAGTTATCATATCTCCCTTGGGAGTAAATGCAAAGCAGTCCTCGGGAGCAAGATCCGACTTGATAGTGCGGACGATCTCCTCAACATCGTCTGTATCCTGCTGCGCCTCGATGATCTGTCTTATCCATGCAAGCCTGCTTTCCAGCTTATCCTTGCCCTTGATGCCCTCCTTGTATTTCCAGTGGGCAGCGATACCGTATTCGGCGGTATAGTGCATATCCTCGGTACGTATCTGCACCTCAAAGGGAACGCCCTCCCTGCCGATAACGGTAGTATGCAGCGACTGATACATATTCGCCTTGGGCGTAGCTATATAGTCTTTGAATCGGTTCGGTATAGGCGTGAACATATCGTGTATAAGACCAAGGGCATTATAGCACTCGATAACATTCTGAACGATTATCCTGACCGCATATATATCGTATATTTCCTCAACGTTCTTGCCCTGAACGAAGGTCTTTCTGTAAATTCCGTAAACGGATTTTACTCGTCCCATAAGCACAGGCGAACAGGAAAAGCCGTTTTTCTGAAATCTTTCGGTTATCTGCTTCTTGATAGACTCGATAAATACCTGACGCTCATTGCTTTTGATCTTCATCTGCTGTTCGATCTCCGCATAGGCATATGGGTCAAGATATCTGAATGCCAGATCCTCTATCTCGTCCTGAATGGTCTTGATACCCAGCCTGTGAGCGATAGGCGCATAGATATTCATGGTCTCAAGCGCAGTATTCCTCTGCTTGTTTGCGGGACGGAATTCAAGAGTCCTCATATTGTGAAGCCTGTCGCAGAGCTTTATGATGATAACTCGTATATCCTGAGACATGGCAAGAAGTATCTTTCTTACATTCTCAGCCTGCTGCTCCTCCTTGGTAAACAGAGGTATCTTTCCCAGCTTGGTAACACCGTCTACCAGCATGGCAACGTCCTGACCGAAAAGCTTTCTCAGCTCTTCAAGAGTGACATCTGTATCCTCAACCACGTCATGAAGCATAGCCGCACAGATAGTATCCGTATCCATACCCAGCTCCAGAAGGATATATGATACAGCTACAGGGTGAGTTATATAAGGCTCTCCCGATGATCTCACCTGATTTGCATGAGCCTTTGCGGCAAATTCATATGCAGAAATGATCTTGCTGAGATTATACTGCTTTTCATCATCAAAGATCTTCTGTAAAAGCACATCAATGGTAGATACCGTTTCGGATTTTTTCAGCATAGAATTCCCTCCGTTACATAGTCAGCCTTTTTATTGTAGGCGCTGCCGTGAAATCGGCTTTTCTGCCGTTTTCCACCTTTTTTCTCTTTATTGTGCCTGCGGCACAGTCACGGCTTATAAGCTCCGTCTCTTCAAATGCGTCAAGGATTATATGAAGCAGACAAAGGTTATATGAGCCGCTGAATTTATTGTATATGTAATCCTCAGAAACAGCCCTGTCCTCAGGTATCGCACGATATACCGCCGCATAATCCTCTCTTTTCGGAAGCATTATGGGAATAAGCTTCGGGTCGGGAGCGGCGCCGCCTCTGAATTTATTGTATTCCCTTTCTGCATTAAGGAGCTTCTGCTGATTTACTCCGCATCTGCGCATATCGCAGACTCTCAGAGTCACCGACTTCTTCTCCCTGAACTCGTTTATATCGGGAATACCCATTATATTTATTATTTCCCCTTCATTGTAGGGAAAATCCCTTACAGGCGTATCAAACATCGGAAAAGTAATAATATTTCCGCCGAAATCTACAGTCACCTTGGTATATTTACCCTCTGAAAGCGGCTGAACACCTGTTATCCTCGCATTTGGAACAAGGAATACAGGCTCAGGATTTGCCTCACCGAAGGGCTCCAGCTCCCTGCGCATAGTTTCCACCGCTTCAACGGTAAGCTCATTGGGAGCAAGCTGCTTTACCGCCGTTATTGTAGGCTCAAAATAAAGCCCCTCTGCCTCTCTGCAAAGCTTCTCCCTGAACGCTTCTATATTTTCCTCCTTAAGAGAAAAACCGCCTGCCCCCTTGTGACCGCCGAATCTTGTCAGCAGCTCACGGCAGGAATAAAGCGCATCATATACAGAATATCCCTCAGGCGCTCTTGCCGAGCCTGTGCCGTTTCCTTCCTCGTCCACCGATATCATGAAAACGGGCTTTCCTGTTTTTTCGCATATCTTAGCGGCAGTTATACCGATAACGCCCTTGTGCCAGCCCTTTCCGCTGATAACAAGCACAGGCGCAGCACCGAATACGTCACGCTTTTCAGCCATAAGCGCTCCCGCCTCATTCATAATGGCATTTTCAGCAGAACGGCGCTTTTCATTCAGCGAACAAAGCTCTGCCGCAAGCTCAGCGGCTCTTTCCTCGTCCTCGGTAGTAAAAAGCTCTGCTGCGTCCATAGCCGAGCCCATACGTCCCGATGCATTGATACGGGGAACTATCATAAACGCAATATTTCTCGAATTGACCTCAAATTTCCTCTTTTTTCCGTCAGCAGATGTGGATAAAGCCTCAATAAGCGCCCTCATTCCCACATTTCCCGTTATTTCAAGGTAATGCATACCATGACGGACTATTACCCTGTTTTCGTCCTCCAAGGGCATAATATCACCAATAGTAGCAACCGCCGCCAGATCGGACATCATCTCAACAGGGATACTGCTCTCGCCGAATTCCATAGCCGCAATAAGCTTCATAACAACGCCGCAGCCGCAAAGCGAACGGAAGGGCGCACGGTTCTCATCACAGCATATATGAGGATCCACCACCGCTTCAGCCTGAGGCAATTCAGGGGGCGGCGTATGATGATCTGTAATAACAAGCCTGATGCCAAGCTCAGCGCAGAGCGCAGCCTCCTCAACAGCGGAAATACCGTTATCCACCGTTATAATAAGCTGTACACCCTGCTCATGAAGCTTTCTGATATTATCTGCATTAAGACCATATCCGTCCTTGCGCTCATTTATGAAATAGGAAACATCAGCACCGGTTTCGGAAAGATAATTATATAAAGCGGCAGTAGACATAATACCGTCACAATCGTAATCGCCGTAAATGCATATTTTCTCTCCCGTCTCCGCAGCCTCGGAGATAATATCCGCAGCCCTGCGCAGATCGGCGATATCATAAGGATCATAAAGACCCAGCTCATCCCTTTTACCGAACATACCGAAAAAAGCGGCTGCCTGCTCCGATGTGACTATACCTCTCGAAGTCAGAACATCTGCCGACAAGGCTGAAAGTGAGCATTTTCTTGATATATCTGAGGATAACGCCCTGTCAGGCTTTTCGATCATCCATTTTTTCATAGCAAATCAAAATCCAATCTTCCGCATTTCTTATTGCGGATCATAATAATAGTTCAATAGTTATACACCACTATTGTAGCATATTTTCAAGATATAATCAAGAACAAAATATTCCAATATTTTCAATAATAAATCGTCAAATTCCATACAATATGATTTATGGACGAAGCTTAAAATATATACGTTTTCGTAATTCTAAAAAGCAAGCCGTCATTTTGTGCATTTATAACAAAATTCAACATATTTACAAAAACCTCTTGCATATTCTGAACAAATATGCTATAATCCATATATAACAATAAACCACAATAAAGGAGCGAGATAATATGACCTATAATAACGGTGCACAGACTATAACCACATACCCCGGAAAGAAATACATCAAATCATCAGCCGATGCGGCTACCAACGTAGCAGAGGTAAAATGGCTTACTGACAAGCTGGTTTCACTTTCTGCACCCTATAAGGCAACAGGCTGGGCGTATATATGCGATATAAGCAAAATGCCGCCCGTTACTCCCGATGTAAGCACCGAGCTTATCGAGCTTCATAAAAAGCTGGAGGCTTCAAACTGCAAGGCTATGGCATTTGTCAATTTTGCGTCATTTATCACAGGTGCACAGGCTAAGGAGCACGGAAAAAAATCCAATGCCGCAATTCAGGAAGGCACCTTCCGCACCGAAGAAGACGCTATCAAATGGATAGATTCCATTCTCTGATCTTTAAATAATCTCTTTTCATTTTAACCTCCTATAAAAGCATGAACAGCCGCCGACTATGCATACAGTCGGCGGCTGTTTATGTAATGCACAATTCGCAATGCGCAATTCGCAATGCGCAATTCGCAATGCGCAATTCACAATTCGCAATTCGCAATTCGCAATTCGCAATTCGCAATGCGCAATTCACAATGCGCAATTCGCAATTCGCAATTCACAATTCGCAATTCACAATTCGCAATTCGCAATTCGCAATTCGCAATTCGCAATTCGCAATTCACAATTCGCAATTCGCAATTCACAATTCGCAATTCGCAATTCACAATTCGCAATTCGCAATTTAAAATAGTCAATATATCTGCAAAAGGCTTTGCATTCTGATGTGCAAAGCCTTTTTGTAAATTATAGCTCTAAAGGAAAAATAATAATAATTAATTGCGCATTACGCATTGCGCATTGCGAATTACGCTTTACGCATTGCGAATTATATCTTCAGCTTCTTGATACCGAAAAGATGACCTGCCGCAGCACCGCAGCAGCCACCGATAATATGTCCCATCTGTGAGATATTATCGGCAGAGATGATACCGTTTATTATCTCTCCTCCCAGATAGATAAACGCAACCAGAATAAAGGTCAGCGGTATTTTCTTATCCTCGGTATTGGTAAACGATGCTAGGATTATCAGCATGAATGCGATACCGCTTGCGCCCAGAAGTGCAGTCTGAGGAAAGAATATAACATTGATAAGTCCTGTCACAAAGGCAGTAAGCACCATTGTAAGCACAAGAGGCTTTCCGCCGTATTTTTCTTCAAGGATAGGTCCTATAAGCAGTATCAGCGTAAAATTACTTACAAAATGGCTCAGATCCGCATGACCCAGCGAATGAGTAAACAGCCTCAGATAAAACAGAGGATCTGTCAGCGGCGCACGATACACCGAAAACAGCTTCATATTGCTCCAGCCGCCTGTAAGCGTATTAAGTATCAGTGCCGCCAGCGAGATCAGCGTAAAGGTAAGTATCACAGGGGAATTATAGCTTATAAAGCCGATATTGAATCCCTTGCCCGATGTTTTTTTCTTCATTTTTTATCGTCCTTTCCGTATTGATGTATTTTCATTATACACCATACAGCGAAAAAACTCAACTGTTTTTTTAAAAATACAGAAAATCCGGACTATTTTTATCAAAGGTGTTTACTTTTTTGAATAATCATGTTATAATAATATTGTAATTTATTTACATATCATAAAATTATATAAATTTACTATAAAAAAGGTGTATTAATTATGAAATTTCACATAATCCCCGACCGATGCGACCTTATCGCATCCTTAGAGCTTGCCGAGCGTTATAATGCCGCATTTGAATACAATGATTTTTTCCTGCCCCGTGTTCTAGATAACAAGACGCTTACGGATAATATAATCTCCTCATATTTAAGCATGGGAGTACCTGCTCATTCAACGCTTCACGGTGCTTTTTTGGATGTTACCGTATTCAGCTCCGACAAGCGCATTTTTGAAGTATCCGATATGAGAGTCCGTCAGAGTATGGATATCGCTCAGCGCATGGGTGCGGAAGCGGTAATATTCCACACCAACTATATAGCGAATTTTCTTTCCGAAAGCTACCGTGAGGACTGGCTCAGCAAGAATATCGCCTACTGGACAAAAATTCTTGAAGATTACCCCGACAAAAAGATATATATCGAAAATATGTTTGATGAAACTCCCGAGCTTATCGCCCGTTTAGGTGAAAATCTGAAAGCTCACAACCGTTTCGGTATATGCTATGATTATGCCCATGCCTCCGTATTCGGTCATGAAACGGAAAAATGGTCAATGTCCGTAGCTCCCTTTACAAAGCATCTGCACATCAACGATAACGACCTTATCTCCGATCTTCATCTTGCCTTAGGCGACGGAAAGATCGACTGGAACAGGTTCTTTGAGCTTTATGACACAAAATTTGCCGACTGCACCGTGCTTATAGAGGTCACAGGAATTGAAAAACAGCTCCGCTCCTTTGAGTTTATCGAAAAGAATTTCCCCAAATATCTTAATAAATGATCATAACCGCTGTACATTGGGTTTGTACAGCGGTTATTTTTTTAGCTTATCCGTTTAGATTTACCAACGGGCGAGCATAAAGGCGTTTTGTTACAGCCTCTTTTTTAATTGCGCATTACACATTACGAATTGCGCATTGCATATTTACCTTTTAACCCCGACTACCGAATAACATCTTACAGGCTCGGATTTATTCTTGAACATCTTATCCTCATATCCGTCTATCTCTACTCTGTCCTTCACAAGCTCATATACATCACCGCTTATGCAAAGCTGCGCCTTCTTTGCTCCGCTTTCGATTCTTGCCGCTGTATTTACAGTATCGCCTATCGCCGTATAGTCCATACGGAAATCACAGCCGATATTTCCCACAACAGCCTCTCCGCAGTGTATTCCTACACCAAAACCCACGCCGTTGTCCGTTCTCGTTGCCCAACGCTCTCTCAGCTTTCTTACCGATTCTTCGGAAAGTCCCTCTTCAATATGCTCATTGAATTCCTTATCTCCCGAAATAATATCAAAGCCTGCACATACAGCCTTGAATACATAGTCGTCAAGGTCAAAGGGAGCATTGAATATAGCCATGGTACAGTCCCCTACAAACTTGTCCACCGTACCGCCGTTATTTATTACCGAATCAGTGGTAAGCTTAAGGTATTTATTCAGTACGTGTACTACCTCCTTTGGAGTAAGACACTCCGAAAGAGCGGTAAAGCCTCTGATGTCAACAAACAGAAGCGCACATTCCCTGCTTTCTCCGCCAAGCTCGATCTTAAAATCTCCGCCGCTTCTCTGCATATCCCTGATAAACTTGGGGTCAACATATTTCTTGAATGCATTAAGGGTCTTGTTTCTTATGATACGCTCAACAACGTAATTCATAATTACCACAACAACATAGCTTACTATGGTCATGATCGGCAGATAAACAAGGTCAACAAACACATTGTTCTGCGAAAGCATATACGCCGCAAAAACCTCTCCCACAAAAGCAGCAGCAGCTATCACAGTAACTATCGCAAACTTTACATTGCTCATAAGTATAAACAGCAGCGCCGCTATAACAGCAGATATAAAGGCACAGACAAGCCTGTCCGCCTGCACAGGAAAGATTCCCTCATACATAGCCTCAATAACGTTTGCGTGTATCTCAACGCCGTACATCTGCTCATGAGACGTAGGAACACTCTGTGCGTCCTGCATACCCTGCGCATAAGCTCCCACAAGCACTGCAGCCCCTGCAAAATTACGGGGGTCAGCAGTACCGTCAAGCACATCACAAAGCGAGGTTGCACTGTAATCTCCCGGTGCGCCCGTAAATCTCACTGTCATGCTGTTGTCTCTGTCTGTAATTATTTCATTGGGTGTCTCACCAAGATAAGCACAGTATTTTTCATATATCACCTTAGAGAAGCTGTCCCTTGTCTCCCCGTTAAATGTTACCGTAGGAATTATCCTGCGGACAACTCCGTCATTGTCTGCGGAGATATTTACAAATCCGCTTTCAGCCGCCTTGTTTAACGCCTCATAGGGATATTCTATGTTTTCGATATACATGGTATCGATATATTCATTTCCGTTTTCATCTGTAAGTATCTTTGAGTCGTTATAGAGTATATTTGAGGAAAGCACTACATTTCCTGCCTTTTCCGCAGTTTCCGCAAAGAGCCTGTCGCCCTCCTCGTCCATATTTCCGAAGAACATTATATCAAAGCCGATAACGGCAGGTTCAAGCCCCTCGTTTGAATTAAGTATATTTATAAGGTCCGCATAAGTACTTCTTGACCACGTACCGAAAGGACCGTATTTTTCCAGTGTCTTATCATCTATCGCTATTATCTTTATATCACGGCTTATAGGCAGCTCCTGCTGATAGAGCACATCCTTAAGCATATTGTCTGTTTTCTTAAGAAGCGGCTCTTCAAACATTTCCTGTGAATACGAAAGAAAGAATGTCACCGCCGCAATAATAACGGCATATACCGCCTTGATAATTGTTTTCTTGTTCAATTCCGGTCACTCCTTCAAAAGTGAAAATAAAAGGATCTGTTTTCGGAGGACAACATTCAGACAGAGCTTAAAAAGATCCTGTCCGAAAAATATGACCCGAAATACAGATCCGATTACAGCGGAGCATGCTCATGCCCCGAGGCTTCTCGTAAGCAGCTGATTACTGATTGTCCTCAATGTACTTAACGATATCTCCGACTGTCTTGATGTTCTCAACAGCCTCATCGGGAATTTCGATATCGAATTCTTCCTCAAGTGACATAACGAGATCAACAATGTCAAGGGAGTCAGCGCCCAGGTCATCCTGAATGTTTGCGCCATTGATTACCTTATCGCCGTCAACATCGAGCTGCTCAACGATAATCTCCTTAACCTTATCAAATACCATTTTCGTTTCCTCCATTCTTGGGTAATATATATAAAGATTTTCATCTTTACAACATGATTTATCAAAAAACAGGTGTTTTATTCCTCAGCCGCAGCCGATTCCTCAAACTCACCGATTTTTCTAAATTTAGTATAACGTTGATTTAGCAAAACGTCAATATCTATTTGCATTTTTTCTTTCAGCGTTTTTACCAAAAATTCTTCAATATTTTCGGCAGTCATCATCGGGTCGTTGTGAGCGCCCCCTTCCGACTCCTCAATTATAGCGTCACAGATCTGAAGCTCAGTCAGATCCTCGGCTGTTATTTTCATGATATTGCAGGCTTCCTTCTCCCTTGATGCGTCCTTCCAGAGTATAGAAGCAAAGCCTCTCGGTGAAATTACCGAATAGATCGAGTTTGAAAGCATACCAAGCTCATCGCATACGCCAAGAGCCAGTGCGCCGCCGCTGCCGCCCTCGCCCAGCACCACCGATACAACGGGAGTTTTCAGGGTCATAAACTCAAAAAGGTTTCGGGCAATAGCCTCTCCCTGTCCCCTCTTCTCAGCCTCTATGCCGCAGAATGCGCCGGGAGTATCTATAAAGCATATAACAGGTCGTTTGAACTTTTCAGCCTGTTTTGCAAGCCTGAGCGCCTTTCTGTAGCCCTCAGGGTGAGGCATGGCAAAATTGGACTGCTTATTTTCGTTAAGGTCTCTGCCCTTTACCTCAGCGATAATTGTCACAGGCATACCTCTCAGCCTGCCTATTCCGCCTATTATCGCACCGTCATCGCCGTAAAGACGGTCACCGTGCATCTCATAGAAATCTTCAAATATCATAGGAAGATAATCCCTTATGGTAGGACGATTCTTATGACGGATTATCTCCATTTTTTTCCATGGTGTGATATTATTCATACTCATCTGTCCTTCACCTCCACATTATCGGTATGAAGACTGATAAGATGAGAAAGGGTTTTTCTCATGCTTTTTCTGTCAACTATCATATCAACAAAGCCATGCTCCAGCAAAAACTCAGCGGACTGAAAATCCTCAGGAAGTCTCTGCTTGATAGTTCCCTCGATAACACGTCTGCCCGCAAAGCCGATAAGCACCTTAGGCTCAGCGATGATGATATCGCCCAGAGACGCAAAAGAAGCCGTAACACCGCCCGTAGTAGGATCGGTCATAACGGTTATATATAAAAGGCCTGCCTCGGAATGTCTTGCAGCCGCACCGCTTGTCTTTGCCATCTGCATAAGGGATACCATACCCTCCTGCATTCTTGCACCGCCCGAAGCGGTAAACAGCACGATAGGAAGTCTCTTTTCGGTAGCCTTTTCAAAGGCTCTTGTAAGCTTTTCGCCCACAACACTTCCCATAGATGCCATCATATACCGTGAATCCATGATACCGATAACGCATTTTCTGCCTCTTATTGTACATTCTCCCGTGATAACAGCGTCCTTAAGACCTGTCTGTTCCCTGAGCTTTGCCTGTTTTTCCTCATATTCGGGGAAATCTATAGGATTCTTGCTTATCATATCCTTGTCATATTCAATAAAGCTTTCCTTATCTGCAACCATAGCAAGCCTTCTCACTGCGGATATTCTTGAATGATAACCGCAGTCGGGACATACTCCCAGATTATTGTCCAGATCCTCCGACACAACAACCGACGAGCATCGGGGACATTTGAAAAACAGATCCTTAGGAATATCAACAGTGCTTTTGCTTTCTTTTTTATCCTTATCGTCCTTCACAACGCTGTTAAAGCGTGTGGTGACCACATTAAAAAGATCCTCTAACAATTTAAAGTCACGTCCTTTCGGCTAATCCAGAAACTGAAATTTAAGCAAACCGATTATAAGCAGTATAGCGCCTATTTTCAGTTTGTTAGGGTTAAAGGGATCATCATCCTCAAAATCGGGAATAAGCAGTGCTCCCCCGATAGCTACATCAACAGCTGACGGCATAATGACCGCCAATATAAGAAGTAATATATACCCGATATAAAAATGATCGTACCACCAGTCATAAATTTTTTCAAAAGCCGTTTTCTGCTGAGGCTGTGAAGGCGGTACATACATATTGACATTCTTCTGCACTGCCGTATTATTGATATTATTGATATTATTATTTGCAGGGGGATTATTTGCAGGTGTCAGCTGAACCGACGGCGGCACCTCATATACATCAGGCATATAATCCGTTTTCACCTTCACCTTTACAGGTGCGGACAAAAGCTCGTTTTTTGCCGCCTCTGCCGTCGGATAATCCTCAGGCTCTGTGTTTGCAAGCAAGGTCATATATTCAAGCTCATCACCATCGGGAATGACGTAATCACATTCCATACATAAGCCGCTTATGGTTTTTCCTCCACAGAGGGGACATTTTTGTATTTCATTCATATCGTTAAAAACCGTATCTGAACATTTCTTCAAGTCCCAATTTGACGATGATAGCCAGTATAGCTGTCAGATACAGCAGTATCGTCTTTTTAGTACTGAAAAAATCGCATCTTATACCTATAAGCATATATAAAAACAGGGAAATAAGTACCGCTGCCATATATTCCTCACCGGAAAGCAGAAGCATCAGTGCAATATATATCCCATAAAATATTTTTGAATTTCTGTAAAGCATATTATCTATCCTGTCAATTAAGCTGAGCCTTTCTCCCCGATGAACATAAACACTTTTTTTCATCGGAGCAGCATTATTTACATTATTGACAGAACTCTGCTTATTGACAGAACTCTGCTTATTGACAGCAGGCTTTTTTACAGTCTGTACAGGCGGAGGCGGCGGAGTAAGCACATCGGGCATATAATCATTTCTGACCTTTACGTTTACCTTCTCCTCCGCAAGCACATTGCGCATAGCCTCCTGACGAGGATAATCCTCAGGCTCTGCGCTTGCAAGCCTTGTTTCGTAATCAAGCTCCTCACTGTCGGGAATGATATATCCGCATTCGGAGCATATTCCGCTTTTTGAGCGTCCTCCGCACAGAGGACATTTCGTTTTTTCATTCATGATATTTTAGTCACATCACATCATAGAAAGCTTAAGAACAATAGCCATTACCGCTCCCACATACATCAGCCACATTTTATTTTCACTCATAAAATCCGCTTTATCCCTGAAAACAGCTGCCCAGAGAAGCATTATTATATGAATGAATATTACATATATCCTCAGCGGAAGCAGCATTGACAATATATATGCGCCATAAAAAATAAAACGGTTATTTTCAAGCAGCATATCAAGCTTTTCCCTGAATAACGGCTTTCTGTCGGGGTGTACATAAGTGCTTTTCGGCTTTGTCCTGTATTCAGTCTTTCTTTTCAGATAAGGGTCTGTCTGATTTTTATCGCAGATATCGGGCAGATCGTTATGATACACCTTTACATTTACATCTGCTTCAAAGAGATTTCTTGCAGCCTCCTCCTCAGGATAATCCTCAGGCTCTGCGCTTGCAAGCTTAGTCATATATTCAAGCTCTGAGCTGTCGGGAATGATATATCCGCAGCTCAGGCATTTTCCGCTTTTTGAGCGTCCTCCGCAAAGAGGACATTTTTCTATATCGTTCATTTGTATTATAAAAACAATCCCAGAACAGCAAGCCCGAGACAAATAATTCCCATTGCCTTATCCTTGTCTGTTCCGCCTGATTTTGAAAGATTCTTTATTCCCAGAATAAATCCCACAAAGGGTATAAAGAACGATGCAAGAAGCTCGCCCCATTTAAGATCCGAGGCTTTAAGATTTGAAAAAATATTGGTTTTATTGTTCGCCGCAGGAACATTCTGATAGGGTGTAAAATTGGCAGTAGGGTCATAATTGGTGCTGCCCGTTTTGCTCATGGGACTTCCGTTCTGCACATTGCCGTTATAACCGCTCTGTACATTTCCGTTATATCCGTTCTGCACATATCCCTGAGGATTGCTTCCGCTTTGCACATACCCCGTACCTCCGCCCATGGACGCACCTGTCCCCGTACTGTTCGGCTGATAAGGTATGTAACCGCTTTGGTTACCCGTATGTACCCCGTTATTCTGCACAGGGTCGGGAATTACCGCAACCTTGGGGATATACTTTTCCGAAGGCTCAGCATAGCCGTAGGGCATTCTGTCAGGCATTTCCTCACGCTGATAGCTTTCGGGGATATATTCCTTCTGAGGATACCTTTCCTCAGGCTCCTCCTCAGGCTCAGTATTATATATGCTTGAAATTTCATTGAGTTCGTCTTCATCGGGAATGGAATATCCGCAGTCAACACACATTCCGTCCTTTACCTTTCCCGAACATAAGGGACATCGTTTCATATTATTCACCTGCATACAGTAAGCCCTGCGGAGACAGGGGGCATACCCGTCTCACACATACTTACTCATAAAACATGTAAGGTTTATTTCTGATATAATTTATTTCATTTTCCTGCCTAAATAGCCTATATCATAATCGCCCTTTTCAAAATTGGGATCACAGATAAGGCTGAGCTGAAAATCAATATTAGTATCAACGCCCTCAACTATAAATTCAGCAAGCGCCCATTTCATCTTTGCGATTGCTTCCTCACGGGTAGGCGCATAGGCAATAAGCTTTGCTATCATGCTGTCATAGTAGGGAGTTATGGTATAGCCCTGATAAGCAGAGCTGTCTATTCTTATTCCGGGACCTCCGGGGGTATGGAGCGCTGTTATCTTTCCGGGGCTGGGTCTGAAGCCTGCCTCGGGACTTTCCGCATTGATACGGCACTCTATCGCATGACCTCTTAAACTGATATCCTCCTGATGATAGGGCAGAGGCTTTCCGTCAGCGATCATTATCTGCTGCTTTACCAGATCAACACCTGTTACAAGCTCGGTGATAGGGTGTTCTACCTGAATACGTGTATTCATCTCCATGAAATAGAAGTTCTGCTCACTGTCTACCAAAAATTCAATGGTACCTGCATTGTGATATCCGCATACCTTAGCGGCTGCAACAGCGGCAGCGCCCATTCTGCGGCGCAGGTCCTCCGTCATGACAGCGGAGGGAGTTTCCTCCAGCACCTTCTGATTTCTTCTCTGCATGGAACAGTCTCTCTCGCCCAGGTGTATCACATTTCCGAACTTGTCTGCAAGAATTTGGAATTCGATGTGCTTGGGGTCAATGATGAACCTTTCCATATATATGCTGTCATCGCCGAAAAAGTTCAGAGCCTCCTGCTTTGCCGCAGTAGCCTGAGCCTCCAGCTCATCTTCATTGTTTACAAGACGTATTCCTCTTCCGCCGCCGCCTGCCGACGCCTTTATCATAAGAGGAAAGCCTATCTCAGCGGCTGTTTTTCTGATATCGGTCATTGAGCGCACCGCACCGTCTGACCCGGGGATAACAGGTACCCCTGCATTCTTCATAGCTGTCTTTGCCGCCGCCTTGTCTCCCAGCATCTCTATAGATTCGGGAGAAGGACCGATAAAGATAATTCCGCACTTTCCGCACATTCTTGCAAAGGATGCATTTTCGGAAAGAAAACCGAAACCGGGGTGAATAGCCTCTGCACCCGTTATCTCACAAGCTGCAATAACAGCCTTCATGTTAAGATAGCTGTCCTTTGTGGCAGGTCCGCCTATGCAGACCGCCTCATCAGCGATCCTTGCGTGCAGGGCATTCTTATCGGCTGTGGAATAGACAGCAACGGTCTTTATACCCATTTCACGGCAGGCACGGATTATTCTTACAGCGATCTCGCCTCTGTTGGCAATAAGAATTTTACTTATCATATTAACTCATCAGCCGCCTTTTAAAATTATTTGAGTGCAAAGGTGATCTCAGCAGTAACAGCCTTTTCGCCGTTTACGGTAGCAACGCCCTTACCTACACCGATAGGACCCTTTACCTTTACGATCTCCACCTCAAGACGAAGTGTGTCTCCGGGAACTACCTGTCTGCGGAATTTAGCCTCCTTGATGCCGCCGAAAAAGCCGATCTTTCCCTTGTTTTCGGGAAGTGTGAGCATAGCCACACAGCCTGCCTGCGCCATCATCTCCACCATAAGAACTCCGGGAACAACGGGATAATCGGGGAAATGACCCTTGAACCAGAATTCATCGGGTGACATATACTTTTCCGCAACGCACTTTACGCCGGGTTCAAGCTCCAGAACATTGTCTATGAGCAAAAAGGGATCTCTGTGGGGGATAATTTCCATTATCTGTTCTTTGTTTAACTGTGCCATTATATTATTCTCCAGTGTTATTTTATATTATTTTATTATCATTACAGGCTGATCATACTCAACAGGCTGACCGTCCTTTGCCATGATCTCTGCGACTTCGCCGTCATATTCGCTCTGAACCTCGTTCATCAGCTTCATAGACTCGATTATCATAATAACATCGCCCTTCTTTACCTTCTGTCCCACCGTTACAAAGGGAGGCTTTCCGGGTGCGGGAGATGCATAGAATGTTCCCACGATAGGAGCCTTTACCACATTTCCGTTGAATGCGGTCTGTGCCTCTACATTGGGAGCCGCCTTGCCCGAAGCGCTGTTTTCGGTATCGGGCATAGGATCAAGCTGCACGGGAGGAGGTGTCATAGCAGGCATATTCATGCCCATATTCACAGGCATTCCCATAGGCATACCCATTCCCTGCATATATCCGTGAGGTGCGGGAGGAACGGGACGTGCCCCGTCGATAGCCACCTCGCTTGCGCCGTTCTTAAGCTCGATCCTTCCCAGATGCTTTTCATGCATAACATCTGCAAGGGCTCTGATATCATCAATGGTAAAATCGTTTAATCCAAGCATTTCAATAATTCCTTTCGGGTACTGTCCTCTGCGCCGTGAGTACCGTTCCATGACCCTCACTTTCGGAATGACAGGAACGATACACGCAGAATATGACTCTGTTTATCAGTCAACGTACTTCTTGATGCAGAGAGTTGCATTATGACCGCCGAAGCCTAAGCTGTTGGAAAGAGCGGCATTTACAGTCATGCTTCTGTTGCCGTCTGTGCAGCAGTCCAGATCACATTCGGGATCTGCATTCTTGAAGCCTACTGTCTTATGAACAAGATCATCGCGGCAGGCAAGAGCTGTTGCGATAGCCTCAACACTTCCCGCAGCACCCAGAAGGTGACCTGTCATGGACTTTGTGGAGTTTACAACAACATTCTTTGCAGCGTCGCCGAGAGCGATCTTTATAGCATTTGTCTCATACTTGTCATTGAGAGGTGTAGAAGTACCGTGAGCATTGATATAGTTGATATCCTCAGGCTTAAGACCTGCCTCTGTATAAGCCTGCTTCATGCCCTCTGCAGCAGCCTCGCCTGTAGGCGAAGGACTTGTCATATGATAAGCATCACAGGTTGCGCCGTATCCTGCGATCTCCGCATAGATCTTAGCGCCTCTTGCCTTTGCATGCTCAAGCTCTTCAAGCACCAGCATACCGCTTCCCTCACCGAGAACGAAGCCGTTTCTGTCAGCGTCAAAGGGGATAGAGCAGCGGTCAAGGTCATCTGAGCGTGAAAGTGCCTTCATGTTATTGAAGCCGCTGAGTGCGAACTCGCCTACACAAGCCTCTGAGCCGCCTGCCAGACAAACATCAAGATAACCGTCCTTGATCCTTCTGAATGCTTCACCGATAGAGTGTGTAGAAGATGCACAGGCAGTAGTTGTACAATAGTTTGCACCCTTGAAGCCTGTACGCATTGAGATAGTACCTGCCGCCATATTTGCGATCATCATAGGGATAAAGAATACAGAAACTCTGTCAGGGCCCTTTGCAGTATACTTCTGAGCCTCTTCAAGTGTAAGGTTCAGACCGCCGATGCCCACGCCGCAGATAACACCTGCTCTGTAAGGATCGATATCCTCAAACTTAGTGCCGCTGTCTGCAAGAGCATCGAGAGCCGCAACAACCGAGAACTGTGTAAAACGGTCCATTCGCTTTGCTTCCTTCTTGTCGATGTACTTTTCAGATGTAAAATCCTTTACCGCAGCAACGATCTTTACATCAAAATCTTCCTTTGTAACCTTTGCAACGTCCTTAAGATAGCAGAAGCCGTGCTTGTTATCCTTAAGACTGTTATAAAATTCATCAAGTGTGTTTCCTATGGGAGATACAACACCCATACCTGTGATTACTACTCTTTTACTCATAACTTTAAAAATCTCCATTCTGCCGTATCGGGCATAAATTAAAAATCAGATAAAATTATATTAACATCGCATTAAGTATATCAATAATATACCGAAATATATTAAAAATATATTTCCGTTTAATTACATCATAAGTCCGCCTGAGATCTCGATGACCTGTCCTGTTACATAAGATGCATCATCGGAAGCAAGGAAGGATACAACGCCTGCGATCTCTTCGGTAGTGCCGTAACGCTTCATAGCGATAAGATCAAGCATCTTGTTTCTCTGCTCCTCGGTAAGCTTATCTGTCATAGGAGTCTTGATAAAGCCCGGTGCTACGGCGTTTGCTGTGATACCTCTTGAACCCAGCTCCTTGGCAACAGTCTTTGTCATACCCACGATAGCGGCCTTTGTAGCGGAATAATTGATCTGACCGGGATTACCGTAAAGACCCGCAACAGACGCAAGACTGATGATCCTGCCTGACTTCTGTCTCATCATGATATTGCCCACAAGCTTCATCATATTGAATACGCTTTTCTGATTTACAGCGACAACAAGGTCATACTGCTCCTCGGGCATTCTTGCCATAAGTCCGTCTCTTGTGATACCTGCATTGTTTACGAGACAATCGATAGAGCCGAAACGCTCCTTGATCTTCTTTACCGTTTCCTCACACTGATCATACTTTGAAACGTCGCAGATATAGATCTCCACCTCTCTGCCCATTTCCTTTATCTTATCGGCGATATCGTTGTTTTCAAACATTTCCATGCTGATATCGTTAAGTGCGATATTATATCCGTCCTTTGCAAGACGAAGTGCGATAGCAGCTCCGATACCTCTTGCAGAGCCTGTAATAAGTGCTGTTTTAGCCATTTTTCTATACTCCTATATTATATGATTAAAATTCAATATTAAGCAGCTTTCCTGCCTGTGCAAACATTTCATCGATGATAGCCTGACAGGGCTTTATCTCATTTACCATACCTGCAATAAGACCGCAGAGGAACGAGCCTTCTTCAAGATTTCCGTCCTGAACTGCCTTTCTCAGTGAACCGAGAGTGATCTCCTCAAACTTTTCGGGAGTGAGAGTACCGTTCATCTCACCTGCCGCAAGCTGCTTTGCAAACTTGGTCTTAACATTTCTGCAGGGGTGACCTGTTGTACGTCCTGTTACAACATTGTCTGTATCCTTTGCATCGATGACCAGCTGCTTGTAAACGGGGCTGATCTGTACTTCATCGGAAGCAAGGAAGCGTGTTCCTACCTGAACGCCCTCCGCACCGAGCATAAAGGAAGCCGCAATGCCTCTGCCGTCTGCGATTCCGCCTGCTGCGATAACAGGTATCTTTACAGCGTCAACTACCTGAGGAACAAGGCACATGGTTGTGTTTTCGCCGATATGACCGCCTGATTCGGTACCCTCAGCGATAACTGCGTCTGCGCCCGATCTTTCCATTCTCTTTGCAAGCGCTACCGAAGGAACAACGGGGATAACCTTTATTCCTGCGTCCTTCCATGCAGGGATAAACTTTCCGGGGTTGCCTGCGCCTGTTGTAACTACCCTTACACCCTCATCTATGCAAAGCTGAGCAAGATCCTCCGCATTGGGAGACATAAGCATGATATTTACGCCGAAGGGCTTGTCTGTAAGCTCCTTGCAGCGGCGGATCTGATCTCTCAGATAATCAATGGGAGCGCTGCCGCCTGCGATAAGACCTACACCGCCTGCATTAGATACGGCGGAAGCAAGTGTACTTTCGGCGATCCACGCCATACCGCCCTGAAGAATAGGATATCTTGTTCCGAGAAGCTCTGTGATTCTGTTAGTCATAATATTTATCCTTTCATTGTTTTTTAAGTACACGGTATAGCTTTATCCGTAAAAAAGCATATACCGTCTGTATTTCCTGTATGAAATACATTATATCATAGCCGCAATATAAATATATGTCGATTAAAATCAATATTCAATAATTGCAGCACCGAGAGTAAGACCTGCACCGAACCCTACAAGACAAAGCTTGTCGCCTCTTTTGATCTTGCCTGACTTTATAGCCTCGTCAAGAGCAATAGGCACAGATGCGCTTGAGGTATTGCCGTGATGATCCAGTGTAACTATGAACTTATCCATTGATACGCCCAGATTCTTGGCTGCTGTTTCAAGGATACGCACATTAGCCTGATGAGGTACAAAATAATCAACCTCTGTAATATCAAGACCGATCTTTTCAGCTGCCTTTGTTGCTGCTGTGGGAAGTGCCTTTGTAGCGAACTTGTAAACCTCCTTGCCGTCCTGCACAAGATAATGATGAGTGATATTCTCATCTGTGCCGTCGGGGACAGAAAGCTTATCCTCGCCCATAAATGCGTTTGCGGCAGGATCGCCCTTGCAGTAAAGATACTGTGCGCCTGTTCCGTCTGCGGAAAGCCAGCTTGTATAGAGCTTGTCGCTCTTTTCGATAACAACAGCCGCAGCACCGTCACCGAAAAGCACACAGGTGGTACGATCCTCAAAATTTGTGATCTTGGAAAGATTTTCGTTTGCTACCACCAGCGCATACTTAAGGGTATCATCGGTCATAAGATAACGCATTGCCATATCAAATCCATAAATAAAGCCTGAGCATGCCGCATTTACATCAACACACGCTGCGCCCACCGCACCGATCTCACGCTGAATAATGCAGGCTGTGGAGGGTGTATGGAAATCGGCTGTAATAGTAGCGTCAATGATAAGACCTATATCCTTGCTGTCTATTCCCGCTTCGGCAATAGCTGCCTTGGCTGCCTCTGCGCCCATATACCATGTAGGCTCACCGTTGGACATATTTCTGCTGCTGATACCTGTACGTGTGGTGATCCACTCATCGCTTGTCTCAACGATCTTGGACATCATCTCATTAGTTACGGTAATTGAAGGCGTATAAACACCCGTTCCCAGAATATTTACTCCCATTATAAAATTTTCCTCCCGATTATATTGTTTTTTTTTTTATTATATGCTATAATAAGTCTTGGCTTTTATCCGCTGTATTATTTACTGCCGCTATATTTTATTTTGTTTTTTTATATAATATATATAGTATACCCCTGTCCGCATAAAAGCTCAATATATATTTTAATATAAACCATACCCGTTTGTCAACAATTTTTCGTTTTTTTTCCGAAACTTTAGCATAAATCTTTTTAATGATACAGAAAGTTAATTATTTTAATTAATATACAAATAGTAAATGGAGGACTTAAATCATGGCAAAAACAGTATTTTTATTCTCAGGACAGGGCTGTCAGTATCCCGGAATGGGCGCAGAGCTTATAGGCAGATATGCAGAGGTAAAGGCAATATTTGACGAGGCTTCCGAGATACTCGGCTTTGACCTTGCAGATAAATGCACAAACGGCGACGCTGCAGAGCTTGCAAAGACAGTTATCGCTCAGCCTGCTATCATGGCAGTATCTCTCAGTGCATTTGAAGCCGCAAAGCTCAACAGTATCGAAGCTACAGCTGTTGCGGGACACTCTCTCGGTGAATATGCGGCTATGACTGCATCGGGTATGCTTTCAAGAGCAGACGCTTTCAGGGTCATCAAGGCTCGCTCCGAGGCTATGCAGAAGGCAGCCGAAACAGCAGGCGGCGCAATGTGTGCCATCATCGGCAAGGACCTTTCCTGTGTTGAGCAGGTATGCTCCGAAACCGACGGCTATGTTGTTCCCGTAAACTACAACTCTCTCGCTCAGACCGTTATTGCAGGCGAAACGGAAGCAGTTGACAAGGCAGCCGCAAGGTTTGCGGAAATGGGCTTCCGTACAGCAAAGCTTGCAGTAGCCTCCGCTTTCCATTCAAAGCTGATGCAGCCTGCGGCAGATGAATTCCTCGCCGCAATAAAGGACGTACAGTTTGCAAAGCCTCAGGTAGATTTCTATTCAAACATCACAGGCGCAGCACTTACCGACTTTGACAATATCCCCGAAAAGCTTGCGCAGCATATCGTATCCCCCGTAAGATTTACAGATGAGCTTGCGGCAATGCAGGCGGCAGGCTATGACAGATATGTTGAACTTGGACCCGGAAAGGTACTTTCCGGACTTGTAAAGAAAACTCTCAAGGGCGTTGAGATCTTCAATGTTGAGGATAACGCCTCCCTTGACAAGCTTATCGAAGCTGCAAAATAATCAATAAAGGACTGATATCAATGAAGCATTACGGACTTCTTGGCTACCCTCTCAAGCATACGATGTCTCCGCCTATCCATGAAAGACTTTTCAGGCTTTCGGGCGTTGAGGATTTCGATTATCTCATAAAGGAGATACCCGAAGAGGAGCTTGAAGCAAGAATACCCGAGCTTATGGCTTTGGAGGGTTTTAATATAACAATCCCCCATAAAATAAACATTATAAAATATCTCGATGAGCTTGACAGCTCTGCCGAAAGATACAATTCCGTAAACTGCGTTGCCGTAAAGGACGGCAGACATATCGGCTACAATACCGACTGCGACGGTTACTTAAGAGCACTTGAAGCGGCAGGCGCAGACCTTACCGGAAAGGTACTCCAGATAGGCTGCGGCGGTGTCGGCAGAATGATGGCTATCGAAGCTGTCCGTCACGGTGCGGAGCTTACGATCTCCGTTCTTCCCGGATTTGAGGATACGGTTGACCCTGTAAGAGAATATGCAAGGGAAAACGGCTATGACTCCGCAGTTATAAAAACCGTATATGCAGATGAGATCACAGGAAGCTATGA
Organism: Oscillospiraceae bacterium; assembly: GCA_017481565.1. Lineage (GTDB taxonomy): Bacteria > Bacillota > Clostridia > Oscillospirales > Ruminococcaceae > RGIG4694. The sequence continues at coordinate 54,631 of JAFUOZ010000041.1, read as the reverse complement.
TATTCTTGTAAATGCATCCCCTGTGGGAATGTTCCCCAAGGTCGATGCTTGCCCCGTTTCCGAGCAGGTCATAAAGAACTGCGGCTTTGTGTTTGATGTTATCTATAATCCTCAGACCACAAAGCTCATGCAGATCGCCATGGATAACGGCATAAGGACAGCAGGCGGTATGGCTATGCTGGTATGGCAGGCTGTCGTTGCCCATGAATACTGGGACGGCTCATCTTATGATGAGGCCGATATCGAAGAGCTTATCGCAGATATGCATAAGCTTATGGAAAATAAGTAAAAAATATCATGACAACAGCCAAGGGGCAAGAGTAAAAATCTCTTGCCCCTTTATCTGTATTCTATTTCTTTATCTCATCATAAACAACAAAGCACGCCTTGCCCTTGTTCTTTGCATGATAAAGTGCGCTGTCGCTCTTATGCATAAGCGACTCCGCATTATGCACCCCCGACGGAGGACATTTTTCCAAAACAATGCCTGCGCTTGCGGTAAGCACCTTGAATTCAGCATTGCTGTTGAAATGCTCCAGCATGGTATCAAGCATTTTCTGCGTCTGCTCCTTAAGCTGCTCCATGCTGACCTTACGGCTGATAACAACTAAAAATTCATCTCCGCCCAGCCGTGCGGTAAAATCATCACTGAAGGTCTCACTGATTATATGTGATGTCTCGATAAGTGCCTTGTCTCCCGCCTTATGACCGAATGTATCATTTACCTTCTTGAAATTATCAAGGTCAATGGTTATCATGGAAAGATAAGGAGATGTCCTGAGCCAGCTCAGCTGCGCAAACAGGCTCCTGCGGTTATGAAGACCTGTCAGGAAGTCAGTGTTTGCATGCTTAAGTGTCTGCTTCTGATAATTTCTTTCAGCGGTTATATCATGGAAAATTGTAATGTTTCCGATCACCTCGCCGAAGGAATCGTTTATGGTATTTTCCATAAATTTCAGGATATGCATATCTCCGTTATGCTCAATACTTATCTCGCTGTTTTCCGACTGCTCCAGAACCACCGTTTTCCATTCGGTGCAGTCTCTGCCCTCAAAGTCGGCAATATCGGGGAAATAATTCTTGAATATGATATTTGAGCTTACAAGATTGCCCTCGCTGTCCTCTATCATTACCGCAAAGGGTATGCTTTCAAGCATAACGGTAAGCTCGCTGTTTATCTTATGCAGGTCTGTAACATCTCTTGCAACTCCGCAAGTGCCGAAAACTCTGCCGTCAATGTCACATAATGGTGATTTATAGGTCTTGAATTGCTTCATTCCTGCCTTTGTCTTTACATTTTCATCAAGCAGCACGGTCTTTCCTGCGTCTATGACCACCTGTTCCGACTCCAGACAGACATAATCGCCCTGTTCATACTCCTCCTGAGGAATATCCCAGATATAATAATGCCCCTGCTTATAGATCTGCTGCTTTGTTTTTTCAACAGCCTTGCAGAATGCGTCATTCACCATAAGGTGAGCGCCCTTCATATCCTTGAACCACATCAGGTCGGGAACACTGTCCGCCGCAGTATCAAAGCATATTTTAAGCATACGATGATCAAAGCGTTCCTTTACGTTACCGATAAAATTATTGAAATATGACATCAGAAGTCTGTCATAAAGCTTTTCATTTTCGGGGAGAAGCCATACATCATCAAATACGGCAAGGTCAATATCATCGGGGATATCCTCACCTGCTGCAAGCACCGAATATGCGCACTCTGTCTTATTGCTGCGCCAGTCCTCAGCCGAGCCGTATATAATGACCGAATCGGGAGTATTAAGGAACTGCTGATCAAATCGGTTATTGCCCCTCTCACTGACGGATTTTTGAGCGGCGTAATCGATGCCTTCGGAATTGATAGGCACTTCCTTAACAGCATTATCCGAAAAAACAAGCTGACAGTCCTCGGGAGGAACTGCCTTTGAAAGCACCCTTTCCAGCCTGCCGCTGCTGTCGGATATATTTATATTTATCAGGCAATTATACATTGAAAGTTACCGCCTTTCAAACACTTTATCGTAATAGCATTATATCACACATATATGCAAACTGCAACATTTTTTTGAAATTTTATGCATTATTGTACATAACGCAAACATTTTTTGTTATTTATATACAAACCTCAATAATTTATCAACGTCACTATTGAGTTTTCCGTTTTCGCTGAATAATCACATACCAATAATTCATTTTTTACAGCATATATGCCAAACAATCGCTGCTTTTTATATTATAACTGATTCTATCGTTATATGTCAAGCATAATTCACGAACAAATCGGTAATGTAAAGGATAAAAATATACTAAAATAAATAATAGCAGTATATATATAGTACACAGGTGGTATTAACGATGCAGTATGAAGATTTTATCCGAACACGAATAACCCAGCTCAGAATAAAAAGAGACATTTCCGAATATAAAATGAGCCTTGACCTGGGACACAGCAAAAGCTACATACAAAGCATATCCTCAGGACGTGCACTCCCTTCAATGACCGAATTTATCGCCATATGCGAATATCTTGACATAACCCCCAGAGACTTTTTTGATGACACTGTGGACGACCCCTTTCTTCAGGAAAATATCATATCCGAGCTTAAGGAAATGAACGAAAAGGACAGACGTCTCCTTCTCGAACTGATGCACCGCTTCAATAAAAAATGATTTAATTTTTTTGCAAAAATCCTTTGACAATGGGGCGATTATATGTTATAATTATATTGTATATATTTTGTCAAGGGTGATAAATTATGACTCTGTTATTAATACGTGAAGAAATAGTATGCCTTTCCATACTGATCTTTCTCATTTCGTACAACGCATATTATAACGGTGCAAACAAGCAGAATCAGTTTCTGCGGATAGCAATGCCCGGTCTTGCCCATGTCATCATGGACCTGACAACTGTAGTAACTGTCAATAATATGGATACAGTCCCCGATATTGCAAACAGAATATTGCATATAGTATACTATATCACAGGAATTGTATTCATAATGTCATTTTTCAATTATGTAGCGGTACTTACTCTCCCTAACAGAACTGTAAAGCTGCTGAAATATACGGGCTTTATACCACTTACAATTTACCTTATTATTTCCTCCGTACTTCCCATGGAATATGTTTCGGGAAACGGTACAAATTACAGCTTCGGTCCTCTGGTTTTTGCAGGCTACGGAATATTTGCGATATACTGCCTGACAGGACTTGCCCTTGTGCTGATAAACGGCAGAAAGCTGGAGCTTAAGGCGAGACTTTCAGTCATTCCTATGATGATACTTATGTTTACGATGATACTCACTCAGGCGCTTATCCCCGAGCTTCTTATGACAGGCGGCGGAGTTACCATGGTATGCATCGGTCTTTTCATATATATGGATAACCGTCTGGAAAAATACATGGAACAGGCTTATTGGGACAGCACACTGAACATAAGAAACCGTAACGGCTTCAATAAGGAGCTTTCCGATATAGGCAGAAAGCACTGCCGCAAAAAACGTTCCGTAAACATCGGCTTTGTGGTATGCGATATGAACGGTCTTAAGCTGGTAAACGATACTATCGGGCATACCGAGGGTGACCGTCTCTTAGCGGCAGCTGCCCAAGTTCTCACCGATAATCTTAAGGGCGCACAAAGCGTATACAGAGTAGGCGGCGACGAATTTGCGGCGATATACATTTCTCCCTCCGATGAGACCGTTCTTGCGGAAATAGAGAATGTCCGCACCGCCTGCGATAATTACAAGGGTCTTTCCATAACCCTAAGTATTGCTATGGGCTATGCATCGGGGGTATATTCGGAGAAATGGAAGGATATCTATGATGAAGCTGATAATCTTATGTATCTTAACAAGACAGAGATAAAAAAGCAGCATCCCGAGCTGGTGAGAAAATAATCCTTAAATCTGAAATCCGAGATTTTGTCTCATGGTGCCGCATGACCTTCATGTCTGTGCGGCACTATTTTATTACAGAAAGGACGTACCTATGAGAAAAATAATATTCAGCGGTCCGAACAGCAGAAAAAGAGAAATATCCACGGCGGATATCCCTCAGTTATACGATGAGCTTATAAACGGATTCCCCGATTATTGGAAACAGGGAAACTGTTCCTGTGTTTTTGATCTGTTTGAAAATGATATCAATACAAAATATCTTTTTGTGGGTTTTTATGAGGAGCTTGGCTTATATCTGTCCTACAATGAATATTACGACGCTGTTGTAGGGAATATCAATAAAGAAAGGGTAAATACAAGACTTCCGCGATGCTATCCTGCGCTTTATGACGAAACACAGCTTGATAAAACAGTGGATATATACTGTGAGCTTTTTGTATCAAAGGGTCTGCTATTGCCGCCCCGTCTTGCATGGAAGGGTATCGGATATTTTATTGCAAAGGGAGAAAAAAGTCCCGCTCTTAACTGGATCACTCCCGATATTATACCCGAAACGGGAAATTGGTGTTAAAAAAACGCTGATCAAATCATTTCCTTAAGCAAACGATTTGATCAGCACCTACTAAAAAAATCTGCCGTACACACGTACAGCAGATTTTTATTATATCAGATATTATATAACATTAACAATCAGCTGAGCATAACACCGAGAATAGTCATAGCCTTATCCTCGCTGCCTGCCGCAGGCTTTATCTCAACAGAATGCTTTGCAGTCTCCATATCAATAAATACAGGCTTTGTTTCGCCGTAATTGCCCCAGCCGCCGGTAAAATCGGAATTGATGGTAGCCTTACGCTCTCCGTCAACATATACCTCATACTCGCCGCCCTTGCCGTCGGTGGTCTTAAGATAGAAGATACCAAGGGTCTGACATTCAGTTTCAAAGGACATGGTGCCGCCTGCCTCAGCCACCCAGTTCTCAGGGAACTTATCGGGATATACCTTGTTTGAGCCTGCCGCAAAGCCCTCCATAGTCACCTGAAGAGTTGAAGGGAAATACATCTTTGCATTCTTATAATAATCCGATGTATAAGCCTTTGCATCAAAAGCAGCTACCTCTTCGGATATGGTATCAAGCTTATCATAGACCTCATCAAGATAACGTGAAAGCATCTGTCCGATAAAGCCGTGACCCACATCATTGGGGTGGATATTATCGGGAGATATCTCCTTCCAGTCAAGAGTTCCTGCCTTTACCTCAGGATATACGATCTCACGATAGCTAAGCATAGGCAGATCATACGCTGTACCTATCTCCTTATGAGTTTCCTGTAAGCTTGTTCCGTCCTCCTGAGTGGTAAACAGAAGCATTACCGCAGGATTTGTCTCATGGGAAAGGATTTTTCTTACAAGGCTGTCATAGGAATATTTATTCATTACCTTATCGGTATCATTTACCGAAAACTCAACAATGACAACATCGGGATCGTAGGACAGAAGCTGCTCATCAACTCTGTTTACGCCAAGATATGAATTGGTTCCTCCAATGCCTGCGTTCACTGTATTTATCTGACAATCGGGGAATTTCTCCTGCCACCACTGAAAGAACAGTGAGCCATAGCAAAGGGACTGATTTGAAGCCAGTGAGCCCTGTGTGATAGAACCGCCTATAACGCCCACGGTAACAGGCTCACCCTTCTGAGCCTTTCTCATAGCAGCCGCAAGTCTTTCAAGGCCGCCCTCATTGAGCAGAGCTCTTTCATACATAGCGTCGGTAACACCTGCACTGATATCAACAGGCTCAGTAGGTGCTGCCGCCGATGTGGGAGGTGCGTGTACAACAGGCTCGGCAGGTGCAGTAGTTTCTGCTGCGGCAGCCGCTTCAGTTTCCTTCGGTGTATCGGCACTGTCTCCTCCGCAGGCTGTAAGCATAGCCGCAAGCATAACTGAAGCGGCAGCTCCTGCGATAATTCTTGTAAGCTTCATTTTATATTATCCTCTCATATTTACTTGGGAAGCTGTCCGCTTCCGTTACGGTCAAAGAATGCAAATGCCATAAGCGCCGCAGCAGCGAAGCTTATATATGGTTCATTGGTGGATACACTGCATTCATTGTCAATATAGCACTTGGCAGGGGGCGTATGCTTGCCAAGCCTCCAGCGTGAAAATTCATCATTCCTGAAATAGTTTGCTCCGCAGACTATCATTCCGGGAACACTTTCGCCGCACTTATATGAAATACTGTGACGGGGACGTTCGGGACTATCCTCCGAAACACCTGTGATATAGGTCACACCCATAGGATTTTTACCCATAAGATACTGTAAAGCCATAGAAGCGGCATCTATATATTTTTGCAGTCCGAAGAGCATATATGCGGTCTGACATATAAGACAATCGGAAATAACAGTCATATTTGAAAGCATATCATAGCCTGCAAAATTCGGCTTTGCACCTAAAGCAGAGCCATATCCGTCTCTTTCCGAAGCCGCCGCAAGCTTATCGGCACGGTCGCCGAATTTTTTCTTGATATAGAAAAGAATGGTAGGGTCCTTTTTCTCTGTACCCATTATATACGAAAGTGCCGCAAAGCCGCCTGTATTATTCACTGAAAAGCCTGTGGTATCGGTATAGTAGACCATATCCGCAAATTTCTTGTGGAACAATTCATCGCCCGTAAGCTCGTAAAGCTCGCACATCGCCCAGATATAATCGTCATTATCATCATTATCGGGGATATCCCCCAATCCGCCCGGCTTTGCCCCTGTAGGAAGCTCCCACGGCTCATAGCTGTCACTGTTTGCTATCCACAGCCATGAATTTGAAGCAGCACGGCTGAGTTTTTTTGAAAAGGAACGGTCAAATTCTTCAAATACTCTTGCTGCAAGAGCGGTAACAGCAGTAAAAAGCACTGCCGCCTGACAGGATTCGGGGAAAACATAATATTCCTCATCCTTGCTTGAAACCGATGATAATTCATCGGAATGAACCGCCGTATCACATTTATGGTATATGCCGCCGTCCGCACTCTGCATTCTCAGGAGCCATTCAAGTCCCCATCTGCATTCGTTTATTATCTTGGGAGTATTTCCGACCTCCTCGGTAAAGCTTTCGGGGTAAAGTCTGTATGCATAAAGCATAGCCGCACAGGTGAGAGCGGTTATTGTAACATACTTTCCAAAGCCGCCGCCGCAGTGCCAGCCGCCTGAAGCGTCTATCATCTGACCGCCGAAAAACATAGGAGTAAGACCCGTATGACATTTTTTATGTAAAAAATTCTTATAAAGGGCTGCGCCTTCATCGGACATAGGCTCACAGCCGCATCGGTTAAGATACATTCCGTCAAGAATGATATCCTTAATCCAGCTATATATCCCAACGCCTATTTCAAAGCTCTGTGAGCGTCTGAAGCCGCACTTGATACAATATTCACCGGGAATATCGAAATCGGAAAAATCGGCAATACGTACAACATCTCCCGATTCGGTATCCTCATAAGAGGGTGACAGCCTGCCCCTGTAGACAGGCTCTCCTGTTTTAACATTTTCAAGTACAAAGCCGTCACCGCCCGTAAGACAAACGGCGGTCTTTTTTGCGCCCACAGCATAGCCGCAGCTGCTTATATATATTTTTTTGCGCATTATCCGCCGCCTCCCTTCACGGTATACATCCACATTTCAATAACTATATGCTATTATCAATAACTATACGCTATTATTCTAATATACACTATACATTATACAATTTTTTAACGCTCTATTATACAATATCTTTTTTAGAATTTATAAAGACTTCTTAAACTTTTTCCGTTTTTTTCTATTTTTTCAGATAAACTCATATAATCACAAAAACAAAACCGCTCCGAAAGGCATCGGAACGGTTTCACTAAAAAAGCAATGGTCAATTTTAAATTTACAATGTATATCCGTTTTTAAGATATTTCTCGAAGAATTCGTCCAGCTCCAGTGGTTTGTCATAGTAATAACCCTGGATATACTTTGCGCCTGCAGTCTTTACAACGCCCAGGATCTCATCGGTCTCAACGCCCTCAGTGCATACGTCAATATCCATATTATTGCAGTAGGCTATTATAAATTCAACGATATTTCTGTCTTTTTCACGATTTCTTATGGTCCTTGTCATGGTATGGTCTATCTTGACTATATCCGCAGGGATATCCTTAAGCACCATAAGCGACGCATAGCCTGTACCGAAATCGTCCAGAGCGATCTGTATACCGTCATCGTGGAATTTCTGCAATATTTTCGCAAGCTTATCGGTATATTCAACCCGGCAGCTTTCGGTCAGCTCGGCAATAAGTGTATTTCTGGGAAGACCGTATTCATCAAGCTTTTCAACTACATAATCCTCCAGAGATTCGTCCATGAACTGAATGTAGGAGAAATTCATGTTGATATGCTTAAGCTTTACGGGAGTATCTATCTTTGACCATTCCGCAACGGTGCGAAGAGCAGTATCGATTATCCACTTGCCTACGGGAACGATATTTCTGGATTCCTCAAGAATAGGGATAAAATCCATAGGACTTGCTTTGGGGAAAGCGGGATTTCTCCAGCGGAGAAGAGCCTCCGCAGAGCTGAGCTTTCCTGTTTCCGCATCTATTATAGGCTGAAGAACTATCCTGAAGCCCTCTATGTGATTTTCAACGCTTGTCCTTACAGCATCTGTAAGCCTTATATGTTCATTTCTCTTGGCATAAAGCTCCTCACTGTAAAAAACAGGAGCATCTGATTTTGTATTTTTCGCATTTTCAATGGCATAATAGATATTGTTCTGTATCTGATCTATACAGTCCCCGTCGGTGGGGAAAAGAGTAACACCCATTTTGAATTCAAAACGGAGAGTAATTCCGTTTACTCTTATCTGTTCCAGAGCATTTTTCATGGATCTGTGGAAATCCGTGAGAAAGTTCCTTGTTACACGGGTTTCACATATATCCTTGAAGATAACAGCAAACTGTGCGCCGTCGGCACGGTATACCCTGCCGGGATTGCCTGCTATTTCAGCGACCTTGCTGCCTATGGCATATAGCACCTTATCGCCGAAATCATAGCCGTATCTTGAATTGATACGCTTGAAATTATCAATATCTATCTGAACAGCCGCACCGCATATTTTCTCGGAAAACAGCCTGTCAAGATCGCTTCTGAATACATTTACGGTACGAAGTCCCGTAACGGAATCTATTTTGTTGACGGTTCCCATATTTGTAACAAAGCCTGCAAAAAAGTCGGGAGAACCGTCCTCATTGTAGGTCATATAACCCAGACAATTTACCCACACATAATTTCCCTCGGCATTTTTTGCCCTGTATTCACAGTTATGATAAGGGGTCTCACCCTTTATCATCGCTTCAAAGCTTTTCTGATATACTTCCAGATCATCGGGGTGAACACGCTCATCCCATATAGTTCCCGGTGCAAGCACCTGTGAGGGCAGCCCGAAATATTCCACTGCCGATTCCGACCAGGTGGCAGTATTCGTTTTCATATCCGAATAATAAAAATACAGTCGGCTCGAACTTTTTGAGAGCGAATCAAAAAGCTTGGAGTCAAATTTATTTAGAATAGCATCCATATTATGACCAGCTTTCTTCATGTACAGTGACAAATTCGATATTATTTCATTCTATAATATTATAATAATAGCATAAATAAACAATTTTGTCAACATTATTTATTCATCTTTGGTACATTTTGTGTATATTATATATAAAAAAACGTTTTCAACATGAAATTTTAAACCTTTAATTTGTTATTTCCCACAACTCATAAAAAAAACTGATAATATGCCTATTGAAAAACCCTGAAAAGTATGATATAATGAAAAAGTATTGTATTGTATCCTCTTTAAGAGGAATAATAACAAGGAGGAATTTTTTATGAGAAACTCAAAAACCAAAGATCTGGTACTGCTGGGCGTACTTACGGCAGTACTGCTGGTAATGGCTTACACCCCTCTGGGCTACCTTAATATAGGCCCTCTTGCCATTACAATGAACATCATACCCGTTGCCATAGCTGCGATAGCGCTTGGCCCTGCAGGCGGAGCTGCCGTAGGAGCTGTTTTCGGTATCACAAGCTTTTTACAGTGCATCGGCGTAGGCGGAACAAGCGCAATGGGCGTTATCCTCTTTGAGATAAATCCTATTCTTGCATTTGTTCAGAGGTTTATCCCCCGTGTGCTCACAGGCTTCCTTGCAGGCTGGGTATACCGTCTTATCTGCTCAAAGTCCACAGGCACAGCAGGAAAGGTCACAGGCTGCTTTGTAACAGGTCTGTGCACAGCATTTTTCAATACAGCACTTTTCATGCTCTCACTGGTAGGACTTTTCGGAAATACCGAATATGTTACCGAGCTTATGGCAGGCAGAAACGTACTGGTATTTATCTGCGCATTTGTAGGTATCAACGCTGTTACCGAAATGATCGCTTCTACACTTGTATCGGGTGCAGTAGGTACTGCTCTTCTTAAGGCAAGACTTATCACACCCATAAGCACTGCAAAAGCAGAAGCCGCTTAATATATACTATATAAATACTATAATACAAAGGAAATACAGATATGGTCATCGCAGTTGATATAGGAAACTCAAATATCGTAACAGGCTGCTCTTCAGACGGCAAAATACAGTTTGTGGAAAGGATCTCCACAAATCATACCGCAACCGAACTGGAATATGCAATGTCCTTCAAGACCGTGCTGGAGCTTTACGATATAAAGCCGGAAAGCATAAGCGGAGCTATCATTTCATCGGTAGTGCCCTCGGTAACACTTACCGTAAAGGGTGCGATCGCCAAGATAACAGGTAAGACCGCAATGGTTGTCGGTCCCGGAATAAAAACAGGACTCAGCATAGTTATAGATAATCCCGCACAGCTTGGAAGCGATCTTGTTGTGGACGCAGTTGCAGGTATAAACGAATATCCCCTGCCGCTGATAATCTTCGATATGGGAACGGCAAATACAGTCTCAGTCATCGATGAAAACAAGAATTATCTTGGCGGTATGATAATGCCCGGAATGAGAGTTTCCCTTGATTCTCTTACAGGCAGAACATCTCAGCTGCCGAAAATAAGCTTAGAGCCGCCAAAGAGAATAGTCGGCACAAACACCATAGATTGTATGAAAAGCGGTATGCTTTACGGTACAGCCGCTTCAATGGACGGTATCATAAACCGTATCAATGAGGCCATGGGAAAAAAGCACACCGTCGTTGCAACAGGCGGACTTGCGGGAACAGTAGTCCCCCTCTGCCGTGAGGAGATAATCCTGGATGACGAGCTGCTTTTAAAGGGGCTTATGATAATCTACAATAAGAATATAAACAACTAAATACAATACAAAACTGTCCCTGCGGAGCATATAAAGCTGTCCGCAGGGATTTTTTCTGTTATAATTATTACAATTTTGTCATTTTTACCAATAAAAAGCCTTCTTTTAATATTATTTTTTACACTTGATTATGTTAATTTTAATTTTTGGTATAGACAAATCGGAATTAATCGGTTATAATATATAATATGTAATCATTTTGTAATACTTTTTGGAAACAGATATAAAACAGGAGATAATTATGCGTGTAATAACAGGTTCTGCAAGGGGCAGAAAACTCAAGACCTTAGAGGGTACAGATGTACGCCCCACTACCGATATGGTGAAGGAGTCCATCTTCTCTATAATACAGTTTGATATTGACGGCTCAGAGATACTTGACCTTTTCAGCGGCTCAGGTCAGCTTGGCATCGAGGCTCTTTCAAGAGGTGCAAAGTATTGCCGTTTCATAGACAAGAACAGAGAAGCCGCTGATATTACAAGGGAAAATGTAAATGCTGCAGGCTTTAAGGATATTTCCTATGTTGCCAATCTTGACAGCATTGATTTTCTGAAAAGCTCACGCCATACATTTGATATAGCACTTCTTGACCCGCCCTATAACATGGGACTTCACGAAAAAGTGCTTCCTCTTCTCGAACCGAGAATGTCCGAAAGAGGTATCGTTGTATGTGAACACGAAAAAGGACTCGTTCTCCCCGATGAATACGGAAGGCTGAAAAAGAAAAAGACCTACCGCTACGGAAAGGTCGAGCTTACCGTATACAGAGTACCGTTTAATGAAGAAGGCTGATATAAATGAGACGAATAGCAGTATGTCCGGGCAGCTTTGACCCGATCACATTAGGCCATATGGATATTATCAGACGTGCATCAGTTCTTTTTGACAGAGTTATCGTTCTTGTTTCGGTGAATGCCGCAAAAAACCCCAGCTTCTCACCTGAAGAAAGAGTGATGCTCATTCACAAGGCTATAAACGACTGCGGTCTTGATAATGTTGTTGTGGATATATGTGACGGACTTATCGCAGATTATGTGAAAAATGTAGGTGCGGTGGCGATAGTCAAGGGACTTCGTGCCGTGACCGATTTTGAATATGAATTTCAGATGGCTTTGGTAAACCGCAGTCTTTATTCGGAAGCGGAAACTGTATTTCTTACCACAGCCACTGAAAATATGTACCTCAGCTCCAGCGTTGTAAAGCAGGTTGCAGCCTTCGGAGGAGATATAAGCAGGTTCGTTCCTCTTTGCATACTCCCCGATATCGAAAAAAGGCTGCTGAAAAAGCCTTATTAATATGAAAGGAAGATCATCGTGAGCAAGGATATCGAACAGGTTCTTTCGGAAATCGAGGATATTATAGACTCAGCAAGATTAATGCCCTTTTCTTCGGGAAGAGTTACCGTCAACAGTGACAAGATAAAGGATCTTATCAATGAGGGAAGAGCCTCTCTCCCACAGGAAATACGTATGTCCAAGCGTATTCTTGAGGACAGGGACGCTATTATCGCAGGTGCCAAAAAGGAAGCCGAAACGATCGTTCAGAAGGCAGAGGAGCGTGCAAAGCTTCTTGTTTCAAACGATGCAATAACAAAGCGCGCTCACAGTCAGGGCATCGAGCTTATCACACAGGCACAGACCAAATCAAAAATGCTCCGTGAGTCAGCTTATGATTATATCAACAGCATACTTGCTGAATCCGAAACTGCTCTCACCGCATCTCTTACCGAGGTAAAGCGCACAAGGGCGGCACTTAAGACAAAAACAAAGGGAAAGTAAATATAGTCAATAATTAACAGCTAATAATTAATATTTTATAGTTGACCCATTAATCTTTATAGGTTATAATGTATTACATGAGAGTTATTTATAAAAAGCGGAGCATTTCCGCTTTTTATGTATTCGGACATGAAAACGTTATCTTATGAAAATAATACATTTTTATGTATTGCTTTTTTGGGAAATTTTACAGATCACATAATATAGGTTCAGGAGGAATTAAAATGAGCGAGAATATCTACAAGATCCATATGGGCAAGGCAAAGTGCGCTGTTGACTTAGGCGATGGTTCCGAAAGAGGAGAATATGTAAATCAGGACTATATCATCTCAAAGCTGGGCAGACCTCACCGCAGCATCAGCCTTATGTACTGCTACTATCCCAAGGATGCAGGCTGGCCCGGCAGAGCGTCGGTAGTACACGCTTCTCCCGATGTAAGCTTTGCATGGGATTTTCCATATGATGATTACTTTACATACAAGGGCGGTCTTAACGGTACACTTGATGACGAACCCTTTACCTGCATGAGAGATGTACGCCGTCACGGTCAGGACGTTACTCTTACTCTTACTATAGATCCTACCTTAGAGGACGAGCATCTTATCGCTATCGCCAAGGATCTGAGCACCTTTGGCAGAATGATCTTAAGAATAAACCACGAAGCAACAGGCAACTGGTTCTCCTTTACAAAGCGTGCTTCCTACAAGGAGGTTGCCGAGTTCTTTGTACACTTCTCCGATATTATCCACGAATATGCCCCTAACGTAAAGACACTTATGTGCATCGGCGGTATCGAGGATCTTAACAAGACCGAAATGGAAATGGAAGAGGAGTTCAGGTGTGTTGTTCCCGCTGCTGATATGTGGAGCGTTGACAAGTATATGGCTCTCCACTGGGGCTGGCCCTATGATGTTGCCGAAAGAGGCGGAAATTCTCACTCCAGAAGCAAGGTTCAGGATACCTACGACAAGACAAAGGCAAGCTATGAGCGCTTCAAGTTCCTTAACGGCGGCGAGGGCAAGCCTATGAGCATGGCTGAATTCAACTCTGACGGAGATGTAACAGGTCCTTACGAGCAGGCTGACATGGTAAAGGAATTCTGCGATATCTTAGTAAATGACAAGGCTGAATGGTTCACATCATTTACAATGTATCAGTTCAGGGACAGAGGCCGTCTGGGTCTTGAAATAGAGGATCCCAACAACTCTGAGGTTGGTATCGAACAGCCGCTGCTCAGAACATACAAGGAGATCATCCATTCAGACTGGTTCATGCCCGAAATGAAGACTGAGGGCGAGGCACAGTTCCCCGCTAAGCTCCGTTGGGGCGGCGCTGAGGATGCTGAGGGTATTGAGATACCTCTCCATTTTGAAAAGAATCCTCATTTCTGCGAGGTGGTATTCGAGGACGACGGCAACTACATGATGGAGCTTAACGGCAAGTGGTTCTACAAGTCCCCCGAAGCAAAAACTATTGATCTTATGGGTGCATTCTTTGAAAAGCCCTTAACAGGCGAATGTGATATGACACTTAAGATCTTTGCACCTCCCGCAAGTGGTGAGAACGACCCCTCACAGGGTGATGACTGGGCAGAGAATTACTATGCTACTATTGAAAAGGCTCCCTCTGTTCGTATCAGATTTGAACCTGTTGAGCTTTGATATGCCTTCTTTAAAATGTAAATAAAAACACACGCCGCTTTGCGATATCCGCAGGCGGCGTGTGTTTTTTTATTTTAACGAGGATAATACTTAAGAAAGCGCTGATTAAAGCCGTAGGCATCGTTTCAGACCCACGAAAATCCTTTGCCGTAGCGGCAAAATTGACTGAGTGGGTCGTGAAACGATTCAATCAGCGGTTTCTTTGAGAATGCTGTGAATAAAAGCTCTGTCTGAACTCTTTCGGTGGAACTTTTATTGGAAATTGCGCATTATGCATTGCAGTTTGCAAAACGTCGATATGTGTAAAATAACCAAAAACAAAGAAGAAAAAGCCCTGTTGATTGCACAATAAAAAGAAAATTGAAATACTGAAAATATTTTTAAAAAATCTGTTGTAGTAAAATAATTTACGTGGTATAATAGTATAGATGATATTATAATCGGGAAAATTGCCGGTTTTTATAAAAAAATACCATACAAAGATAGAACAAAAGAAAACGAAAAGGAGCAGCAAGCTTTATGTTTACCAGAGATATCGGAATAGATTTGGGAACTGCAAACACCCTTGTATATATGAGAGGAAAGGGTATTATTATCCGTGAACCGTCGGTGGTTGCCGTTGATACAAGGACAGAAACAGCTAAATATGTAGGTCAGGAGGCAAAGGACGTTATCGGAAGAACTCCCGGCTCTATCGTTGCGGTGCGTCCGCTTAAGGACGGTGTTATCGCAGATTTTGACCTTACCACCACCATGCTTCAGGAATTTATAGACAAGGCACTTAAGGGTGCCTTCTTTACAAGAGCAAATGTTATAATCTGTATTCCCTCGGGAGTTACCGCAGTTGAAAGAAGAGCTGTAAGAGAGGCTACCGAAAATGCAGGCGCTAAAAAGGTAAGCATTATCGAAGAGCCTATGGCAGCTGCTATCGGTGCAGGTCTGCCCGTTTCCGAGCCTACAGGCTCAATGATCGTGGATATCGGCGGCGGCACATCAGAGGTAGCTGTTATTTCTTTGGGCGGAATCGTTACTTCACGCTCGGTAAGAGTTGCAGGCGACGCTTTCGATCAGGCTATTATCAACTATGTCAAGAAAAAATATAATCTGCTTATAGGTGAACGTACAGCGGAAAATGTAAAGATCGCTATCGGTTCGGCGTTTCTTTCCGAACAGAAATCCTCTATGGAAATAAAGGGAAGAAATCTTATGAACGGTCTCCCTCAGAATATTAAAGTATCCTCGGAGGAGATAAGAGAGGCTCTGGAAGAGCCCCTTTCTCATGTGGTTGAGGCTATAAAGATAACTCTTGAAAAAACTCCCCCCGAGCTTGCGGCTGATATCATCGATCAGGGTATCACTCTTGCAGGCGGAGGTGCCCTTATCAGAGGTCTTGACAGGCTTATAAGCCGTGAAACAGGTATGCCCGTTTATATTGCGGAAAATCCTCTTGACTGCGTTGCCGACGGTACAGGCAAGGTACTGGAGGAAAACGAAAAGCTCCGTGATGTTCTTACAGATGAATCGAGATATTATTAATTATTATATATAACAGCACAAACGGGGTGATAGCATCAAAGAGTTTTTTAAAAGCACCCGATTTAAAATACTTGTGGCACTTACCGCCGTTCTTCTGGGCGTTATGATATATTCCGTCACAAAGGGCGGATATGCATCGGAAAGCGCATCCTTCTGGAGCAAGCTTTTTGAACCGCTCCAGAAAGCGTCCACAAGCATTTCTGACAAGGTGACCTCCTCGCTGGATATGCTTATGAATGCGGAGAGGTATTATAATGAAAATCAACAGCTCAAATCGGAAATAAATGAGCTTTACAACGATATTATAGATTATGACAGCTTAAAACGTGAAAACGAGGACCTGAGAGCTATGCTTGAACTGAGTGAGGAATATGAAAGCTTTACCTTCTCCCCTCCCTGCTCGGTCATTGCAAGGACCACAAACGACCCTTACGCCTCATTTACCATTGACAAGGGCGCTGAGGACGGTATAAAGCCACAGGACCCTGTTGTTACCTCGGAAGGAATAGTAGGCGTATGCTATGATGTTGCACAGTCCACTGCCAAGGTACGCACTCTTTATTCTCCCAAAACGGCTATCGGTGTATATACTCTCGAAACAAAGGCACAGGGTATCATAGAGGGTACCTACGAGCTTTCTACAGACGGCTTCTGCAGAATGAGCTACATCGACAAGATAAGTGAAATAAAAAAAGGCGATATTGTAGTCACCTCGGGAAGCGCAAACTATCCTGCGGGACAGCTTGTGGGTATCGTTGAGGATATCGGCATGGAGGACAGCGGTCTGTCCATGTATGCGGTGATAAAGCCGGCGGTAGACCCTGAAACTGTTTCAGATGTATTCGTCATAACAGGCTTTGAGATAGACGATTCGGTACTTGCGGCTGAGGATGCGGATATCTCCGCCGAAAATATACCCGTTGAAGAAGCTGTCTCCGAAACATCAGATGATACAGATACAGATGAAACGGAAGCCTCGTCCGCAGAAACGGAGGAGCTTTCATGACCAAAAAAATGAACATGGACCGCAAAAAGAAAAAGGAAAAACGCAATGCGGTCATACGGTGGATAATATATTATCTTCTTGCAGGTATCGGTTATATATTCATGTCAACAGGAAAGGTGATTTCCGTATCGGATATGGGACGGCTGCCTATGCCTCTTGTACTTATCCCCGTTGCAGCGGCGGCGGCGGTATATGAATCCGCCTCCCCCTTTTATTCTGCGCTTTTCGGCTGCGTCTGCGGACTTCTGACCGATTCTGCATCAGGTACGCTTGTAAGCTTCAACGGAATAATCATAGGCTTCTGTTCTATGATGATTTCACTTGTTTTTCTGTTTTATATGCGGCGGCGGATACTTAACTTTATCCTGCTCTGCTTCGGAGCGTCGCTTATACAATCCTCGCTCCATTATATTTTCTTCTATCTTCTTTGGGGCTATGACCCGGATTCAGGTATTCTGACAGGAATATTTATCCCCGAATTCATATTCACCAACATTTCGGGGATATTTATATATCTTCTATTCAAGCTTATAGACAGATTTTTCGGTGCTGTAAGAGAGCATTATATCGAGGACAGCTCCGAGGCTATAACCAGAGAATAAATAATACGGAGGTCACTATGAGTATCAAGGAACAGTCAATAAAAAAGGAATACAGCCAGTACAGATGGCAGACAAATTCCGATGAAATATTCACAGAGGAAATGAAGCTTTTCACGCTCAACGCAAAGGATACTACCTATGCCCTTGCAGCACTTGAAAGCGGTCATCTTGCTCACGTTTACTACGGTAAGCATATTGAGGACGACGACCTTTCCTATCTTATCAGACTGGGTGAAAATCCCTATACACCAAAGGTAAACAAAAGAGATATGGGTACATTCATGGACACTACCCCCTTTGAATATCCCTGTCACGGTATAGGCGATTACAGAGAACCCTGCTTTATGATAATGGACGAGGACGGTATGTCCTCCTGCGATTTAAGATATGTATCTCATAAGATATATAAGGGCAAGCCTCAGATAGTTCAGCCCGATATAGTAACTCTTCCCGCAACCTTTGCAGATGAAAACGAGGCTGAAACCCTGGAGATAACCTGTGTTGACAAGCACAGCGGAATTGAAGCTGTTCTTATCTATACCGCATTCAACGACCTTGATGTTATCACAAGAAGCGTACGTCTTGTAAACAAGGGCGAAAGAGCTGTCAATATCCGCAGAGTAATGTCTATGGGCATTGATTTTGATTCGGATCAGTATGATTTTATCACTCTCAACGGCTCATGGGCAAGAGAGCGCATCATGGAGCGTTCTCCACTTCATCACGGCAAGCAGGGCATTGATTCCGTCAAGGGTGAATCATCACATCAGAACAACCCCTTTATCGCTCTTGTATCGCATAATGCAGACGAGGATATGGGCGAGGCTTACGGCTTCAATCTGGTATACAGCGGCAACTTCTTTGCACAGGCAGAGGTTACACAGCACAAGAAAACAAGAGTTGTTATGGGTATCAACCATTTCGATTTCAACTGGCTTCTTGAACCGGGTGAAGTATTCGCTGCTCCCGAAGCAGTAATGGTATATTCCTCACAGGGTATCGGAAATATGAGCCGTACCTTCCATGACCTTTACAGGCAGCACCTTATAAGAGGTGAATATAAGGATAAGCGCCGTCCCATACTTATCAACAACTGGGAAGCTACATATTTCAATTTCGATACTGATAAGCTTATCAGCATCGCAAAGCAGGCTTCCGAGCTTGGCATAGAAATGCTTGTTATGGACGACGGCTGGTTCGGTCACCGTGACAGCGACAACAGCTCACTTGGCGACTGGTTTGTTTATGAAAGCAAGATAAAGGGCGGTCTCAAGTACCTGGTTGACGAGGTAAACAAGCTTGGTATGAAGTTCGGTATCTGGTTTGAGCCTGAGATGATCTCTCCCGACAGTGAGCTTTTCAAGAAACATCCCGAATGGGCAATTCAGATACAGGGTATGGATATGACCCAGAGCCGTGAGCAGTATGTTCTCGACTACTCCAACAAGGAGGTAAGAGACTGCATCTACGGCATGATGAAAAAGATACTGGACAGCGCAAATATAGAATATATCAAGTGGGATATGAACCGCCAGCTTACAGAGGTAGGCTCCACCACACTTCCTGCAAACCGTCAGAGAGAGCTGTGGCACAGATATGTTCTCGGTGTATATGATGTGATGAACCGTCTTACAACGGATTATCCTCATATCCTGCTTGAAAACTGCTCAGGCGGCGGCGCTCGCTTTGACGCCGGTATGCTTTATTATTCTCCTCAGATATGGACATCTGACGATACCGACGCTATCGAAAGACTTAAGATACAGCACGGAACCTCTATCTGCTATCCTGCCTCCGCAATGGGCGCACACGTTTCCGACTGTCCCAACCATACAGTAGGAAGAAGCACTCCCTTTGCAACAAGAGGTCACGTTGCTATGGTGGGTACCTTCGGATATGAGCTTGATGTAACACGTATCCCCGAAAATGACAGGAATATGATACCTGCTCAGGTGGAGGAATTCAAGAAATACAATCCTCTTATCAGAACAGGCGACCAGTACCGTATCGGAAATGTATTTGAAGATAATATGTGGGACGCATGGATGTTCGTTGCAAAGGACAAGTCAGAAGCACTTTTCACCTTTGTTCAGGTTCTGGGCAGACCCAATTACCGCAGCAGACGCATAAAGCTGAAGGGTCTTGACCCTGACGCAAAGTATCTGAGCAGTGCTACAGGTGAAGTACATTCGGGAAGTGCACTTATGAACGCAGGCATCAATGTTTCAGTTCACGGCGACTTTACTTCAACTATAATCAGCTTTACCAGAATATAAGCTATAAAAAAGCGGCTTTTGTGATCTCAGTACACTGACAAGTCCGAAAGCCGTTTTTGTATGATTTTTACGGAAAACACATGAAAATACTCTGAATACAAGAGGATAAAACTATGCTTTATGAAATGAATAACCCATATATTGACTATATGGGAAGAATCGACACCTCCGACCCTAAAGCGCCTGTTTTCTACTATGCAGGCTCACAGCTGGAAATACGCTTCAGGGGTACAGCCCTTTCAATAAAAATAAAGAACCATTCAAACTGGGGAATAGTCTCACTGGGATATATTATTGACGGAAGAATGGGCCGTCTCCCCCTTAAATATGAAAACAACTACAATGAGGTGACAGTTCAGCTCTGTGCAAATCTCGAATCGGATAAGGAGCATGAGCTTATCATCTATAAGAGGATATCCTCAAACCACAGCTACTCACTCAGCGGAATTGACATCGAAAACGGTGAACTTTTGCCTGTAAACCGCAGCTATTCTCTTAATATGGAGGTCTACGGCGACAGCGTATGCGCAGGCGAGGTATGCGAGGCGGCAGGCTTTGAGGGTCTCTGTGACCCTGTGGGACATGAATCTATATATGATAACTCATGGTACAGCTTTGTTATGCAGACCTCACGTAACCTTAATGCACGTATACACAACATCGCTCAGGGCGGAATTGCCGTATTCGATGATACAGGCTATTTCCACTGGCCCAAGATGATAGGCATGGAATCGGTATATGATAAGCTATGCTATTTCCCCGAAGCAGGCGAGCTTACAAGCTGGGATTTTTCACGCTACACCCCCGATGTTGTAGTTTTTGCTCTCGGTCAGAACGACAAGCACAACGGTATCACCGATGCGGACGATCTTGATATAACCGATCCCGATTACCGCAGAAAGTGGATGGACGGCTATATGGGAATTATCCGCAGTCTCTCAGAAAAATACGGTGATAAAGTAAAATTCGTGCTTACAACTACTGTGCTCAATCATGACAAGGCGTGGGACGATACTATCGAAGCCATAAAGGACGAGCTTAATGCAGAGGGTATCAAAGCTTATCATAACCTTTTCAGGAGAAACGGCTCAGCAACCCACGGTCACCCGAGAATTGCCGAGCATAACGAAATGGCTGAGGAGCTTACCGCATTTATAAAAGGTATTCTGTAAGCAAAGGTCATGCCGATATGAATTCTCCGCCGGAAAAGCGTGAACGTACATATTCACATATTATCGCTGCGGGAAGACTTATCAGAAACCATGCGGCACAGAAGGTGGGGCATATCTGTCCCATAAAGTTCAGATACATATCTGAATAATCCCACACATCATAATTCAGGGCTATATTGAAGATACAGCCTGCAATAAATTCAAGAGTGGTTATGGTCACCATTCCGAAAAGGCATCTTGTAAGAATACCCTCTTCGGGGTGAGCATCAAAATGGCGGTACATTATCAGCAGGCTTATACCTGCGGTAAGGGTCATGCTCCAGTGGGTATATCCTCTGAAAATGACCTCCACTGCGGAATATATTACTCCGCCCAGAAGAAAAATAATGGTGTGTTCTTTTAAACGGCTCATCGGCTGATATCCTTTCGGTTTATTTTGTAATACTATTATTGACCTTTATCAGCCGATAATTACAGTCAATTTCTGAAAATTATTCGTGATATTAATTATTACAAGGAGATAGAGTATATATGAATACCTTCGATTTTTCAAAGCTTAATTTAGGCGTTGACGGTGACAGCATAACAGCAGGCAATCAGTGGTCATATCATGTGGTAAATGATCTTGGATTTGCAGGTCAGCACAATGTAGCTGTCGGCTCATCGGTATGGTATAAGAGAAAATATACCGCAAACGGCGTTACAGTTGAAACTCAGGATTATTCCGATCCCGATTTTGCAGGCATAAGCGACGGCTGGGAGCCTACAGAGGATATGAACGAAATGCAGAAGCGCATGAATAACTGTGCTGTGGTGCATATACAGAAATTCATCAGCGAGGTAAAAAGCGGAGAATATCCTGTTCCCGATGTATTTGTTTTCGCTATGGGTACAAACGATGAGGAGCAGTGTATCGGTGATGCTGAGGCTGCACTTGAAGGCAAGGAAGCATCTCTTGACAAGGCTTATGACGAAGCAAACGCTATGCGCTGGTGCATACAGACTATCATGACCGAATATCCCGACGCAAGGGTATTTGTCTGCACACCTATACAGACAGGAAATCCTGAGCATAATGCCAAGATAGAAAAGCAGATCGTTACAATGAAAAAGATCTGCGGTGCCTTTGCAGTTCAGATGATCGACTGCTTCCACAACAGCGGAATATGTGAAAAATTCGAGATAAACGGCGGTGAAGGAAGATATCTCCGTGACGGTCTGCACCCTGCCGAAAAGGGTCAGTGCCTTGAAGGAAAATATATCGGCAAGGAAATAAGGAACAATATGTTCTGATAAAAGAGGGATAAAAATGTCTTATACAGTCAATATTCTCGGCAGCTGTGTTTCACGTATATCCATGCTGGACGGTGACACAAAGGGACATAATACTGCCGCTTCCGATATAGATATGCAATATTTCCTTGATAAGCAGAATATAGCCTGCGCAATGTATCCGCCACCCTTTAACAGAGCAGAGGTAGAAGATATAAAAGCCGAAGAATTATGGGACAAAACAAGGCTTCGTACATTAAAGCAAAGCTTAAACAAGGACACTATAGATCTGTTACTGAATTCCCGCGCAGAATGGATCGTTATGGATCTGTTTGATATGCAGACAGACTTTGCTGTATATAACAATACACTTTTTTCTACCTGCGCCCATGAATTTATGAATACTCGGCTGTGTCAGAAAAACGCCGCAGACATATCGGTAGCAAATTTCATGCTGCTGCCCACATGGATATATTATGGCATGGTAGATTTGTTTTTTGAAAAGATAATGCAGAAATATGACTCTGATCATATTATTTTAAACTGTTTCCGTGCAAATAATTATTATCTTTCAAAAAACGGCAGAATTGAAGTTATCCCCGATAAATTCAGGAATCCGTTTCAGGCAAATTCCAAATACAATCCTCAGCTTTCAGAATTAGAAAACTATATCATCAATAAGTATAACCCTTATGTAATAGATATATCAAAATACTTTATGGGTGATGAAAATCATTGGAGCAACCTTAACGGAGCTCATTTTGAAAAGGAATTTTACCGTGAAAGCTTTGATATTATATGTTCTATCATAAGAGGAGAAACCAAGAATAAATATCATTCCGAAACAAGACTTTTCAACACCGAAAGACGTGGTTTTGATGAGGATATCAAACGAAAATTTGATGTTGAAAGCTCAATAGCCTTGTTTGAAAAGCTGTTGAATGATAATGATATTCTTTGGCTGAACGTTCTTGATAAGCTGAATACTTATGCCCAGGATGACAACAGAGTTAAGCAATATATGAAGTTTCTTGAAAATTCTCTTGGTAATTAATAAAGGCTGTCAGGCAGATGATAAAACATCTGCCCGACAGCCTTTTAATGTACATTATAAATTGCGAATTGTTATCAATTCATCCCGTCCTCAGCATTTTTGGAGAACATCTTTTCAACATTTTCCTTAAGCAGAGGATATTTTTCAAGGTCGGAGCTTTCCTCATGAAGCTCCCTTGCGGCACTCTGTGCCTGCGCAAGAAGCTCACGATCACCGATGATATCAGCTATTTTCATGGGAGGAAGTCCGTGCTGTTTTTCACCGAAGAAATCTCCTGCGCCTCTCATTTTCAGATCCTCCTCGGATATTTTAAAGCCGTCATTGGTAGAGGACATTATTTTAAGACGTTCCCTTGTTTCCTCGGTAAGATTATCGGTAAGCAGTATACAGGTGCTTTTGAACTGTCCTCTGCCCACTAGTCCTCTCAGCTGATGAAGCTGTGAAAGACCGAACCGATCGGAATTTTCTATCATCATTACCGCAGCATTGGGAACATCAACGCCTACCTCCACAACAGTAGTACAGACAAGCAGCTGTATATCCCCTGCTTTGAATTCTGCCATTACCTTATCCTTTTCGGCGGCATTCATCTGACCGTGGAGCAGACCGATATTATAATCCGCAAGTATCCCCTTTTCAAGCTTATCCTTGTATGAGGTCACTGCAAGAGCTTCGCTTACCTCGCTGTCCTCAACCAGAGGACATACTATATAGCCCTGTCTGCCCTCGTCAAGATGCTTCTTTACATATCCTAAGGCACGGTCACGGAGCTTACCTGTTACAGCATGAGTCTCAACAGGCTGTCTGCCCTTAGGAAGCTCATTAAGTATGGATATATCCAGATCACCGTATATGATAAGTCCAAGCGTTCTTGGGATAGGCGTAGCAGACATTACCAGCTTGTGGGGACTTTCCCCCTTGCCTGCAAAAGCCTTCCGCTGATTTACTCCGAAACGATGCTGCTCATCTGTAATAACAAGACCCAGTGCCTTGAACTCTGTTGATTGCGATATCAGTGCATGAGTACCTGTTACAACATCAAGCTCGCCGCTTGCAAGCCTTGCTTTAAGCTCGTTTTTCTGCTTTACAGTCATTGCTCCAGTAAGACAGCCTACCTTTATGCCCATAGGCTCAAGAAATCCACTGAGCGTTGCATAATGCTGTCTTGCAAGAATTTCCGTCGGAGCCATAAGCGCAGCCTGAACTCCGTTTTTAACTGCAAGCCAGCAGGCAGCGGCAGCAACTGCAGTCTTGCCTGAGCCTACATCGCCCTGAACAAGTCTGTTCATGGGAAAATCCCTTGACATATCCGCCGCAATATCCTCACAGGCTCTTTTCTGTGCGCCTGTAGGCTCAAAGGGAAGCGCCGAATAATATTCGTTCAGGTCGTATTTTTTCATTACATAGCCTGTGCTTCTGCGGTTTCTGCTTTTCAGCATGAGCATTCCAAGCTGCAGCTGAATAAGCTCATCAAAACCAAGCCTGCGCCTTGCCAGCTCCAGACCGTGATCACTTTCGGGAAAATGTATATTATGAAGCGCATATCCCAAGGTACAAAGGGAATATTTCTTTCTTATATGGTCGGGGATATGATCGGGAAAATCATCGCCTACGCATTTTAACGCTGTCTCGATGTTTGCGGTAAGCATATTTACCGTTATCCCCTCGGTAAGATGATAAACAGGTCTGAAAAGACAGCTTTCATCTGCCGATATTACCTGAGGACTGTTCATTTCCTTTCGGGTAAAGCCCCCTGTTATCTTGCCGCTGAATAAATATTCCGTACCCTCAAAAAGCTTATCATAAACAAATCTGTTGTTGTAAAAGCTTATTGTAACACTGTCCTTTTCATCAGCCGCTACCAGCTTATAGAGTACAAGTCCCTGACGTATTCTTGCGGCAGGCATTTTTTTCGTGACCACCGCCGATATTACTGCATGCTCGTTGATCTGTGCCTCGTCTATAGACACAGGACAGCTGTAATCATTATATCTCTTAGGGAAATAATATACAAGATCAGCCAGAGTATATATACCCAGCTTATTATAAAGCTCAGCTCTTTTTTTGCCCACTCCGCCAAGCGAGCCAACGGGAGAATTGATATCCATAATCATCACCTAAAGTATAAACCGACTGTTTGTCAATGAGCAAACAGTCGGTTTGATTTACAGAATATTATTCGGACTTGCTGTCCTCATTATTATTGCTATTATCTGTATTGTTTTCTGCATCGGACTTTTCATTATTTTCAGTCCCGTCAGATTTTTCCTCGGTCTTTGTATCGGGAGCATCGTCCTGCTTTTTTTCTTCCTCAACAGGCTTATCTGCTTCCTTATCGGTGCTGTCGTCAATAACAACATCTATCTTCTTTTCAGCATTCTTCACGAATTCCTCATACTTCTTTTCGATCTCCTCGGCAGAAGTTTCACCCTTCATGATCGCTTCAAAGTCCTTGCTGTCGATCTTTTCATTGTACATAAGAGTCTTTGCAACAAGATGAAGCTTGTCGATATGCTCATTAAGAAGCTGCTCTGTTTTTTCGTAACAGCTGTCGATGATAGTTCTGATCTCCTTGTCAATAGCAGAGAGTACCTCCTCGGAATGACCCTTGCTGTGACCGTACTCCATACCCACAAAAGGCTGACCGTTATCATCGGAATAAACAACGGGACCCAGCTTCTCGGAGAAGCCGTACTGTGTTACCATAGCCTTTGCAAGCTTTGTGGAACGCTGAAGATCGCTTATTGCACCTGCTGATGCCTGACCGATGATCATCTCCTCGGCAACACGTCCGCCCATGAGAACAACTATCTCTTCCTTCATCTTTGCAGCTGTCATATTAAGATAAGAAGGCTCCTTTTCGGGAAGGTGGATAGTCATACCGCCTGCACTTCCTCTTGGGATAATGGTCACCTGATGGACCTTATCCTGTGTGGGAAGATAGAAGGTAGCAACCGCATGACCTGCCTCATGATAAGCAACAAGACGCTTTTCGTCCACTGTAACGACCTTGCTCTTCTTTTCGGGACCTGCGATGACCTTGATAGTAGCCTCTTCGATATCGGACTTTGTAATAGCCTTTCTGTTCTGTCTTGCAGCAAGAAGAGCAGCCTCATTTACAAGGTTTTCAAGCTCCGCACCTGTAAAGCCTGCGGAGGACTGTGCGATCACCTTAAGGTCAACATCGGGACCTAAAGGCTTGTTTCTTGTATGAACTCTGAGGATCTCCTCTCTGCCCTTTACATCGGGATAGCTTACCACGATATGTCTGTCAAATCTGCCCGGACGGAGAAGTGCAGGGTCAAGGATATCCTTACGGTTTGTAGCCGCCATAACGATAACGCCCTCGTTACCCTCAAAGCCGTCCATTTCAACCAGCAACTGATTAAGGGTCTGCTCACGTTCATCGTGACCGCCGCCCAGACCTGCGCCTCTGTGACGGCCTACTGCATCGATCTCATCGATAAAGATGATAGCGGGAGCATTTTTCTTTGCTGTTTCAAAAAGGTCTCTTACTCTTGAAGCACCGACACCGACAAACATTTCAACAAAGTCGGAGCCTGAAATAGAGAAGAATGGAACGCCTGCCTCACCTGCAACTGCCTTTGCAAGCAGAGTTTTACCTGTACCGGGAGGTCCCTCCAGCAGAACGCCCTTGGGTATCCTTGCGCCGATCTCGGTATATTTCTTGGGATTTTTCAGATAATCAACGATCTCCTGAAGCTCAAACTTTTCCTCGTCTGCTCCTGCAACATCGGCAAAGGTATTCTTTTTCTTGGACTGATCCTTGATATTTGCCTTGCCGAAGCTGTTGATCTTACCGCCGCCGCCTGCCTGTCTCATCATGATAACCATGAAAACTACCATAAGTATCACAAGCAGCAGTGAGGGAAGAACATTATAAAGCCATGAATTATCCCTGATCTTGAAATAGTCCTGCTTAAGCGGGGTATCCGGGTGACGTTCATTATATTCCTTACGGTAATTTTCCTCACCCATCTGGATCTCATTCAAAAATACATTCACATTGGGGACAGTGTAGAAAATGTAATCCTCCGAACCGTCAACCTTTAAGGCAAGCTCGCCTGTTCCCAGATCAAAGGTGTAATCATTCACCTGATAATTGTCGAAATAATCCATGATCTCGGAATAGGTATAGTTCTCGCTTGGCTGTGCCGAGTCATTCACAAACATGACCATAGCAGCAATGATGCCCAGAAGAATTATTACATATAGTACAACGCCTCTGCTCTTTTTTCCCATTTTTTCACTCCTTAAGTTATATATAGTATATCGTATTCCGAAGGAACACGGTATTTTTCAAAAAGTCAGCTATTCTATAATGCTGATGAGCATTATATCGGTGCTGTCGTCATCGCAGGCAGCGGCAGCCGAAACTCCGCAGTACTGAGCAAAAACTATTCCGTTTTCGTCCTCGATGATAACCGCACTGTCACGCCTGTGAGGCGGAATTTTCATAGAATTGTAAAGCTTGCGGAGCTTACGGTGGAAGCTCTCGCCCTTAAGCATGATCCTGTCACCCTCACGCCTTGTACGCATAACAAGACTACCTTTTATTCTACCACAATCCAACAAATAATTTGTTACAGATTTGTTAATATCTTTGGATTTATATACTTCAAACAATATTTTTTTCCCGTCAGGGAAAATATTTACTCCCTCTTTCAGCTCTGCGGAGAAGTTTTCAAGCTCCTTACAGCTTCCGATCTCCTCAAAATCAAGGATACCGTTTCTTTTCACCGCAAAAATATTCCCCTTTATCTGCTCTCTGCCGCCCTCAACAAGTACTCTGTCTCCACGGCAGATCATACTGCTGTCAGGATCAAAGCCCTGCTCCTCCAGCCGCCGCTGAACATATCTTCTTCTGGGAGCGTCGGGCAGCTTATCTGCGTCACTGTCGCTTACCATTGAAGCGTCATGACAGAATTTATCCTGCTCCGATAAAATTTCCGTCATATTCTTTATATTGTCAAGAAAAGCGGAATTAATACCGCAAAGCACAGGAATAACACTGTGTCTTATTTTATTTCTTGAATAATCATCTGTCAGATTGGTGCTGTCCGTAACATAGGACTGTCCCTTTTCCGATAAATATTCCTCGATATCATCTCTGGAAACACCAAGAAGAGGTCTGATGATATTTCCTCTTCTTTCGGGAATACCGCAAAGTCCCTTAAGTCCCGTCCCTCTTGTCATATTGAAAATGACCGTTTCCGCATTGTCATTCAGATTATGTGCCGTTGCGATAAATCCTCCACCTGCTGCTTTTTCAAGCTCCGCATATCTCAGCTCTCTGGCAGCCGCCTCGGTTGATTTACCTGTTTTCTGTGCATATCCGTTTACATCAACAGCTGCAGCTGTAAAGGGGATATCCAGTCTTTCGCATAAACAGCGGCAGAACTGTTCGTCCCTGTCGCTTTCCTCTCCCCTTAAGCAGTGATTTATATGCACTGCCGATATTTTATGCTCATAACGGGGTGCAAGCTCACAAAGTACAAGCAGCAGACAAACACTGTCCGCACCGCCCGAAAGTCCTACAGCAATACTGCTCCTTGGGGGGATATCCCCAAGAAGAACAGCTGCCTTACTTATTATCCTTTTATCCATATAACACATCACTTACGGCTGTGGAACAGGCCGTCTGTCGTCAGACATAAACAGCGTATACTGACCGTTCCACCTGAGATTTACTGTACCTGTTTCACCGTGACGGTTTTTCGATACGATACATTCTGCTAAATTAACGTCCTCGGTCTTATCCTTATTATAATATCCGTCACGATAAAGAAAAAGAACTATATCCGCATCCTGCTCGATAGAACCGGATTCACGCAGATCAGAAAGCTGCGGACGCTTATCGGGACGGGATTCAACCGAACGGGAAAGCTGTGAAAGTGTGATAACGGGAACATTCAGCTCCTTAGCCATAAGCTTCAGCTGACGTGTTATCTCGGAGATCTCATTTACACGGCTTTCCGCCTTTTTGCCTGAGTTCATAAGCTGTAAATAGTCTATAACAACAAGACCTACATTTTTAAGCCTTCTGAGCTTGGCCTTCATCTGAACAACAGTAATACCTGCGGTATCGTCCAGATACAGATTCATCATAGACATTCTGTTTGCGCCGCCTGCAAGCTTTTCCCAGTCTGCATTTGTAATATTGCCCTTGATAAGATGATCGCTGTCAACGAGACTTTCCGCCGAAAGCATACGTGTAACAAGCTGTTCCTTTGACATTTCCAGCGAGAACACGACTACTTCCTTATCGGCGGTATTTCTGCAAACGTTGGCGGCAACATTAAGCGCAAAGGAGGTTTTACCCATACCGGGACGAGCCGCAAGGATAATAAGGTCGGATTTGTTAAGACCGCTTATAACATTATCCAGAGCCGAATATCCCGATTTTGCGCCCTGATACTTTTCCTTATCTGCACCTGAGATGCGGTTAAGATGATCATAGGTACTGAGTAGCACTTCATCAACACGGGTCAGACCGTCAACGTCCTTGCCCTGTCTGATATCATAGATCATCTGTTCGGCGGAATCAAGTAAAACGGCAGCAGAGTCGGAGCCTTCCGTACAGTTGCGCACGATACTGTTAGCCGCTTCGATAAGGGAGCGTATGTAATACTTTTCCTCAACGATCTTACAGTAGCTTTCGATATTGGCAAGAGAAGGCACGCCCTGCATAACAGCGGCGAGATATTCCTTACCCGAACGGGAGTCCTCGAAGATACCTTCTCTTACGGCTTCATCGAGAACGGTGATAATATCCGCATTAACGCCCATAGTGAACAGGCGGATAATGATAGAGAAAAGGCTTTTATGCTTCTGCACATAGAAACTGTCTGCCTTTACGTAGTTCATGACCACAGCCAGCTGATCGGGGTCCATAAGGACAGCACCGAGAACTGTTTGTTCAGCCTCAATACTATGAGGCATTTCACGAGAAGTAATATCGCCAAGCTCCAAACCAATAACCCCCTGTAAGAAATGCGTAATTCGCAATCAATATAGCAATTCAAAGAAAAAACCAAAAGCAGTAACACAAGTTAAAAGTTTCGCTCAAGCCTTTACAAAGGCTTGCGGGAGTCCAGAGGGCAGCGCCCTTTGGTCGCACTCCGCAGAGTGCGAAATCCCCTTTAGCACGTAACAGCTGTCAATAGTAAACGGACAAGCTATCCATTGTAAATCCACGGTGAAAAAACGAACAGAATTATTCCTCTACCACTTCAACAGTGATCTTTTCGGAAATACCTGCCATAAACTTAACCTCAGCGGTATATGTTCCGAAAGCCTTTATCTCATTGCTGAGGCTAACCTTCTTCTTTTCAACCTTGATACCCAGCTGAGAACCGATAAGCTCTGCAATATTGCCTGCGGTAACCGCACCGAAAAGCTTTCCGCCCTGTCCTGCCTTAGCCTTGCAGACAACTGTCTTTCCCTTTATTGCGGCTGCGGAATCCATAGCCTCCTGCTTTGCAACGTCAGCCTTGTGCTGTGCAGAGGATTTCTGTCCCTGTAAATCGGAAAGATTCTTTGCTGTTGCTTCACACGCAAGACCCTTTCCGATAAGGAAATTTCTTGCGTATCCGTCGGATACTTCCTTGACCTCACCCTTTTTGCCTGAGCCCTTAACGTCCTGTAAAAAAATAACCTTCATGTTTATCTATCCTTTCTGTAATCTTTGCAGACATTTTTTCTGTTGATGTTGATCACTCTCTTATCAACGGGAGCATCGCCCTCACCGAAAATAAGCTCGAAAAGATACGGTTTTTCCCCGTCCTCTTCATTTAACTTATACATCAGCTCCTCCTCATATATAGGAATCACCGTGTATATATTGATGTACATTCCGTCCGATGCGGTAAATCCCTTCAGCTCCTCCTCATCGGGATAAGCAAACAGCAGCGCACAAAGCCCAGTATTATCCGCAAATGGTTCGCATGGCTCGGTAAACTGCAGATCGTGACCGTGAGCAAACCATGTTTCATATTCATGGGGAAATCTTGCCGCTGTCTTAAGCGCTCTTACGGGCCAGTAATTTCTTTCGTCCTTAAAGGCTTCAGAATCAAGCTTCCAATCAGCAGGCAGAAGCATCATAAGCTCTGCCCTTGAAAGCCTTTCCTTATCCTTTTCGGGCATCCCCTCCGGCATGGTCATCGAAAGATCACTCATTCCCGATGTATAAAGCACCGTATAATCACGTCCCTCGGCAGGGGGAATTATCCCGATATCGATATGAACTATATCCGATATTATCTCATGAAAAACCCGACCCTCTCCGCCGGGAAAATGCCTGCCGAAAAAATCATCAAGATCTTCTGTATGCAGAGATTCCGCCGGAAATCCTGACATATTATCGTTATCAATTTCTCCGCTTTTTATTTTTTCCTGAATTTCTTCAAATAATTTCAGCATCTGCTCCTTATCCATAACAACGTCTCCTTAATTATATCACCTGATTGTGCATATTCTGTGAAAATTTTCTGATAATCTTAACTGATACCTGTTATATACTCGTCTACCGCCTCAAAAAGCCTTTTCTTAGCATCTTCAACGGAGATATCATATATCTGAGCCGCCGCCATTGTCTGATGACCGCCGCCGCCCAGCTTCTCCATGATGATCTGAACATTCAGCGCACCATAGGAGCGTGCAGATATATTGACACAGTCATTTCCGTTTATCATACACGAATAAAGCACAAAGCTTGCGTCAACTCCCTCAACGCCCAGCAGCTCATCAGCCGCCTGTGCCGAGAATATTCTTACGTCATTATCCTGCCTGTCCCACGAAGCCACTGCACAGCGGCTGTATATCTCCGCAGACTCCACAAGTGCCGCTTTCTTGCGGCAGCTTTCCAGAGAGTTTGCAAAAAGCTTCTTTACCGCAACTGTATCCGCTCCCAGCTTCTTAAGGAATGCCGCCGCCTCAAAGGTACGCACACCTGTTTTGTTTACAAAATCCTTTGTATCAAGCATGATTCCCGCAAGCATTGCGTCTGCATAATAGCTTGAAAGAGCGCCGTTCAGCGGCATATACTGCACCACCTCGGCAACCATTTCGCTTGCCGATGACGCATACGGCTCATGCAGTGCAACCACAGCATTGTCGATACTGTTGACCACCTGCCTGTGATGATCGATATATACCACATTCTTTGCCGCCTCGTAAAGCTCGATGCTTTCCAGCATATCCTTGCTGTTTGTATCAACTACGATAAGCAGCGTTCTGGGGGATATGACCGCCAGCGCATTTTTGGGAGAAAGGAAAATATCCTCGCCCTCCTCAAGATTTTCCTTAAGTCTGTTTATAATAGGAAGAGCAAGCGTTCTGTTTACATCTATGCATATATATGCGGCACAGCCCATAAGCCTTAAAGCGCCTGCCATGCCTGCAGCCGCTCCCATAGCGTCAAGGTCTGCAAAACGGTGTCCCATAATGATAACATTATCAGACTGCTCCACAAGCTGCATAAGGTTTGAACTGAAGATCCTTGTACGCACCTTTGTATGCTTTTCGATACCCTTTGATGTACCGCCGAAGAAGTGGAAATCATCGTCCTCCTTGACAGCCGCCTGATCGCCTCCTCTGCCCTGAGTCATATCAAGTGCCTGCTTTGCCATGTTCTCGGACTCGGCAAGGGTCTTTCCGCCGTGGCCTACACCTATGGAAACAGTAACATAATTCTTGTCGTTTACGCTTATCTCCCTGACCTTTTCAAGAATACTCCTGAACTGATCGTCAATAAGCTTCTGCAAGGGTGCTTCCTCAATTACCGCAAGGAATCTGTCGGAGGATATCTTTCGGATAATACCGCTGCTTTCCTCCATAATGCCCTCCATAAGCCTGTCTATCTGCATTGTTATGTGGGATTTGTCCGAATCCTTTACATTGTTGAAAAGCTCCTCGTAGCTGTCGATCATTATCATCATGACCCACATTCTTGACCGCTCGTATTCCTCTTCAAGCCTTACATAATCGCTTATATCCTCAAAATAAAGCAGTGTAAGCTCGGCAACGGTGGTATCGCTTATACTGTCATGCTTTTCGGTAGTGACCGCAGATACTCTGTATTTGCCTGACATATACTCAATGGTAACGTCCTTGTTCTCCTTTGTCTCTGTCATATCAATGTCGATGATACGGGAAATATCCACTCCGTATGCATCATCGCTGCTGTATATCTCCTCAGAAAAAGCCTTGTTGTACCATATAATGATACCGTCTGTATCCACAATAACTGCAGGAGCGGGAAATTTATAGAGCGAATCCCTTTCGGTTATATCAAGCTGGCTTTCCATACTGGAAACAAAGCTGTGCAGATTTCTTGTGGACGCAATAAACAGCACCAGATACGCAATGCTTACAGAGGATATGATGCCAAGCTTAGTCCAGAGAGAAGCACTGTTTACGCTTTCCTCACCTGCTATAGCACACACAAACGCCGCCAGCACCAGAAGCATGGATACAAGCCTGAACGCCTTCCAGCGTTTACCCTTCATAGCTTACGCCTCCGTTCAAATTCCGATCTCATCATATTTCCTCGATAACAGGCAGTATCATGGGACTGCGCTTTGTCTTCATATAGATATAATCGCTGAGATCGTCCTTTATCCTTGACTTGATAGTATTCCAGTCCCTGATGCGTCCGTCAAGACACTTCTGAAGAGTATTTGTAAGCAGCTCTCTTGCAGCCTCCATCATCTCCTCCGACTCTCTTACATATACAAAGCCTCTCGAAACGATATCGGGGCCTGCAAGAACAGTTCCGCTGTCACCCTCAATAGTAACAACAACAACTATAAGTCCGTCCTGCGCAAGATGCTTTCTGTCCCTGAGAACGATAGAACCTACATCGCCGACGCCAAGTCCGTCAACAAGAACTCTTCCTGCCTGAACTGAGCCTGTGATCTTCATTTCAACGCCGTCAGTCTCGATAACATCGCCTATCTTGCCTATGATAACGCTGTCCTCGCTCATTCCCATTGAATAAGCTACTCCTGCGTGCTTTTTCAGATGCTTGTATTCACCGTGAACGGGGATAAAGAATCTGGGCTTTGTAAGTGCCTGCATAAGCTTAAGCTCCTCCTGACAGGCGTGTCCCGAAACATGAACATCATACATAGCCTCATAAACCACCTCTGCGCCCGACTTCATCAGCTCGTTTACAACCTTTGTTACCAGCTTTTCATTGCCGGGGATAGGCGTTGCACTTATTATGATAAAGTCATAGGGAGTGATGGTAACGCTCTTATGCTCATTCATCGCCATTCTTGTAAGTGCGGACATAGGTTCGCCCTGACTTCCCGTTGTGATAAGGACTATCTTTTCAGGCGGAAAACGGTTCATAGCGTCAAGATCTATTATAACTCCCTCAGGAACCTTCAAATAGCCAAGCTCGGTAGCGGTATTGATAACATTTACCATGCTCCTGCCGAAAACAGCAACCTTTCTGCCGCATCTTACCGCATTGTTGACGATCTGCTGTATTCTCTGGATATTTGAAGAGAAGGTGGCGATAATGATACGCTTGCCCTCTGCCTTGTCAAAAAGATTTTCAAAGGAAGCACCTACAGTTCTTTCCGAAGCTGTATGACCTGCCCTTTCCGCATTGGTAGAATCCGCCATAAGTGCAAGAACACCTCTGCTGCCAAGCTCACCGAAACGTGCAAGGTCAATAACTCCGCCCTCAATGGGAGTATAATCCACCTTGAAGTCGCCTGTATGAACAACTATTCCCGCAGGTGTATGGATCGCAAGTGCAACAGCATCGGGAATGGAATGATTTACCCTGATAAACTCAACTGCCATGCAGCCAAGCTTTACGGTCTGTCTGGGCTTTACCACATTAAGAGATACACTGCCCAGATTATGCTCCTTAAGCTTGTTTTCAATAAGACCAACCGTAAGTCTTGTTGCATATACAGGAACATTAACGTCCTTTAAAAGATAAGCAAGTCCGCCGATATGATCCTCATGACCGTGAGTTATAACGATACCTCTTACCCTGTCAGCATTTTCCTTTATATATGAAAAATCGGGCAGCACGATATCAACACCGGGCATATCGCTGTCGGGGAACGCCATTCCGCAGTCAACGATGAAAATATCATTGGCACATTCAAAAACGGTCATATTCTTTCCGATCTCATGCAGACCGCCTAATGGGATTATTTTAAGAGGAGTTCTCTTGGTGCTTCTGTGATTTGTCTGATAAGCGCAGCCGTCCGAAATTTCGGGAGCGATCGTCTGAACAGGAATACTGCTTGTCCTTGACTGTGTAAAATTATCCGATAAAATATCTGTTCTTTCCTTATTGCTTGTCCTGTAGGACTGTCCGCTGCTGTATCTTCTGCCGCTGTAGGAATTACTTACAGGCTTTCTGTGATCTGTACGTGTATAATCTCTTTTAGCGTCTGTTCTGAAATCATATTCCCTGTTAGATGTATAGCCTTCATTATTATTTGACTTATATCCGCCGTTATAGCCTGTACCCTGTCTGTAGGAACGGCGGAAGCTTCCCTGATATGCTCTTCTTGTATTCTTTCCGTAATAATTCTTTGTATAGAAGCTTCTCTTCTGATAACCGTTCTGTCTTGTACCGTTTTCTTCATTTTCCTTTTCCTGCTTTACAGCAAGCTTTTCACCGAAATCATTGATAGTATACTCTGCATCGTTCTTTGCCACTAAACACATCACCTTTCTTAAACTGCCGCAGGCAAAACAGCGGCTTACATATAATAAAAATAGTAATAATTATGTTCCGTACCGTTTCAAAAATGCACAGGGAGATTATGAAAGCACAGTTCAAAGCCGCAGATATCATTTCAGACCCACTGAAAAACTTCATTGGATAGTTAATGAAACGATATGAACTGCGGTTTGTTATAGACCCTTTTAATAAAGAGTACAATATATTCTTCTTGAATTGTTCCGAATTATCGCATAAAATACGGACAGATACCCCTATGGAAACTTTGTCTCCGAAGCAAAGCAGTATTTTATCAGGATACAAGGGGCACTGCCTTAATATAAAAAATCCGCGGCTTAACACGATCCCTTTTATGCCGCAATACATAACATTATAATTATAAATTCCGAAGCGATAATATATCTCAGCGTCTTTTCATAAACCGCCTGACGCTCAACATTGCTTGTCCGCTGCTGCAAAAACCAGTCCGCACATAAATATATTATCCATTATACACCAATTACGAACTTTTGTCAATTACAATTTAATGTCATAATCCGACAAAAAACACGGTACAGTTACAATCTGCCGATAAGATCTTCATAAAAATCGCAGAGCTCGGCGGCAGCTTCAATATCTGTGCTTTCGATATGCATCATAATACCGCCCCCTGTTCTTACAGGCTTTATTATCACTCGTCCCGATGATATATTTTCATCTCTGTCCGAAATACCTGCCCTGCCGATAAGCTCCTTAAGCTGAGCGGCACTTCCTCTTACCGGTATGAACCGTTCCGCCGCCGCATATGAAGGAAGCTCAGAAACCGCCTTTTTAAGACTTATCCCAAGAGCTGCCAGATGATCCAGCACAATAAGCATCACCGCACAGCCGTCCTCGGAAAAGGGCAGCTTTGCAGCGGCACTTCTTGCTTTTCTGTCAGCGGATATCTCCTCGGAGCACATCTCTCTGTGATCGGGAACAGTTTTATACCTTAATACAGGAGCGATCTGATCTGCCGCTTTCGGAATATCCGATGAAACCCCGATGTTTCCGATACCTCTTTCGCTGAGCCTTTTTATTGCAAGCATGACCAGCTTATCATGAAAAACATATCCCGTTTCATCGCTGTATGCAGAAATTTTTCTGCCGTCGGCACTTATATGAAAGGCTATCCTTTCATTGCTCTTATTATCCGCACCCATAGAGGAAAGCTTTTCACGGCAGAAGCTGTATAAAACACTGTCGGAACAGCTTACATCGGCATATATTCCGCTTATATCAGATACGACAAGTTTATT
Source organism: Oscillospiraceae bacterium (assembly GCA_017481565.1). Taxonomy (GTDB): domain Bacteria; phylum Bacillota; class Clostridia; order Oscillospirales; family Ruminococcaceae; genus RGIG4694. The sequence goes on along the minus strand of JAFUOZ010000041.1, from coordinate 16,996 downwards.
CAGATACACATTATACATTTTGTATATATCATTCAGATAAGATATCCTGCCGTAATGATTATGCCCCACCGAGCAGTATTCACCTTTATCAACGGCCTGTTCAATACGGCTTCCCAGCTCCTCATCAACAGAAAGACCGTCAGCGGCGCACAGACGTACAGAGGTACTCACTCCCCCGTCAATATAACAGCCGCAGCCTGCCCCCGAAATGATCGTACCGTATCGTAGTGCCGGCTCGGAAAGCTCACCTGAAATTATCGCTTCACCGCCTGCAGCCGACACACCTGCAGCAAATGCATATGCAAGAGCTTTTGATGCCGCACCGCTTCTGTGACCGATAATAACAGTCCTTCCGCACTGTACCGCCGCACTTCCCATAGCAGCAGCCGTTTTCGGATTGATCACTCCGCCGCATTCTCCGCACATTCTGCCCTCGCTGTCAAACATAAGCGGAAGAACGGAAGCTCCGCCGCCCGAATACACAATATCCGACGAGGCTGTCTGTTCGGGAGCAACCCGTCTGCCGTTCCAGACCCTTACCCCCTCATATATCCTTGAATTCTCACCTGCGGAAGCTCCGCTGCCCATTACAGCACCCCGATAGACCTGCGCTCCGCTGAGAAGCCGTGCATTTTCGCAGACAACAGCATCCTTTACCCGTACCCTTTCTCCGATATATACACCATTCATAATAATACCGCCGTCAATATGAGCACCCTTTCCGATATAAACACAGTCACCTATAAGAGTTCCCTGAGCAATGACCGCTCCGCTGTCGATAACACAGCTTTTTCCGATATAGACAGGAGCCTCCGTTTCGGCAGTATCGGCATAAGTTCCCTTGGGAACAAACGCATTTTCCTCAAAGGGAATATCGGGGATATATTTCCGATACAACACTGCTTTCCCGGCTGCCATATAATCCGACGGAGTATTGATATCAATAAAAAAGCAGTCCTCATTATATTCAGCCGCAAGATATCCAAGCTTATCCTCAAGAGAATAAACATCTCCCTTAAGTACAGGAAATCTTTCAAAAAAATCAGGTTCAAAAATAAAATTGCCTGTAAAAATGCCGCCGCAGTAAAGGAGCGTGATGCTTTTTCCCCACCTTTTATGCATAATAAAAGCCTTGCGGTAATCCATAGCGCAGAGTACATCTGAGCATACGGCAACAGCGGTTTCATTCATTTTTTTGGCTGCTGCCCTCACCGATGAAACAGGATCGGCTCTGAGATATTCACTTTGGGTATATATCATTTCATCAATGCCGTTATTACGGAGCTTTTCGGTAATATAATCAAGTATTGATTTTCCGCATATTTTCAGTTCATGCTTAGAACACACAGAATTAAGTGGTTTCATTCGGCTGCCCTTACCGCCTGTAATAATAATTGCTGTCATAAAAAATCCTCCGTATAGTATTTTTTATATTATGGACATAACAGCAAAAGATATACAGAATATAACAATTCAAAGCACAGCAGCCATGCAAAAAGCCAAGACAAAAATTTGCTCAGCACTTCCTTAAGGAACCGCTGATTAAATCGATTATCGCCCCTCTCAGTAAGTTTTGCCGCTTCGGCAAAGGGATTTTCGAGGGGCGTAATCGATGCCTGCGGCTTTAATCAGCGTTTCCTTAACAAAAACAAAAATGACCAATGAAAAATCACAGGTCATTTGTATAGATTATTTTGATTTAAAGTAACCTCAATACCGCTTCAATCCTATTACCTGCCAATCACTTTAAGGAAGGCATTTTTAATAGCCTCATTATATGCTTGTTTTGTCTCGCTTTCATACTCATCACCACAATAGGTATATAACTCATCAGCCAGAAAATCTATAAGATACCAATCAAGAAAACCCGAAAAATCACTTTTATTGATATCTCCGTGATCTGCAGTGTATAAATTACCTTCCTTATCCGCAACAAGCATCGCCCCGTCACCTATATACGAGCCTACAGGATAATATCCCCGATATCCTCCGATCACTGTATCTGCCGATAACCTGTTAAGCGGATAAAGCTGAAATGATGTAATATCCGCACCGTCGGAACACAGATACCATTCCTTAAGACCGTCAGGAAGCTTCGCATTGTTTTTTTCCTCCCACCTGTGTATATCCGCTTCGGTCACAGGCGGATAAAAGCCATATTGATCTACTCCGGCTTCTTCAAGCCTGTCGCACATCTTCCGAATTTTAATAAATTTTTCTCTTACAGTATTCTCTGACATATTATCTGCTCTCCTTATATTTTATGCTTTTTTTATTGCCGCTTACAGTTTTTTTATTCTCCGAAAGCAAAATATTATACCATACAAAAGCAAGCAGCGCCATAACCGACGAAGCCAGTGCACGATATGTAAAAAATTCATGCAGATAGGAATGATTTGAAAGCACCGAAAAGCGTATAAAGGGGATAACCGCAATAACCGCAAAAATAACAGCTTCCTTACAGAAAACCTTTCTCCGCAGTATATAATATACACCGCACATTACTACCGCCGTAACCGCAAGACCCACTATAATATTCCCCGACGATATCCTTTCAGTGCCGCCGAAAACAGTTGAAAGATTGGCAAGGGGCGCATATAATATAAGCTTTGGATATCCTATCTTATCCGCTTCTCCCGCAAAACGTTCTCCCACCGAGGATAACGCCGCCGTGAACTTGTTTTCCCCCGTTACAGCGGAAGCGATAGTCCATTTTGCGATAAAGGTCATTATATAGGATATTCCCCATGCAATGCAGTTTAAAAAAAACGTCCTGAACATACTCTTAAGCTCACCTGTCCGTCCGTCGTTCATGCGTATTATATACACCAGAAGCAGCGGTATAAGTATTGTCAGCGTCTCTGCTGTGAGAAAATCAAAGAAGGCTATCATAACTCCGCCGCATATACTTAAATAAATAAGTATATCATCGCTCTTTTTTTCAAGCAGCACATAAAGTATACTCATAAAAAAGCATACCGCAGCCGACGGAAGATATTCAAGAGAAAGCCGTATATTCCACAGCTGCACCGCCGAAAATGAGATAATAACTGCCGCCGCTCCGAAATACTGTTTTTTCACCGTAAGTATAACACACAGCGCCGCCATAAGCAGCATTACCGCCCACGCACCGATATTTTTTATCCCCTCCACATCTGTAAATATAAGCAGAGGACGTATAAACACCGCCATTCCATGCCAATATCGTGTATAATCGGTATCGGGAGGTATACCCTCGGTCAGTGAATAGTAAAATCCTGCATTTACGCCCTCTTCACCGCCGCTGTAATATTTTGTATCTAATGATGATATAAAAGGGTCATTGCTTTTTATATTGTATATTATATTTAAAAGTATAACATCTGCATAATTATCGGTTACAGAATTATATCTTCCGTCACTTTTAAAGCCAAATGCCATTTTTCCGCTGTAATGCTGTGCCGAGGAATAAAGATTATCATATATTTTTTCATCGGGTACTGATGACGAAAGCAGAAGTGCTCCCCACAGAAACAGAAGTGCCGCCGCAAATGTACCCACATAGCAAAGTATTTTCTTTATCATAAGCATTTTACCGTTATAAAGCAATAAGGGGCTTGCATTAATATCCTGCAAGCCCCTTTTAATGATCTTAAACTTAAATATATGAGCGTATCGGATAATGATACAGCTAAAAGCATCAATTACGAATTGCGCATTGATAATTATCTGAGCTTGCTGCCGTTGGGGATATCCTTATCAACAAAGATAACTCTTGCGTCCTCTCCTACATCAGCAGCAACGATCATGCCTGCGCTCTCCTCACCGCAAAGCTTTGCAGGTGCGAGATTTGCTACAACAATGACCTTCTTTCCGATAAGGTCCTCGGGAGCATACCACTTTGCAATTCCCGAAACTACCTGTCTTGTACCGAAACCGTCATTCAGCTGCAGCTTAAGAAGCTTCTTTGCCTTCTTGACCTTTTCGCACTCAATGACCTCTGCAACTCTTAAGTCAACCTTTGCAAAGTCATCAATAGTGATGGTTTCAGAAATGGGTACAAGATTAGCCTTGTCCTCGTCCTCTGCAGGCTGAGAAGACTTTATCATTTCATTGAGAGCGTCTATCTCCTTCTCAACGTCGATTCTGGGGAACAGAACATCACCCTTTGTTACTGTGACATTTTCAGGAAGTACACCGAACTTTCCTGCATTTTCATAGGAAACATCCTCTTCGGAAGCACCTATCTGTCTCCATACCTCAGGCATTGTAGTAGGCATAAATGCGGAAAGAAGTGATGTGGATATTCTTACAGCCTCAAGAAGATTATAAAGAACAGTTGCAAGTCTTGCCTTGTTGCTTTCGTCCTTTGCAAGCACCCAGGGAGCTGTTTCGTCAATGTACTTGTTTGCACGGGAGATCACCTTGAATATCTCTGCAAGGGCGTTTGAAAGCTGAGCCTCCTCAACATCTGCGGCAACAGTCTCTCTGAGAGCCTTTGCCATATTGATAAGCTCATCATCAACAGGATCGGACTGTCTTTCGGAAGGCAATGTTCCTCCGAAATACTTTTCAGCCATAGCAACAGTTCTTGAAACCAAGTTTCCTAGATCGTTTGCAAGGTCAGAATTAATTCTGTTTATCATGATCTCATTGGAGAAATTGGAGTCTCCGCCATAAGGCATATCACGGAGTATCTGATATCTTACAGCATCAACGCCGTAACGCTCGCCAAGAACCAACGGATTTACCACATTTCCCAAAGATTTTGACATCTTCTGACCATTGAAATTAATCCAGCCGTGACCGTAAAGCTTATCAGCAACCGGAATGTCAAGCATCATAAGCAGCGCAGGCCATACGATAGAATGGAAACGTACAATTTCCTTTGCTGTCATATGCATTGAAGCAGGCCAGTATTTTTCAAAATCATTATAGGTATTATTTTCATAGCCGAGTGCGGAAATATAGTTTATAAGTGCGTCAAGCCATACATAAACCGTATGTTTCTCATCAAAGGGCATAGGAATACCCCACTTGACAGTGGTTCTGGAAATGCACAGATCTTCAAGACCGTCCTTAACGAAATTGTTTACCATTTCATTTATTCTTGTCTCAGGGAACAGATAGCCCTTATTTTTAAGCAGATCTGTTATCTTATCGGTAAATTCAGACAGTTTAAGGAAGTATGCTTCTTCCTCAGAATCTATTACATCTCTTCCGCAGTCGGGACACTTGCCGTCAACAAGCTGTGTATCTGTCCAGAAGCTTTCACAGGGAACACAATACTTACCCTTATATGAACCCTTGTAGATATAGCCCTTTTCATAGAGCTTTGTCATGATATTCTGTACAGTTTCAATATGATAATCGTCTGTAGTACGGATATATCTGTCATAGCTGATGTTCATAAAGCTCCAGAGCTTCTTGAAGTTTTCAACGATACCATCAACATATTCCTTGGGAGTCATGCCTGCTTTTTCTGCATTCTGCTGAATTTTAGCGCCATGCTCGTCCGTACCTGTCAGGAACATTACATCATAGCCCTGCATACGCTTGAATCTTGCGATAGAATCGCAGGCAACTGTAGTATAGCAGTGACCGATATGAGGATTACCCGAAGGATAATATATCGGTGTTGTAATATAGAATGGTTTCTTACTCATTATTATCAAATCTCCTTTACTGAGCTGTATTTTTATATTTTACCACATTTCACCGCAATGATCAAGTGATTTTTTCTTATTTTTGAATTAATCCATATTCCATTGAGCGATACGTTCGTCTAATCTTCTTGCAAAGGAATATGTGTAAGGTGTGAAGGCTTTCTGCCAGAAATTAAGTGCTGTCGGATTAAGAGTTTCATAATCAACTCCCAGATGAGTATTTCCTTCGGTTTTCAGGGTGTTGCATATATATGAAAGAAGTTCTTTTGCAGGTCCTCCGCGGAAGTTTTCATCAAAATAAGCACCGCATATATTTTTCATATCTCTATATTCCGTAATAAAATTTTCACCTGTATTATCAACTGCTATAAACCCGATTATATTTTCATTCACTTTTGCAACGAATATTCTCATCGTTTCACGTTTTATCCAGTTTTCAAACCAATGCTCAAAGTCTGTACCCACTGTGGGACAGAATGCAGGTGACCCCGCAAGATGCTTATGAAGTCCTCTCTGCAAACGCTTTACCTGATGAAAGTTATCGGCAGAAAGCTCGCAAAACCTAGCTTTTCCGCTGTTTATTACGGGTATTTTATCCGATAATTCAAGCACTGCATCGGAGCAGCGTATACCGAAACCGTTCAGAATGAATGCTTTTGCTGTTTCTTCATCATGAGCATATCGGCTGAGTGCATAGCTGTAAACATTCAATTCCGATAGTTCTTTCGCTATACTTTCAAACACTTTTGAAGCAATTCTATCACGTTTTTCATATTCATATGAAAATGCACTGCCTCCCAAGGGTGAAAAAACACCCTTTACATTGCCGATAAAGCCGTCCCATGGCCCTGCAAACAGAATATATCCCACAAGTTTGTTATCACATATGGCAGCTTTTCCGTGTCCCTGACCGCACAGCCATGAGATAACACCTTTTATATTATCCGAAAAATCCGCTGAGGGCAGACAAGGGCAATGCTTTTTCTCTTCTTGGAATTCACGTATTGCTAACATGGCAGCATCGTTTACGTAACACTCTTTAAAATCTTTAATAACAATATTCATTTTTCTGTACCACACTTTCATAAATAATTAATCGTTTCGAGCATATCCTACGGCGTTATCCGCAAATTCTGCTTATTACAGTACAGAAAAAAGCCGCAGCAAAAAAAGCTGCGGCTTATCACATCAATACATCAATGCATAGCTATATCCGTTTAGTACACTGCTATGCAAAACTATATCATTTTCGCCGAGGCAATTCTGCTCTTTTTACTTTTTATTTTCCTGAACATCATCATATCATCAATCATCGCAGATTACCTCACTTTCATTATCAATTCAGTTATTAAATCACGTGCTTTAATAACTTGTATTACATTATATCACCGCAACACCGATTTGTCAATAGTATTTAAGTAAAAAAGTTATATTTATGCTCTTTATTGTCAAAATATATAGGTAAATTTATTCAATAGCTCTGAACTTTGGTTATTAAGGAACCGCTGATTAAATCGTTTCAAGACCCACTCAGTCAATTTTGCCGCTGCGGCAAAGGCATTTTCATGGGTCTGAAACGATGCCTACGGCATTAATCAGTGCTTCCTTAATCATCTTTTACAACCTTTTATCCGTATTTCAACAAGTTAAAAACGAAACTATATCATAGGCGTATGGTTTTGCATTATCCTCCCAAATAACACAGACATATAAACTTTCTTTTTCGTCTGCTGCATTATCTATTGCATTTACAATTTTATATTTTAAACCGTATTCGGTAATATCAATCAACTCATAATCTAACACATGGTGTATATAGCCAAATCTGCCTGATGGTATATTGCCGTGTATACTGCCGTATTGCCATTCTATAAATTCTGTGTCAGGTCCTCCAATACCGTAGGTATAATTTTTCAATTTTGCGATAGCATTTACTGTTCCTTCATCTCCGCCATCGGTCAGAAGCTGACCTGCTGATGAATAAACAAAAATAATATCATCGGGTTTTAACTCCTTTGTATTAATATTAATTCCAAATGCTCCCGATGCTTTTATCTCTTCATCGTTATTATTATAGAATGTATCATATAATGGTTTTTTATATTCAAATGTAATAGGAATACCATTCACCAATATCTGAATATCGCCAAACGGCAGCTTTAATAATTTTGTTTTCATAATAATTCCTTTATCAATAATTTGACTCAACAGCTTATAAGCTGTTTCTCCCAGCTATTGTTTAACTCAATTTTATATGCTTTACTCATGCTGCGGTCGCTCGCTTTCTATGTTTTTGCACAATTAAGGAAGCGCTGATTAAAGCCGTAGGCATCGTTTCAGACCCACGAAAATGCCTTTGCCGCAGCGGCAAAATTGACTGAGTGGGTCGTGAAACGATTTAATCAGCGGTTCCTTAAATTATAGCACTTTGTGACCTGATTGGCAACTTTTTTGCCTGCTTTTATTTTACCCTAAGATTTTGTCCGATCTGTAAAAATCTGTAATGGTTAATCCGTATAATAACGGAAATAATAGCTTTAAAATCCATAACCTATAAGGAGGACGCTGATGAGCAGCAATAATAAAAAAATGATCGGTATCGCTCCGCCCTTAAGCGGTCAGGCTGTACCTTTGGATAAAGTACCCGACCCTGTTTTTTCGGAAAGGATACTGGGTGAGGGCTGTGCTATAATCCCCTCGGACGGTAAAATATACAGTCCCGTTGACGGTACTGTCACATCTGTAGCGGAAACAAGGCACGCTTTCGGATTCGCTTCCGATGACGGTACAGATGTTCTTGTTCACTTCGGACTTGAAACTGTGGCTCTTAAGGGGGCAGGCTTTACCGTATACAAAAAAGCAGGTGACAAGGTACGAAAGGGTGAGCTTATTGCAGAAGCTGACCTTGACTATATGAAAAAAAACAATATCAATACCATTACTCCCGTACTGATAACAGATGCGGCAGATAATACAGGTATGCACATTAACGAGGGCAGTGTGACAAGGGGCGAAGGCTCTCTTATTTACTTTGATAACGGGGTGACCGATGATCCTCATGTTTCAGATGCTGAGATGCCAAAAAAAGGCATAAGCTTTGATTTTCTGCAAAAGCTGGGAAAGGTGCTTATGACGGTGATCGCCGTTATGCCTGCCGCAGGTCTTATGATAAGCATAGGAAAGCTTATTTCTATGTTATCCGACGTGGCTTTCCTTGATACCATAGGCAGTGTAACGGAAAATATCGGCTGGGCGATAATCGGAAATCTGCATATTCTTTTTGCGGCGGCTATCGGCGGTTCATGGGCAAAGGACCGTGCAGGCGGCGCATTTGCGGCTGTTATTGCCTTTATTCTGATAAATAACATCACGGGAGCTGTTTTCGGCGTGACCGCAGATATGCTCGCTGACCCGAATGCAAGGGTATATTCTCTGTTCGGACAGGAAATGCCTGTGGAAAATTATTTCACCTCGGTTTTAGGCTCGCCTGCTCTTAATATGGGTGTATTTGTGGGTATCATATCGGGATTTTTAGGCGGTACGGTATATAACAAATACTATAATTTCCGAAAGCTGCCTGACGCTCTTGCTTTTTTCAACGGAAAGAGATTTGTTCCTCTTGCAGTGATATTATGGTCGGCAATAGCGTCGCTGGTGCTTTCTGTTATCTGGCCCGTTATTCAGTCGGGAATCAATTCCTTCGGTATATGGATAGCAGGCTCGGCAGATACTGCGCCCTTCCTTGCGCCCTTTATTTACGGTACTCTGGAAAGACTTCTTCTTCCCTTCGGACTTCATCATATGCTTACTATCCCTATGAACTATACCTCCTTCGGCGGCACCTATGAGATACTCACAGGTGCAAATGCAGGCTCGCAGGTGTTCGGTCAGGACCCTTTATGGCTTGCGTGGATAACCGATCTTATCAATTTCAGAAATGCAGGGGATAATGCTTCCTATGAGGCGCTTTTAAGCTCTGTTACTCCCGCTCGTTTCAAGGTGGGACAGATGATCGGTGCGGCAGGACTTCTTCTGGGAATAGCTCTTGCAATGTACAGACGTGCAGACAGGGACAAAAGGCATGATTACAAGTCAATGTATCTTTCGGCTGCACTTGCGGTATTTTTAACAGGTGTTACCGAACCGCTTGAATTTATGTTCATGTTCTGTGCGCTTCCTCTTTATATAGTATATGCAGTGCTTCAGGGTGCGGCGTTTGCGCTTTCCGATGTTATTGACCTGAGACTTCATTCCTTCGGAATAGTTGAGTTTATCACAAGAGTTCCTATGTCGGTCAGTGCAGGTCTTACGGGAGATATTATAAACTTTGTCATAAGCTGTATCGGATTTTTCGCTGTGGGATATTTTGTATCATACTTTATGATAGGTAAATTCAGATATGCAACTCCCGGCAGGCTTGGTAACTATACAGCAGGTGCTGAAACGGCTGAGGGTTCGGATAACAAAGGCATTTCCTCGGACGGACAGCCTGAAAGGATAATTTCTCTTCTGGGAGGACGTGAAAATATAACCTTAGTCGACGCCTGCATGACAAGGCTTCGTGTAACGGTGAACGATCCCTCGCTGGTGGCAGATGAAAGTCTCTGGAAAGCGGAGGGGGCGCTGGGTCTTGTGAAAAAGGGCACGGGTATTCAGGCTATATACGGTCCTAAGGCAGATGTTTTAAAATCGGATATACTTGATATTTTATAAAATAAGGGAGCAGACGTTTCTGGCGGCTGCTCCCTATGGTTTTATTCGGAAAATGCTGTTTCACGGAATCTTTCGGGAATATATTCTTTTATGCTGTCGGGACAGCCGTAAAATGCACCTTCGCCTATTTCGGTAATACTGTCGGGGAGGATTATGCTTTCAAGGCTTGTGCAGTTTTTAAAAGCACTGCCGCCTATTTTAGCAACACTATCGGGAATGGTTATACTTGTAAGGCTTGTACATTCAAAAAAAGCATAGATGCCTATTTCCGTAACAGTGTCGGGAACAGTTATGCTTGTCAGGCTTGTACATTCTTCAAAAGCAAAAACACCTATTTCAGTAACACTATCGGGTATGGTTATGCTTGTAAGGCTTGTACATTCTTTAAAAGCACTGCCGCCTATTTCAGTAACACTATCGGGAATAGTTACATTTGTAAGACTTGTACATTTTGAAAAAGCATGGCTGCCTATTTCAGTAACAGTATCGGGAATGGCTATGCTTTCAAGGCTTGTACATTCTGAAAAAGCAAAAGCACCTATTTCAGTAACACGATCGGGTATGGTTATACTTGTAAGGCTTGTACATTTTGAAAAAGCACAGCAATCTATTTCGGTAATACTGTCGGGTATGGTTATGCTTGTAAGGCTTGTACATTCTGAAAAAGCACCGCCGTCTATTTTAGTAACACTATCGGGAATAGTTACACTTGTAAGACTTGTACATTCTGAAAAAGCAAAGCTTCCTATCTGAGTAACACTATCGGGAATAGTTATGCCTGTCAGATTTTTGCAGTTATTAAAAGCACCCGCACCTACTTGCGTAATATTTTCAGAAAGTATAACATTTCCGATTGCAGACTTATAATAAATCAGAATACTATTGATTATAAGCGGTTGTTTTTGTTCTTCAAGCCAAGGCGTATTATCAAAAACTTTCAGACCTATTTCAGTAATACTATCGGGAATAGTAATACTTGTAAGGCTTATGCAGTTTCCAAAAGCATATTCGGCTATTTCGATAACACTATCGGGAATAGTTACGCTTGTAAGGCTTGTACAGTCAAAAAAAGCATATTCGCTGATTTTAGTTACACTATCGGGAATGGTTATGCTCGTAAGACTTGTACAGCCTGAAAAAGAATCATCTCCGATTTTAGTTACACTGTCGGGAATGGTTATGCTCGTCAGGCTTGTACAGTCAGAAAAAGTATATTCATCTATTTCAATAACACTGTCGGGAATGGTTATGCTTTCAAGGCTTGTACAGTATTCAAAAGCAGATACACCTAATTCGGTTACACTATCGGGAATGTTTACGCTTGTAAGGCTTGTACATTCCAAAAAAGCAGATCCTCCGATTTTTGTAACACTATCGGGGAGGGTTATGCTTGTAAGGCTTGTGCAGCCCGAAAAAGTATGGACACCTATTTCAGTAACATTATCGGAAATAATTACACTTGTAAGGCTTGTACAGCCTGAAAAAGCACGGGAACCTATTTTAGTAACAGGCTTACTCCCGATTTCAGACGGTATCCTGACAACTGCTTTATCCGATAAATATTCTTTGATTACTACATGGTCGGAGTATTCATAATAGCAATAATCATTATCGGATATTGTTCTCCTTTCAGAATCAGACATAATACGCCTTCTTTCATACAGATCGTTTATACATATTATAGTATATTTTAATTACACTGTCAACCGTGGGAGCATACTTTGTGCATCTGTATGAGAATAAAAAATTATAGCTATCCACATAAATATTACTTCGGCAATTAAACAGTTTGATTAACTATTTATAAATTACAATAATTGTCGTATCTGCGACTTTTTTGAAAAATCAAGCACCGAGCAATCAAATTATATTATTGCCGAAGTAATAGCAACACTGCCCGACCGCTGAAAATTTGCATATATGATTTTCTGCGGTCGGGTTTTAAGGAACCGCTGATTAAATCGTTTCACGACCCACTCAGTCAATTTTGCCGCTACGGCAATTTTGCCGCTACGGCAATTTTGCCGCTACGGCAAAGGATTTTTGTGGATCGCTATATAACTACTGTAAAAATATTTTTTCCGTTACTGCGGATATACTCTATAGTACCGCCGTGCTTTTCGGCGATTATTTTTGATATGGCAAGTCCCAGACCTGTGCCGCCGTCGGTCTTTCTTGCTATATCTCCCCTTGAAAAAGGCTCGAACATGGCTGCGGCAAATACGGGGGATATTTCCTCTCCGTCATCGGAAACATCAACTGCACCATGACCGTTTTTCAGATATACCCTGACAGAGATATTTTTTCCCGTTTTATTATATTTCTCCGCATTTGACAGCAGATTTGATATTATCCTTGAATAAAGATCCGGGTCTGCAGTTATTGTTACAGGCTCATCGGGGATAGAAATTTCAAATTCAAAGCCTGCCTCATAAAGCTGGTCATAATATTCGGAGCACAGTCTGCGCATAAGCTCACACAGATCGACGCTTTCTGTATTAAGACGATAATCGGGATTATCCATTTTAAGCATCATGAACATATCGTCGGTAAGCTTTTTTACTCTGTCTGCCTTTATATCAATAGTACGGTAAATGCTCTTTATCCTGTCCTCAGGGACAAGTCCCTGTTCAAGCGCATTGGCATAGCTTTTTATCGTTGCAACGGGAGTTTTAAGGTCATGGGAAAGCTCTAACAAAGTACGGTTTTTCTGTTTTATCATCTGCTCCTTTTCCGCTTTTTCACGGGAAAGCGAGGCGGACATCTCATTGAAGGTATTGACTATCTGCTCAAATTCCGCTTCGGTCTTTACATCTATTCTTGCGTTCTCACTGCCTGATTTAAGACGGTTCATTCCGTCGATTATACTGTCAAGAGGGCGCTTTATCCGCTTTCTCAGGTCATTGCCGGCTGTTACGGTAGCAGCTGCCGCAAGCAGCAGAAACACAGGGAATACTATATCGGGTGTGCCGTATTTTTCAATATCATTTACGATCACGGAAGGCTTAAACTCCATAATTGCACGGTCATACATGAAAAGATATTTTCTGCCGCTTTCCTTATGGGGAATATACAGGGAAATATATTCCGTATCTGTATATCCCGATGTAAGCTCAAGAAGTGACTGTGCGGTATAGGACATATCCTCTGTTTTCTTTTCACCGTAAACTGACAGAACATTATGCTGATCGTCCAGCTCCTCTGCCCAGCCGCCCAATCTTTTCAGTATCTCCGTATCGGTGATAGTTCCGTCATCTGCTATAAGCATTACGGGATCCATGCTCTGAAAATCTCCTCCGCTGATAACTGCCGACTGTATGACAAGTGCAGCCATAAAAAACAGCACAAGAGATACTGCATACACTATAAAATTGATTATCAGTCTTGTAAATATGCTTTTTCTGAATTTCATTGCCGCTCCTTTTCCGCTTTATAGCCAAGACCTTTTACTGTTTTTATTATTTTCGGGGATTTGGGGTCGTCCTCTATCTTTGAGCGCAGATTGCTTATATGTACCATAACGGTATTATCATCGGATATATATTCACTTTCCCATGCATGAGAAAATATCTGCTGTTTTGTGAATATACGTCCCCTGTTTCCCATAAGAAGCTCTAAAATAAGATATTCGGTCTTTGTTAGCTCAATAATTTTTCCGCCCTTTGAAACGGTACATTCCGTTTTGTCAAGGACGATATCAAAACATTCAAGACGGTTTTTTTCATCGGTCTTATCTGTGCTTTCGCCGAAATCATAGCATCTTCTCAGCTGCGCCTTTATTCTGGCTACCACCACCATTGGATTATAGGGCTTTGTTATATAATCATCTGCACCCGATTCAAGACCCAGTATTTTATCGTAATCCTCGCCCCTTGCGGTAAGCATTATTGCAGGTATCTTACTTTCGCTGCGTATCTTTTTCAGCACCGCAAAGCCGTCCAGTCCGGGCATCATAATATCAAGCAGCACAAGATGGGGCTTTTCCTTTTTGAAAAGCTCCAGTGCCGTGACACCGTTATCCGCTTTTATCAGGCGGATGTTTTCTCTTTCGGTAAATAATTCAAGTGCGTCAAGAAGCTCTGTTTCGTCATCTGCCGCAAGCACCTTATATTCCATTATATATCAAGCTCCTCATTTATCAGATCAATAAAGGGACGGGAAAAATCATATGTATCTTTCCATTCAATATTGAGCTTATCAAGGATAATACACTGTGCCATGCCTGTTTTGTAATATTTGCCCGTACCGTCCGAATAGCCGCTTATCTCGCTTATATAGTCTCTTTCGGTATTTTCGGGATCCTGCATGGTATAGACCAGCATTTCTATATAGCAGGCTGAGCCTTCAACTATCTCATAATAATTTTCAAGATCGGTAAGCTCCTCTGAAAGCAGTGCATTTCTTTCCTGTTCAAGCTGATTATATTTTACTATATATTCCCGCATTTTGTCAATATCCGACGCTCCGACTGCCTGCTCCAGAAGCTCTGACTGTTCCTGAAACAATGCTGCCGCACGTTCATTTGTATCTATCTTGTCCGCAACAAGCTTTTCGTCTGTACCTCCGCAGATATTTATTATATTATCATAATAATTTGTAAGCTGCCAGCAATGAAAGGCTTCATGCCAGAGGGTTGTGATATGGTCTCTTTCGCCGTATTCCTCCGATGCAGTCAGAACTCCCAGAACAGAGGACATTTTTTCAAGTGTAGGTGTAAGCACCTCGTAATGTTCATCAACGGGATATGCTGTTGCAGCTATGGAATTTAAAACAGGCTTTCTTTTCGTGATATTTTCTGTACCGTTTTCCTGTGTGACAACATAGTCATATTCTCCGTCATAAAATGCAACGGGATAATTTTCTATGGAAAAATCCTTAAAGCCGAAATTGTCGCTGCCTGCCGATATTGCGGCGGCTTTGTTGTAAATATCCTTATCCTCTTCGGGCAGACCGTAAGTGCCTGTTGCTATTACAGAAGCAGCAAGTCCGATTCCCACTGCTCCGAAAATTATCTTTTTTATCATAGCTTACGCTTCCTTTCTTCTGAAGATGAATATAAATGCTGTAAAAATATATACCGCAAGCAGACCCTTTAAAATTATATGTATATCTGCATTATCTCCGCTGATGAGCTTTCCTGCCTGAGTCTGTACGCTGTGCAGGTCGGGGATTATTTTAAGAGTATATTTTATAAGCTCGCCGCCGAATCCGCCCAGAATATCCTTAAGAGTATAAAGCACACTGTGGAAAATTCCGATAAGGGATATTGCCGCCGACAAGGCTCCTGCTGCGATTTTGGGCAGAATTATACTGAGTGCAGTTGATACAAGGCATACCGACGCAATATTTACGGCGATGATAAGATATGCCGGGATAAGCTTAAGAAGCTCTGAGGTTTTATCGTTTACAGCTGCAAATATTCCCATAGCGATAAATAATATTCCCTCGGAGGCAAGTCCCGATATAACATTTGCAAGTGCAAGTTCACCGTGATAGCGTGACTGTGAAACTCCTCTTATCCATATAAGGTGGCTCGTTTTTCGTTCATATTCACTTGGTATCGTACCTACGCTCATTACTGACGAAAGCACACAGCCAACTGCATTTACAACAACAAGCAGTATGGGCGCAAGGGTCTCATATTCGGTTATTTCCTTTCCGTCTATGGAAATTGTTCCTGTGCCTGTGCTGAAGATAAGCAGTATAAGCACTCCTATGACGGAAACTATATAAAGCTCCTTTCGGCGAAGCTTTTCTTTTAGTGCGGTAAGTGTTATAATCATCATATACCTCCGATTGTATCTATAAATATTTCTTCAAGGCTTTTTTCGTTATTATCCGATTTATTCCATGTATTCAGCACAGCGCCGTTTTTCATGATTATACCTCTGTCGCATACTCTTTCGATATCGCTTAAGATGTGGGAATTGATAATTACAGTCTTTCCCGAATTTTTCAATCCGCCGATAAGCTTCATCATTTCAAGCCGTCCCAGTGCGTCAAGTCCTGCGGTAGGTTCATCTAAAATAAGCAGCTGTGGGTCTCCAAGAAGAGACTGTGCAAGAGCAAGTCTCTGCAGCATACCCTTTGAATAATTTTTTACCCTTGTCTTATTATTTTCAAGTCCTGCCGTTTCAAGAAGCTTCGGTATTATATTTTTCCGCTCATCCTTGGGTATTTTCTGTATAGCTCCGTAATAATCAAGCACCTCATAGCCTGTGAGAAACGGCGGAAAATACGGTGTTTCGGGGGAATAGCCTATTTTTATATCATCGGCAAGTATTATCTGTCCTCCGTCTTTCTTTACCAGTCCGAGTATCATTTTTATAGTGGTGGTCTTTCCTGCGCCGTTACTTCCCAGAAGAGCGAAAACCTCTCCTTTATTTACCTTAAAGCTCAGATTATCAACAGCACATTTTTCCTTATATCTTTTTACAAGCTCCTTACATTCAAGCATTTTCTTTTTCCTCCCTGTTTTCTGTTTTACTTGTTGATATCATTATATATCCCTATGTTGAAGTTCGTCTTTGTTTAACCTTAAGATAAGCTTAAGAAAAAACACCGTATCACATCTTTTCCCAAAATGTGATACGGTGCTTTTATCTGAACATATCCGCATAGCTTGCTTTTGATGCCAC
>JAFUOZ010000040.1 GCA_017481565.1 Oscillospiraceae bacterium | reverse complement strand
TCTGAAACAGGCTTTACCTCTTCCTTGACCTGAGCCTTGGGAGCATCTGTAGCAGGCTTTACCTCTTCCTTGACCTGAGCCTTGGGAGTATCTGAAACAGGCTTTACCTCTTCCTTGACCTGAGCCTTGGGAGTATCTGAAACAGGCTTTACCTCTTCCTTGACCTGAGCCTTGGGAGCATCTGAAACAGGCTTGATCTCTTCCTTGACCTGAGCCTTGGGAGTATCTGTAGCAGGCTTTACCTCTTCCTTGACCTGAGCCTTGGGAGTATCTGAAACAGGCTTTACCTCTTCTTTAACTTCTGCCTTAGGAGCGTCTGCGGAAGATACTTCCTCTTTTTTTACTTCTGTATTATTATCTTCGGATACAACTGTATCGGCTTCTGCAGCCTTGGGAGCTTCTTCCTTGGGAGCGGATTCAACAACAGAACCACATTCGGGACAGAATTTGCTGTTTGGATTAAGCGGTGAACCGCAGCTTGTGCAAAATGCCATTGGTATTAACTTCCTTTCGTTGAGGATTTACTGTATATATGATCAGCCAATAGTAAAGAATCTCTGAGATACACTGTAGGATTCCTTCGGCTTAAGTTCACGATATCCTGTTTTATCTGCGGGCATATCAAGATTGGGAGCATTTACCTGTGCAGTCATGGGTTCAGCGCAGAAATAATTCATAAAGCCTTCGTGGTTCCATACTATCCAGAATTTATAATCCTCATCTGTTTCATTGCATATGGATTTTCCGCTTGCAGTATCTGTCATGATAGTACCGTGGAAATCCTTGTCCATAAGCTTAGTAACGCCTGCAGTGTACATATCGTTGCAGATGTCGGTAAGAACAGGGCATTTTCCGCCGTTTACATATTCAAGATCATAATCCTTAAGCTTAAGAACTCTTCCGTTGGGAAGCCAGCGCTTCTTGTTGAACTGAAGCTTTGAAACAGCCGGAACGGTAAGTCTGATATCCTCCTGCTTTCCGCCTGCAACAAAGGGAGCGCAGTATGTGGTATGAGTAGCGAGAGAAACAGGCATCATTACCTTTGACTTGTTTGTAAGTGTTACAGTATGACGAAGTCCCTCATCAGAAAGCTCAAAACGTATCTCAACAGTAAATTTAACAGGGAAGCAGTTGAAGAAAAAGTCGTTTTCATCATAGGTAAAGCTTGTAACTAAAACAGCCTTTCCGTTTTCAGCAGACATTTCCTTTATTTTGTGAGATCGTTTCTGAATAACACCATGAAGATGATTTTTAAACCGTTCCTCATTTACAGGAAGATGATACACAGCATCCGAAGTACGCAGAACACCGTTGTCAAAACGATTGGGGAGATAAAGCGTAGGAAGACCCCATATCTCAGGTGCGTTCAGAAATTCGCTTATAGTCATATCCTCGCTGTAGCGGAAGATCTCCATATCTCTTTTTTCATCTCTGAAACGAACCACGTTTGAACCTAACGTATTTGCAACAAGCGCATAATAACCGCCTGCTTTCATTTCAACGGCTTCTATGCCTTTAAAATCAGCCTTTCTGATAGTTGCTTCCATAAAAAACTCCATTCCGCCGCAGCTGCGGCAATTATTCTCTGCAATTTGTTATTTATATTATGAATCATAAGGGCGCACTCTCAGAGGAATATCCATTTTCTCCGAAAGAGCACGGCATTTTTCAATTTCCTCTTTTGATATAACGTCCACAACGGTAAACATTACCTGCGGAACATATTTCTTGCAATCCTCCGCAAAAGCAAGCATTACATCAAAACCGTCCTCCCATTTGGGACGTGTCACCTTGTTGTATTCGGCAGAACAGCCTGCATTAAGGGATACAGATACAACATCAACAGCCCCTTCAAGCAGTGAAGCGACAGACCTGCCGTTGATCCTGTCACCAAGTCCGTTTGTATTGAGACGTATTTTCTTGTTATAACGGTTCTTAAGCTCTTTTCCGATAAATGCCACATCATCGGCACGTTCCATAGGCTCGCCATAGCCGCAGAATACGATATCTCCATAGCTGTCGGGGGAAAATTCAGCCACGGCAGCAAGTACCTCCTCAACAGTGGGCTCACGTTCAAGCCAGAGACTGTCCGAGCCGTAAGCACCGTCACCGTTTCGGCGGATACAGAAGGTACATGCACAGGGACATTTATTGGTAAGATTTATATACAGATTGCCATGAACGGCATATACAAATGTAAGTCCTTTTTTCATTTTTATCCCTTACTTCTTTATCTTAAGTGAAATATCAAATGCCTTTACCGAATGAGTAAGTGCACCTATAGAAATAATATCAACGCCTGTCTGTGCAACCTCTCTGATAGTTTCAAGAGTGATTCCGCCTGAGGCTTCAAGACGGGCACGTCCGGCGGTTATCCTTACACATTCAGCCATTTCGGCAGGGGACATATTGTCCAGCATGATAACATCAACACCGACAGCAAGAGCTTCGTTAAGCTCCTCCTTGTTGCGGACCTCCACCTCGATCTTGTTCATGTGACCCATTTTCGAGCGGAGAACGTTTACCGCATTGGTAATGCCGCCGTAAGCATCGGCATGATTATCCTTTATCATAGCGGCATCGGAAAGATTGAAGCGGTGATTCTTTCCGCCGCCTATTGTAACAGCATACTTTTCAAGGGCACGAAGTCCGGGGAGCGTTTTTCTTGTTTCGGCAATGGACGCATTGGTACCCTCGCACTGAGCCGCATATTCCGCTGTTGCAGTGGATATTCCCGAACAGTGCTGAAGAATGTTGAGAGATGTTCTTTCTCCCTCAAGAATAGTCTTTGTCTTGCCGTGTACACGTCCGATAATATCGCCTTTTTTAAGCTTTTCACCGTCATGAATGAATATTTCGGTTTCGATATCATCATCGAGAAGCTGAAAAACTCTCATTGCAATGTCGATTCCGCAGAGAACACCGTCAGCCTTTGCGATGTATTCGGCTGTTGAAACGGAATCGTCACTTGTAAGATAGTCTGTAGCTAAGTCTATGTAGTTGATGTCCTCGTAGAGAGCACGCTTGATAAGATCGTCTATATAAATTTTATTGAATATCATTTTCATTATTCCCTTCGGATTATTTTATTCCTGCAATTTCGCAGGCTGTTTCAAGAACCTCTCCTATGCTGTCCTGAATAAGCAGATCTGCATGAGAATCATATGACGTTGTACTTTTATTTATAAGCACAAGCTTGTCGCCTTTAAAATATTCTATAAGACCGCTTGCAGGATATACAGACAGAGAAGTACCTCCTACAATAAGCATATCAGCCTCGGATATAGCCTTTATGGAATTATTCAGAATATTGCTGTCAAGTCCTTCCTGATAAAGCACCACATCAGGCTTTATCAGATGACCGCACTTGTCGCAGGCAGGTATACCATCGGAATTCCTTATATAATCCGCATCAAAGCAGCTGTGACATTCGATGCAGTAATTCCTGTGTACCGAGCCGTGAAGCTCATAAACGATATGACTGCCTGCCGCATGATGCAGACCGTCGATATTCTGTGTGACTACAGCCTTAAGCTTTCCGCACTGCTCCAGCCTTGCAAGTGCAACATGCGCTCTGTTCGGTGCAGCTTCGGCATAAAGCATTTTATCCTTATAGAAGCGGTAAAATTCGCTTATGTTGTTGCAGAAAAAAGAGCGGCTGAGTATCTCCTCGGGAGGATAATCGTATTTCTGATTATATAGTCCGTCAACGCTTCTGAAATCGGGAATACCGCTTTCCGTGGAAACACCCGCACCGCCGAAAAATACGATATTATCCGATTGCTTTATCCATTCTCCGAGAATAGCTGCTTTTTTATTATCCATGTTTATACCGTCCTCCTTAAAATGCATTATTGTGTGACACACAAATACTCAATATACATTATAACATATTTTGATTTAAATTACCATACTTTTTTATAATTTTGCGTGAATTTTTTTGAATCAAGTCACATTGATATAAATTTGTAAAAAAATATCAAAAAAACAAAAAAATATTCATTTAGGACTTGAAATCTATATGGAAAGTATGCTATAATATTTATGTATAATATAATATTGTTTTAGCGAGGCTGATTAACTGAAATGGCGGAACTTATATACGATGAAAACGGGAGACTTATCTTTACGGAGGAAATGAGAAAGGAATATACCATTCTCATGCCCCAGATGCTTCCTATTCACTTTACCTTTCTTGAAAGAATATTCAATAACAACGGCTACAGGACCAAGCTTCTTACCACAAAGGGAAGACGTATTATCGATGAGGGTCTGCGCTGTGTACATAATGATACCTGTTATCCCGCACTCCTTACCACAGGTCAGATGATAGACGCTCTTAAATCGGGGGAGTATGACATAAACAAAACCGCATTGCTTATGATACAGTCAGGCGGCGGCTGCCGTGCTTCCAATTATATCCATCTTATCAGAAAAGCGCTTAAAATGAATAATATGGAGCATGTTCCCGTTGTTTCAATGAATATGGCAGGATTGGAGAAGAACCCCGGCTTTAAGATCACGCCGAAATTTCTTGCTGAAATGATAACCGCTGTCTGCTACGGCGATCTTATCATGCTTGTGGCAAATCAGGTACGTCCCTATGAAGTGAATAAGGGTGATACGGACAGGCTTATCGATGAATGGACAGAAAAGCTTGTAAAGCTTAAGTTCAGTTATATTGCCTTTTCAAAAATAGCAGGGGAGATCGTAAGGGATTTTCTGAATATTCCCTATAAGCCCGATCCTGAGGTGGTGAGGGTAGGTATCGTAGGAGAGATATATATCAAATATTCGCCGCTGGGAAATAACGATCTTCAGAAATTTCTGGAATCGGAAAAATGTGAGGTCTATTCGCCCGGTCTTATAGATTTTCTTATATTCTTAAGCGATCATCATGTTGTTGAGACCGAGCTTTATCACGTAAGATATAAAAAATATGTTGCCTCTACTGCTGTAAAGGGATTTTTCAAATCAATGCAGAACAAGATCATAAAGGCAGTCAGGGATACCAGATTTTTCGGTCCCACACCCTTTGAGGAAGAGAAAAAGCTTGTTGCGCCTTATATGTCCCCCGCAAACAAAATGGGTGAGGGCTGGCTGCTTACAGCCGAAATGCTGGATATGATAAGCATGGGCATTAATAACATAGTCTGCGCACAGCCCTTCGGCTGTCTGCCCAATCATATTATTGGAAAGGGTATGATAAGAAAGCTCAGGGAAAATTATCCTCAGGCAAATATCGTTCCCATAGATTATGATCCGGGTGCTACTGCAGTAAATCAGGAAAACCGCATAAAGCTTATGCT
Source organism: Oscillospiraceae bacterium (assembly GCA_017481565.1). Classification (GTDB taxonomy): domain Bacteria; phylum Bacillota; class Clostridia; order Oscillospirales; family Ruminococcaceae; genus RGIG4694. The sequence goes on along the minus strand of JAFUOZ010000040.1, from coordinate 4,298 downwards.
GGCAGTTGCAAGACAGCAGATGGATATTCCTGCAGAGGCGTAATAAAAGCTCTGCGGACGGTATACGAAAGGAATGATGTGATTGAACAGAAATCACAGTCTTGTTGTAAAAATCGAAAGAATAGTATGCGCTACTGTTTTCATACTCTGTCTTGTGCTTACGGCAGCAGGCGCGGCTATGATATACAGCACCAGTGAGATCGGTCTGAAAAAGGAAATTCAGATATGTGCAAGAACGCTGAATAATATCTATGACTCGGAATTTCACGGTGATTTTTCCGATTCTACAGGTCAGCTGAAAAAAGGCGGATTTGAAATTACAAATCATGATTTCGAGCGTATAGTAAGACAGATAAACTGTGTTGACGATGTTGATTTTACTATATTCTGGGGCGATGAACGAGTTTTCACAAGTATCAGGAACAAGGACGGTACAAGTGCTGCGGGAACAAGAGCGGATAAGGCAGTGGTTGATAAGGTGCTTGGTGAGGGTCAGGAATATTACTACAGAAGAGTAAATATCAATGAGAGGTATTATCTGGGATATTACATTCCTATAATGAATGCGCAGGCACAGGTCGTAGGAATGTATTTTGCAGGCATCGCTCTTGACAGTGCTATGGAAAATACTGTTCTTGCAATGCTTTTCTTTGCACTTATCGGACTTATTACAATGTGGATATTTATTACTGTATTCCATTATCATGTAAAGGGTCTTACCGATGATATTGCCGATATAAATCAATATCTTGAGAAGATCGCTTACGGTGATTTTAATGCCGAAATGAAACAGATGAACAAGCAGCGTAATGATGAGATAGGTGAGATAGTCCGCCATGCAGAAAAGCTGTGTGTAAATCTTAAGGATATGGTCGAGAATGATCCGCTGACAGGTCTTCTGAACAGACGAAGCTGCCATAATAAGCTTGAGGAGCTTAAGCAGCAAGATACTGTCTATACAGTGGTCATGGGCGATATAGATTTCTTTAAAAAGATAAATGATACATACGGACACGCCTGCGGTGATGTTGTGCTGAAAAACGTATCACAGCTTTTGAAGGACAGTGCCGAAAAATACAGTGGCTGGGCTTCACGCTGGGGCGGTGAGGAATTTCTTATCGTATATCCCGATAAAAACGAAGATCAGGTAAGAGCTTATACCGAAGAATTTATGAATAAGCTCAGAAAAATGGATTTTGAATATAAGGGAAAGGTCCTTCGTGTAACTATGACGCTGGGTGTTTCTGCCTGCGAGAACGATGATGAAAACTCAGATAAGGCAATAAACCGTGCCGATAAGCTTTTGTATAAGGGCAAAAGGGACGGACGTGACAGAGTGGTTTTCAATACAGATAATAATCAATGAAAAGCATGGGAGCGGAATTTATCTGCTCTCATGCTTTTTTTGCTGTTACTGAATATTTTTCGTTAATTTGTACATAATTTAATAAAGCATTAAACTCAAAACGGAGGAATAAAAATGGAATATTTGGAAATCGTAAGGGTCATCGGCAGAGAGATACTGGATTCAAGAGGAAATCCCACAGTTGAAGCAGAAGTGACCCTTGCAGACGGTACTGTCGGCAGAGGTACAGCTCCCAGCGGTGCCTCTACAGGTGAATTTGAGGCACTGGAGCTTCGTGACGGAGATAAGAGCCGTTATCTCGGAAAGGGTGTTACCAAGGCGGTAAACAACATCAATACTGTTATCAACGAAACTATCTGCGGAATGAACGCTTCCGATATTTATGCAGTTGATGCGGCTATGATCGCTGCCGACGGTACAAAGGATAAATCAAAGCTTGGTGCAAATGCGATACTTGCTGTATCTATTGCCTGTGCAAGAGCTGCAGCGACATCACTTGATCTGCCGCTTTACAGATTCCTCGGAGGAATATCGGGCAATCGTCTCCCTGTTCCCATGATGAATATCCTCAACGGCGGAGCACATGCCACAAACACAGTAGATACACAGGAATTCATGATCATGCCTGTAGGCGCAGCTTCATTCAGAGATGCTCTCCGTCAGTGCGCAGAGGTGTTCCATGCCCTTGCAAAGATCCTTAAGGATAAGGGACTTGCTGCATCTGTAGGAGATGAGGGCGGCTTTGCACCCGATCTTTCAAGTGATGATGAAACTATCGAAACAATCCTTGATGCAGTTAAGGCGGCAGGCTATGAGCCGGGTAGGGATTTTATGATCGCTATGGACGCTGCTTCATCTGAGTGGAAGGATAAGGAAAAGGGCACAGGCTTCTATAAGCAGCCAAAATCGGGCAGGACCTTTACATCCGATGAGCTTATCGATCACTGGGCAGCACTTGTGGAAAAATATCCCATCATCTCCATTGAGGACGCTCTGGACGAAGAGGACTGGGAGGGCTGGAAAAAGCTTACAGAAAGACTTGGCAGCAAGGTACAGCTTGTAGGTGATGATCTTTTCGTTACAAATACAGAAAGACTTTCCAAGGGTATTGCAAACGGCTGCGGCAACTGTATTCTTATAAAGCTTAATCAGATCGGTTCTGTTTCCGAAACCCTTGAGGCTATCAAAACAGCACACAAGGCAGGATATACAGCGATCTCATCACATCGCTCAGGCGAGACTGAGGATACGACTATTGCAGATCTTGCTGTCGCTCTCAACACCTGCCAGATCAAGACAGGCGCTCCAAGCAGAAGTGAGCGTGTTGCAAAGTATAATCAGCTGCTGAGAATTGAAGAACAGCTTGGTACAGCTGCGGTTTATCCCGGTATGGCTGCATTCAATGTAAAGAGATAATTTTCTTTTTCCTATCCTAAAAAAATCTCCGCTGTGCATTATACGCATAGCGGAGATTTTTTTATCCGATCTTATATTCTGTGCCGTCTTTGTCCTTGATAGTAAAGCTGTATATACCTTCCTGCATGGGATCAGATGAATAGGTATAGGCATTTACATAAATATCATAGTGCTTACCCGAGTCTGTCTTTACATTCATATCCAAATAGAGACTGTCATGCTTATCGCCGTTGTCATCGGTATCCGAAATAGATGTTCTTATTGAATCGTCCGATACGCATTTACCGTTATATAATTCCATAACTTTATTCAGCTGATCGTCAATACCGCTGTTTCCGCTGATATTGTCACTGAGCATATTTTTCAGTCCCTGTGCGTCATCGGTATCAAGACAGTGTATAATATCCTTCTTGATTCTTTTAGCCGATAGTGAAGGACTTGATCCGGCTGAAAAGAATGAGTATACAGCTGCTGTTATTATCAGCAGGATTATCACAGCGGCGGTTTTTCTGAATGATCTTTTTAATAACATAATTTTTTCCTTTCTGTTTTTTTCTGACTCACTTTCTATAGGAACAACTGTATCTAAAGGACCTTCATATAAGTTTAAATATGCATCTACAACCATTTCTTGAGCTGTTATAGTTGCTATTTCATGATTATAACCTTTTTGCGTCAATTAATATGTCAAATATGTCACTAAAGCTTTTTTAGCCTTGCCTTATACATATTTTCTACATTTTTTGTATATTCGTTATTATTTCTCCTATTACGTATTTATTTTGTTTTATATAATGAATAATCAACTATTACAACAGAATCACTATATGTAGTTATTTTAAAACACTCATTATATTCGGAAACTATGTCATAAATATATGTTTCTTTATCTTCTGATAGTGAATATTTTTCGCCCAATATTTCAGTGATTTGACTTACATCTGTATTAGAAGCAAAACCATTGAAGGCTAATACAGGGATCTGAACATCATAAGATTTTTGATTGAAGCAAGAAATATACCATACTATGTTTTCGCCAGAAATATCTGAATACAGTATACTTCCTATAATTTCATCAGGATAATCAGGTAAATAAATACTACAAAAATGATAAGTATCAAATTCATCAATTTGCCATTCTGTATCATTTATATTTTGAATAGCACGTTCTTTTATTATAAAATGCTTTTCAATTTCTTCAAGCTTGCAAGGCAACGAAAACGGTTCACCCATTAGATACATTACTTCATTAAGCTGTTCTTTTGTCCATCCGTCCTGAGGCGGTTCAATAGTTTTCATTTCTGTAGCTGTTTCAGCTTCTTGGCTTACTTCTGTACTTTCACTTTCAGCCGCCGCTTCCGCCGTGATCTGCAGTACATCACCGCCTGCCTCCCCGACAGCTTCTGTTTCTCCGCTGCAGGCTGCTGCACATGACATCATTGTCATTGCCGCAAGCAATGCAAAGGTTTGTTTTAGTTTACATTTGTTCATTAATTACAGTCCTCCTAAAAATGTA
>JAFUOZ010000039.1 GCA_017481565.1 Oscillospiraceae bacterium | reverse complement strand
CATAATTTTTATCGGAACTTTGCTGTAATAAGTAGTGCTGTCGTTTCCAAGCTGACCGCTAGTATTACGCCCCCAAGTATACAGCTCCCCGTTCTCAGTAATGCAGGCACTGTGCCAATCTCCAAGACTGACAGAAGCAACATTGCTCATTATTTTTATCGGAACATAGCTGTCAGTGGTGCTGTCATTTCCAAGCTGACCGTAATTATTCCTTCCCCAAGTATACAGATCCCCGTTCTCAGTAATGCAGGCACTGTGCCTACCTCCAAGACTGACAGAAGCAACATTGCTCATAATTTTTATCGGAACTTTGCTGTCAGTGATGCTGTCATTTCCAAGCTGACCGTCATCATTCCTTCCCCAAGTATACAGATCCCCGTTTTCTGTTATATATGCACTGTGAAAATTGCCAAGCGAAAGCCTGTTGTTATCAATAGGGGATTGTTGAGTGTTTTTTTCAGGATAAAGATTAACGATCATTTTGTTCGGCTTATCGGTAAGCGGTTGAACAGTTATCGTAAAGCATCTGTTTTTAAATGACTGACAGCTGATATTTACAGTATGCTCTCCTTCGGAAAGATAGAGATAATAAATATTGTCCGACTGTGAGGTCAGATTATTGTCAACAGTAACAGTAGCATAATTTATCGGGTTTTGGGTATTGTCATAAACCAGAAACTGTGTTTTATAACACATATACGGACAATCACCCCAGCCAAAATCCTTTTTCTCTAAAGAATAATAAAAATCAATAAATTTGACCTTGGTTTCCAATATGGTTTTTTCAAATTTTAATTTTTTGAAAAATTCAGCAGAAGCGGATAGCGAAGATTTAAAATATAGTTCACCGTCAATGCAGCCTATTCCGCAGTCATGTTTGACATTTTGATTTTTATCTGTCGGTAGTAATACTGTAGTTCCTTTGATTTCAATTCCCGCTTTCGCTGAAAAACTTAAGCTTACAATATCATCACTGATAAAGTTTACAGCAGGCTCCAATACCAATCCTACAAAGAATTTAGCTTCAAGCTTTATTTCGCTTTCAAGCTTTGGCTTTGATGTAAGATTTTCAACTCCTGTGACTGAACTTACACGCACGCCTACAGTTCCCTTATATTTTACGCTGATAGACAAACTTCCTTCTGCCTCAAAAGCGATTTTGGGAGTGACAGCGAATTCTATCGCTCCGTAAAATCTGAACGAAAGCTTTGGTAAAGGTATTTCCTTACTTGCTTTTCCTGTAATGCTGATGTTGGCTTCAACACCATAATCATTCTTTACTTCAACATAAGCTTCGTTCATGTGGAAAATGCTAAGATAATATTTCACTGATGCTTCAAGCATAAATTCAATATCACCTGTTAAGGTGACATTCTCTGTGAATTTATAAGCGTCATATGATACTTTCATAGATTTTTTGAGAGTTACTTCAACACTCAGAGAATTATTTTCTTCATCTAATGAACCGCTTGTTTCCTCTTCATCTGCATATTCAACAAATCCCTCAAAGGTTGCCCCCTCGGGAAGAGTAGATGTGTCAACGTTTTCTTCATCAATTCCCGCAGTAGAATCAATTTTTACATAGTCAAAAACGTCCTCAATGTCAAGGTCGCTGTCAGTGCAGATACTTATTGACGCTTCGGAAGCTTCAACGGAAGCAGCACGGCTTATATACTGCTTTTCTCCGTATACAAGAGTGATGATATCACCGCTTTTAACAGCCGAAACGGTTTCATCGGGATTAGCAACAGTCCAGCAGTTGTCTGCTTCACCGTTTTCCTTTGTATATGTGCTGTGAGTTATTTCAGCAGTTTCGGGAATAATAATAACCTCATCATTAAAAACCGCAAAGTTATTAGTCTTGTCCTCATCAAGATTATAAACCCTGTCCGCCTCGAAATCGTCAGTTGTTTTTGATAAAAACTCCTGCATTTCCTGCGTATACATAGGATTTTCATACACCGTGCAAAGAGGACGCATGGTTATACCGTCAATAAGAAAAGCCTTTATGTAAAAATAATCGGGCATTTTCGAAATACCGATTGTCACCTCGGCGGTCTTGTTTTCGGCAGTTACCGCAGTATTGCCTGTTGCAAGTAGCTTTTTTCCGTCCTCACTGTAAATACCCACAACAAGAGTGCTGTCTGTAAGCGTTTCATATTCAACTGTAGCTGTTTTCCCGTCCATTTCAACGGAGAATACGTTGTTTCCATTGTTTTCCAGCTGCTCGTCCTGAGCCGAGGATAATTCGGCAGCCACCATTGCACCGAATGAGTCCGTACCCTGAACGCTCACATCGGGAGCTGTGCTTATCGACTGAGACGGACTGTTTTCAGTTTCCTCTGCACTGTATACACTTGTACACATAAAATTCACAGAAAAAATCATAGTTGTGATCAGTGCGATCAGCTTTTTAGGTCTGATTTTCATAAGATACCCCTTTCATAATAATAGTAATAAAATTATAGCATATTTTCCCTTGGATTTCAATAGCTTTGATGAATAATGTCAAAAATAAAATAAATATTCTATTAAGTTTATTTATTTTGTATAAACAAATATTGACATTTCAGATAATATAGTATATAATTAAAATTAATATGAACCCCCAAAAAGATAAAGGAGAAAATCAATGGATAAGCTTGACTACAAAAAAGAATATAAGGATCTGTATCAGCCGAAAACGACCCCTTCGGTCATAGATGTGCCCGAAATGCTGTTTATAGCGGTAAAAGGCAGCGGAGACCCCAACACCTGCGCCGAATATAAGGAAGCAATGGAGCTTCTTTACGGATTATCCTATAGTATAAAAATGTCCAAAATGAGCGGTACACAGCCGGAAGGCTACTTTGAATATGTAGTCCCCCCTTTAGAAGGATTTTGGCACTCAGATGAGGTAGCATTTGATGGATTGAACATCACAGATAAAACTAAATTCAGATGGATATCCATGATACGCCAGCCCGAATTTGTCACAGAGCAGGTCTTTGAAGCAGCAAAAGCCGCCTTGAATAAGAAAAAGCCGTGTCTTGATACAGCCAAAGCGGAGCTTATGAGGCTTACAGAAGGCTTGTGCGTGCAGATAATGCATAAAGGCGCATACGATGATGAGCCTGCATCTATTGTAAAAATGAGAGAATTCGCAGAGAAAAACGGCTTTAGAGAGGATTTTTCGAACGGAAGATATCACCATGAGATATATCTATCCGATCCGAGAAAATGCGCTCCCGAAAAGCTGAGAACAGTGATACGCCATCCGATAAAAAGGATATAGCCGGTAAAAAAGGCAATACTGCACAAAATAGTGTACAGTATTGCCTTTTTTCTTAATCCAACATATCCTCAAAATCACATGCAGCAACAGCTTTATAGCCGATGCTATTCATAACGAATATTATTTCGCGTATATTATTTATATATTCAGTATCATTTGTTTTGTTTTCATATATTTCCAGATAATATGGGAAATATATAAAATCATTGGGGTCACTGTTTGGGGAATAGTAGCTGTTTTCGGCAAGATGAGCGTCACACCATGGGGAGCGGATATCAGAAAAGGACTCTTTTTCACCCTTAAGCAGAGATAATATTTTATCAAAAAGCTGCTGTTTACCAAGGCTTGTACAGATAAATATTTTACAGAAACAATTTTCCATTTTATGCTCCTTAATGTATCAAAATCTTTTTTGTTTCAGCTATATCCTTTTCAATAAGCGGACGCATACTGTCCTTATATATTGACAGATCTGCATTTTCAAAGCATGATAATATTTGTGGGATATATTGAGGCTTTGCCGCTCCCACTATAGCAAGAGCCTTGATACACTGCCTTGCAGTGACAGGCTTTTCGTCGGTAATGTGTGTAAGAAAATTTGTAATAATTGAATCATAGCGATTTTCATTGTCCCATTTTGCATTTGCCGCAAGAATATGCAGTGCACGGTTTCTTACCAATGATTTGGGATAGCTGAGAAGTGCAGCAAATTCATCAAGGTATGCATACCATTTATTTGTTTCAAGGCTTTCAGATATTATCCTGTCAGCTAAAGCGCAGGCATATTTATCATTTTTTGAAGTAAGCTCTGCTATGATATCTTCTATCATTGCTATCATCTCCGATAAAAATCGGCTTATGAATAAATCACAAGCCGACTTGTATTTTATATGTATTATCAGCTCATTCCGGGGCATCTTCCGTAGGTCTTGTAGCGGCTGTCGCTGTCAAGACTTACGATCTTTACCTTTGCATTGATAGATTCAGCCTCCGACTCGGTATTTACCCATGAGTCGCCGCCCTGAGCACCGATTATCTGACCGTTTCCGATATACATTGTAACATGGCGCACAGTTCCGCCGCTGTCATAATAGAATACCAGGTCTCCCGGCTGAAGCTCTTCACGGGAAATAGGCGTACAGTATCTGCACTGTGCTCTGGAGTCCATATAATAATCCATAAGACCGAAATGCTCCATAACACGATATGTAAAATGACTGCAGTCCAGACCGTAATGTCCCGATGCGGGATAATTTCCGCACCACTGATAGTATATACCTAAATATGTTTTGGAATAATCAACGATAGCAGCTCTGTCACCTGTATATTCCTCGTGACTGTAATCCACGGTAACAGACTGTGTATCGGAGGACTGCTGTGCCGCAAGCTCAGCCTGACGGCGGCGTTCCTCTTCCTCACGGCGGCGGCGCTCCTCGGCTTCCTTACGGGCCTTTTCGGCAGCAATACGCTCCTGCTCCTTTATATATTCGATCTTTTCGCCGAGAGCCTGATTCTGACTGTTCAGCCAGTCGATATCGCTTTGTGCAAGCTGAGTATCTGCAATAAGCTGCTCCATAACAATCTGTGATTCGGTATATTCATCGATAAGCGCATTCATTTCACCCTGTAAAACGTCACGCTTGCCTTCTGCAACAGCCTTCTGCTTTTCCAGATCTTCCTTCTGACGATTAAGCTCATCATTCTGTGCATTGAAATCATCAAGCTGTGCATTAAGATCATCGATCATATCATCATCATATTCGGCAACACGGGATATGAATTCATGACGTGCAAGCAGATCATAGAAATCCGTAGCACCGGTAAGTATCTCAGCCATGCTGTCCGAGCCTGAGATATACATTGAGCGCAGTCTTTCACGGAATGCCTCGATATCCTCATCGATCTCCGCTTTTTTTGCGTCAATGGCAAGCTGTAATTCGGCAATAGCTGCTTCACGCTGTTCAATATCATTTGCAAGCTCTTCCAGCTGCAGATTGATATTATCTATATTCTGCTGCTGCAGCTCCATTTTTCCCGCAAGGACATCGATATATTCCTGAGCGGAGGCAGACTGCTCCTGCAGACTTTGCATCTGTTCTCTTTTTTCGTTGATCGCTGCTGAATTAGCCGCTATTTCAGCCTCCAGCTCGGATATACTGTCTGCAAGAACGGCAGACTGATAATTATCCATAGCGGCAAGGCACATAGCCGCAGAGATCAGCACTGATACAGCAGATTTAAAGCATCTGTGTTTCAAAGCTTACACACTCCTATTTACATTTTGTTTTCCCTTTGACAGCGTTTCTTTATATATGCTGCCCTTTATCTTTCTGCAGATAATATTCCACAGTAATATTATCTATATCATTATACCATTTTTCGACCTGTTTGTCATTAACTATATTGACGAATTTAGATGAAATTTATGTGAAAATACTACAATTCCGCAGTAAAGCAGTGTATATGAGCTTACTATATATGTATAAAATTCCCTTTTCATGAGTATACTTATAAAAAAGGAAGCTGTTACTTTGCAGTCAAGGTAATAAATACATAGGAAAGGACACGATAAAATGAAAAGACTTACATCGGCAGAACTTCGTATGCGTATAGCCGTACCTGTTATGGCGGCAGCGTTGGGAATATCAGCATTTGCGTCAAAAGAGCATATACCGTATATTCTTGGAATAACATCAAAAGCCTCGGCAGCGCTTTTATACGGTGACTATGCGGACTATGCATATACCGTACAAGCCGATGCTGTATCGGAGGAAACGGACAAGCCGCATATATATTCATACGATACATACGCTGTAGATGACAGCGAAATGATATCTCACGGAGCTTTGGGAATACCCTCTGCTGCAAATGAGGAGCTGACAGTGACCGAGCCCGAAGCGATACCCGATGAATATTCGGATGAATACACCGAAAAAAGCGGAATAATAACCGATAACTTTTACGGCGTATACAGCGGTGATGAATATGTGACCCTGAAAAGCGGAGGACAGATAAGAAATCTGACCTCCCTTGATAATTCGGAGATATATTCACTGTCGGAGCAGTCTCCGCAGATTGAAATTACTTTCGGAGGAGAGCCGCAGGTGCTTATAATGCATACCCATACAACAGAATGTTATGAGCCGTATGAAACCGGCTATTACGATGAAAACCGCAGCACACGCACCACCGATGCAGAAAACAACATGACCCTGATAGGAACAATGATATCAAACGAGCTTGCAAAAAAGGGGATAGGTGTTATCCATGATACGACAGTCCATGATTATCCATCATATAACGGCTCCTATGACCGCAGCCGTGAAACCGTGAAAAATATCCTTGAAAAATACCCATCTGTAAAGATAGTTCTTGATATCCACCGTGATGCCATAGAGCGTGAGGGAGAGCGGATAGCTCCCGTTGCGGAGATAGACGGAAAAAAAGCGGCACAGATAATGATAATATGCGGCTGTGACGACGGCACTATGGATATGCCCGATTATACCGAAAATCTGAAGCTTGCCTGCTTTATGCAAAGCGGCTTTGAAAGGGATTATCCCGACCTTGCAAGACCTGTTCTCTTTGATTACAGACACTATAATCAGGACCTTACAACAGGCTCACTGCTTATTGAGGTAGGCGGACACGCCAATACTCTTGAGCAGGCAGAATATTCAGGTACGCTGATAGGAAAATCTCTTGCAAATACCCTGTCGGAGCTGAAAGGAGAGTAAAATGTTAGGAATAGACCTTCCGCCGAAAACGATTCTGAAAAGAGCAGTGATATATTTTTTTGTTATCCTTGCATTTGCGGCGGTATTTGCCGTGCTTTATTCCATTGTATATGTACGGTGCTATAATATAACAAATCCGGATGATATGATAGCTTTTAAGCTTATAAGAAACGGTGAGGATATTTTTGTTATACTTTTCAACAAATTATATAAGCTGTGTTGAATGTATAAAAAAGCAGATCATGATACTTTTCAGTTGTATCATGATCTGCTTGATTTTTTATACAGCCTCGGGTCTTGCGGAGCAAAGCACCCATTTTGTGCCGCTTCGTTTCATGGCGAAGGAAAGCTTCTGAGTTTCATAGGAATGAAGCTCATCGTCATAATAGGTCACCGTAAAGGTATAGTCCGCCTCGGTGACCGAATGCATTTCACGGCAGATAAAATCCGGCCGTATATGCATTATACCGTTTTCGGACAGACCGAAATCAGCGGCAAATGCGGCATATTCGGACGAAAGCTCAGCTTTCAGTGCATCGGAATATATTCCCTCCGCAAAAAGCTTTTCAAATTCAGAGTAATCGTCACGGATTATCGCCGTATAATAACTGTTCACCGTTTTCTGCTGTCCGCCCAGATACATGGAGAACAGCAGAGCGGCAATGGCAAGAATAAGGGACAGGAAGAAAAACAGCTTGCCTGCCGCCTTTCCGCCGCTTTTATTTTCTGCCATATCAGTCAAGATCCTTCTTGAGAACAGCGCCCTGTGCGCCTGATGTTACAAGAGATGCATATCTCTTCAGATAGCCCTTAAGCTCCTTTGTCTTAGGCTTGAATTCAGCCATTCTGCGTTCAATTTCTGCATCATCAACATCGAGACTGAGCTTGCAGTTGGGGATATCAACAGTGATCATATCGCCGTCCTGTACGATACCGATAACGCCGCCTACAGCTGCTTCGGGTGATACGTGACCGATAGAAGCACCTCTTGATGCGCCGCTGAAACGTCCGTCAGTGATAAGCGCAACAGATGAACCAAGACCCATACCCTGAATTGCAGATGTAGGATTGAGCATCTCTCTCATGCCGGGGCCGCCCTTGGGACCTTCATAGCGGATAACCACAACATCGCCTGCAACGATCTTTCCGCCCAGAATAGCCGCCTGAGCGTCCTCCTCACAGTCAAATACCTTTGCGGGACCTGTATGAGTAAGCATTTCGGGAACAACTGCGGAGCGCTTTACAACACAGCCGTCCTTTGCAAGATTACCTCTGAGAACAGCGATACCGCCTGTTTCGCTGAAGGGTTCTTCAACAGGTCTGATGATATCGGGGTTCTTATTTACGCAGCCTGCGATATTTTCGCCCACAGTCTTTCCTGTTGCGGTGATGATATCTGTTTCGATAAGACCCTTCTTGTTAAGCTCGTTCATTACAGCGTATACGCCGCCTGCTTCATTAAGCTCCTCAATATATGCATGACCTGCGGGAGCAAGGTGACACAGGTTGGGAGTTTTCGCGCTGATTTCGTTTGCAATATCAAGATCAATATCGATACCGCACTCATGAGCGATAGCAGGGATATGGAGCATTGTATTTGTAGAGCAGCCCAGAGCCATATCAACAGTAAGAGCATTGCGGAAAGCCTTTTCTGTCATGATATCGAGAGGACGGATATTCTTTTCAAGCAGCTCCATGATCTTCATGCCTGCGTGCTTTGCAAGACGAATTCTTTCGGAATAAACAGCAGGGATAGTACCGTTTCCGCCCAGACCCATACCGATAGCCTCTGTAAGACAGTTCATGGAGTTTGCGGTATACATACCCGAACAGCTTCCGCAGGTGGGACAAGCCTTGTTTTCGTATTCTTCAAATTCCTCAGCGGAGATCTTGCCTGAGGAATAAGCGCCTACAGCCTCGAACATACTGGAAAGAGATGTCTTGCTGCCCTTTACATGACCTGCAAGCATAGGACCGCCCGAAACGAAGATAGTAGGAACATTTACTCTTGCGGCAGCCATAAGCAGACCGGGAACATTCTTGTCGCAGTTAGGTACCATTACAAGAGCGTCAAAGTGATGAGCAAGAGCCATGCATTCGGTAGAATCTGCAATAAGATCACGTGTAACCAGAGAATACTTCATACCCTGATGACCCATAGCGATACCGTCGCATACAGCAATAGCAGGGAATACAACGGGAGTACCGCCTGCCATAGCAACACCCAGCTTTACAGCGTCAACTATCTTGTCGATGTTCATGTGACCGGGAACTATCTCATTGTATGAGGAAACGATACCGATAAGTGGCTTCTGCATTTCCTCCTTAGTCATGCCCAGTGCATTGAAAAGCGAGCGCTGAGGAGCCTTGTCCGCACCGTCGCAGTAAAAATTACATGCCATTTCAATTACCTCTTTCAATTAATTATTTTAATCAGTGTATCCTTCAATGTTTTCTTCCCTGTAGCTTTGCACCGCATGGTCGAGAGCAGCTTTAAGCTTCTTTTCAAGGGCAGTACCCGCAAGCCTCGGATCATACTGAACACAGAACATTTCCGTTTCTCTTGCGGTATCCGATGCAAATGCATAGGCATAAAACAGCTTGCCGTATTTCTCAAAGCTTGTACTGTATAAAAAGCAGGACAGTTCACATTCTGTGATATTCAGCTCATCAACAGGCTCACCCTTTTCAAAGCTTTCCGAAGCGTCATATATATCATCGTCGGGACATATAAACATAACGGGCAGATCGTCGTTATATCCTGTAAATTCTTCATCGCTCCATGGCTCATACTGATATGAAGGATCAGCCTCGGAGTGACTGTTGAATTCAATGAAATCACGGGAAAGCTCAAAGAAAAATCTTTTCGGACCATACTCGGATTCAACCATAAAATACGGTTTCGGAGCAAGCTCAGCCGATTTTAAAAGCTCATCGGAAATGCTTTTTTTATCATCTGACAGGGGAGCGGCATCGGAGTAAACAGAATTGTTTTCCGTATTATCCGTATTCATGCCGCCCGAAAGGAGTTTTTTTATATTGTCAAGAAAGCCCATATCAGCCTGCATTTCCAAGGAATGCCGCACCGATGATACCTGCGTCGTTGCCAAGCTGTGCAACAACTATTTCGGTATTCTTTGATAACATTCTTGTATAGACTTCCTTGCTTACGATATCCTTTACGGGAAGAAGAAGGGGATCGCCCTCGTTGCATACGCCGCCGCCGATGCAGAGGATATCAGGCTGGAAGATGTTGATAGCGTTTGTGATACCTGCCGCAAGATACTTGCAGTACTTGTCAACAACGCTCTTTCCTGCCTTGTCGCCCTCTCTCATTGCATTGAATGCATGACGAGCGGAATATTTTCCGTCCTTTGCATAATATTCGTTAAGGACAGAAGTGCTGTCAGCCTCAGCAGCCTCCTTTGTCATGCGGATAAGTCCTGTTGCTGAGGAGAATACCTCAAAGCAGCCCTTTCTTCCGCAGGTACACTGAGGACCGTCTACCTCTACCACGATATGACCAAGCTCAGCACCTGCAAGGTTTGAGCCTGTCAGTATCTTACCGTCAACAATGATACCTGCACCAACGCCTGTGCCGAGAGTGATGCAGACAGCATTTTTCGCACCCTTTGCCGCACCTGCAACGAATTCGCCGTAAGCAGCAGCATTTGCGTCATTTGCCACATATACAGGCTTGTTGATGTGAGTCTGTATATATTCTCTTACGGGAACATCATGGAAATCAAGGTTGTTTGAATAGGGGATAGTACCGTTTACATTATCGGCAATACCCGGAGTACCTATTCCGATCCACTCAACATCATCAACGGAAATACCTGCGTCCTTGCAAGCCTCGACAGATACCTTTGCCATATCGTCGCAGATCTCCTTTGCGGGACGGGGACAAAGTGTTTTCGTTGTAGCCTTGCCGATTATCTCAAAATTCTCGGTAACAACGCCTGCCTTGATGTTTGTTCCGCCAAGGTCTATTCCGATATAATACTTCATAGTAAAAACTCCTTTTTATTCGATATAGGTCATTACAGCCTCGCATTTGCCTGTCAGCTCAAACTTGCCGTAGGCAGCAGGCACGAAAAGACTGTAGCCCTTTTTAAGTGTGATATTTTCATAATTCTCAGCTGAGAATACACATTCTCCGTCAAGCACAAGAATATGTACAAAGGACTTTTCATCAGCTGTAAGCTCAGCCTTATCCGATATATCAAGTGATTTAACAGTAAAGTATTCGCAGGAGGAAAGCAGCTTTTCGGAATAACCGCCCTTGTTTTCCCATGGAGTTTCGGGATATGGTGTAGCGGGACAAAGCTGGGTTACGTCCATAGCCTTTTCGACATGAAGCTCTCTGGGCTTTCCGTCAGCACCCACTCTGCCGTAGTCGTAGATACGGTAGGTAGTGTTGCTGTTCTGCTGTATCTCGGCAATAAGTATACCCTTTCCGATAGCGTGGAGAGTTCCCGAGCGGATAAAGAACACATCGCCCTTTTTAACGGGAACGGCATTTGTTACCTCAAGCAGAGTATTGTTTTCGATCCTCTCCTTAAATTCCTCCTTGGAGATATCCTTGGTAAAGCCGTAAAGAAGAGTTGCCCCCTCGTCAGCGTCAACCACATACCACATTTCGGTCTTGCCGTATTCACCCTCAACTCTCATAGCATAGTCATTGTCAGGGTGTACCTGTACCGAAAGATTATCCTTTGCGTCGATAAGCTTTATAAGCACAGGGAAATTTTCAAAGCGGTCGCAGGCAGTTCCCATAACGGAACGACCCTGCTTTTCGATATATTCGGCTAAGGTCATGCCCTCGGATTCACCGTTGGCAATAACTGAGTTTCCGTCCTTGTGACAGGAAAGCTCCCAGCTTTCTGCAACCTTGTCGAAATCGCAGTCCTTGCCGAAATCGTCCCTGAGTCGTGTACCGCCCCAGAGGTAGTCCTTGAATGCAGGCTTAAGCAGCATAGGGTACATATATAACATTCCTTTCAAAATAAAATTCAATAAATAGCATATATTTTAATTTTATCACCTTTTCAGCCGTATGTCAATTATTATTTGTATTTTTTCATGGTAAAATAAAAAATCCCGCCGATACAACATAAAAATAAACCGTCCCTCAAAGGTCAGACTAAAGATCTGACAAATGGGAGCTCGGTTTTTTGTGGCAAAATATAGTTTGAAAGTCAAAATTTCATAACATCAATTTCATTACCGTTTTTCATCATTTCAATAATAAAATTCAGTAGCCCGTTGTATGCTTCAGGGAGTTGACTGTCCTTTGCCTGTAATGCTGAAATATCAACTGCTTTCAGCTGATTGCAGATAAGCTCAGGATCATTTATGTGCCAACGGTCATTCTCAAAGACCCCTACGTTTATATAATATGTAAGACCTGTAAACCTATTATTTTCAAGCGGGATCAATTCTGCAATTTCATCGATATATCCTTCCCAAATATCAATACCTTTTTGAACTATCCCGTCTTTTTTGAAATAAAAAATATAAGAGGGTTCTTCGCCATATCCTATATTGACCGTAAATCTGTTATCTATATTATAGAAATCTTCAGGATCATTTCCATAAACGCTGCCGTAATATCCGTCTCTTTTTGTATTCATATTATAATTCCCCATAAGACAGCAATTCTATCATATGACTCCACCAATTTTCAGGATCGGATAAAATTTCAGTGTCTATTTTATTAAATTCAGATGTAAGATGATAAAATAAAGATAATTCCTCATTCTCCGTTATATCCTCTGCATGATCGTCATAACTTAGCTTGTAAATATATAAGCATCTGAGAAAATCCTCAATAGATGAATTTACAAACATTATCGGATAATGCTCATCACCGAGCGAATACATAATGCCCGTATCTTTATCAAGGCACAACACTCCGCCCGAATCCTCACCGATAATGATCTTTGTCTTATCCTTCGGATAACAACAAAGCTTATCATCTTCAAAGAAACGCAGATCCTCTATTGTATTTAAAGCTTCCGATAGATCGGGAAGTCCGTATTTTTTCAGAAATTGAACAGTTTTTGATTCATCAAACAGCTCAATTCCTTTATTAATTTGCCTGAAAGCAATACCCTGAGACTTCAATGCTTTTACAAGCTCATCTGATTTATACATACTTTTTGTAATACAAATCATTTTATTCCCCCTATCAATGTAAAAATGATTATATAAATAAATTATTGAAATGAATTGACAAGTGTGTCTGAAAGAATTATCTGTCATAACAATATCATAAAGCTTTCTGTATTGTCAACCGCTTAAAGCTCATGGAGCATTTATCGGTGAAAAATAAAATCTGCCCCTTTTTTCAAATAACTCAATATCTTTTAATGTAAAATTTGCCGTATAAATAAACGGATCGCTTTTGTTAAGATCATAATGTCTGTAAGAGCTCATATAGCCGTCATCATTGTATTCAAATTCATACTTTTTAATTTCAGAATACCAGGTTGAATATGTAATGCTTTCAATTAAATTATGTTTATTGTATTTATAAATCTCTCCTGTCAAATCTCTTGCCAGTGCTTTACTTGGAATATGTACATATTCAATTAATCGGGACATTTCATCGTACTTTAACAAATACACTTCTAACAGTATTGGAATATCATTTTTATTCATTTTCTTAAAAACTAAATACATTGTTTTAAATGGTTCATAAACAAAAAAAATTTCGTTATGATTTGGATAAATAGATGATATATCATCAAAGAAATCAATTTTTATCACTTTATCTTTATCAAATGATATTAAATGATAAGCCCTACTTCTTGGCTTTTTTTCTTTAAATGAACCTTTTAAACACCAATTACATCTTAACCTGTTAGTCAAACTTGGCTCATATATGCACAACATTTCATCTGAACCCGAAAAATATCGTTCCCTTACAACATTCTTTTTTACATTCTCACTAAGATACATATAACTGTCGTCATACATATCATATATTTCTCTCAATTCATCTCTCAAAGTATTAAAATAAGAATCGTCTATCATAAACACACCTCATAATATATAAGTCTTATCTAAATTTCAAATACAAAACGAAATGCAGCAGCCTTGTCTTCAAATAATCCCTCTGATGACATACGGTATGCACATAAACAATACAGCCATTCTCCGCAATCCTGCCAGGGCCAGAAAAGTGAAGCTCCGCCGCGTATACAAAAATGCTCCTGAGGATTGTTAAGATCTGTTTCGGAATAAGAGCTTGTAAAATGAGTATCTGTCCATTCACCACAGAATAAACCGTATACCCCAAGCTCATTGCATAGCATTTTTGATTTATCATAATCTGTAACAAGCCATTTTTCCAGTGTTGCATTATCCTGAGGAAGCGTATTTCCAAATGGGAAAAGCTGCTGTTTTCCGCATCGTGCGATATATTCCATTTCATCATCGGAGGGAAGTCTGAAACCATAATGGGAGCATATTTTATCAACCGTTTCTTTATTTAACCATGCTGTTCCTTTATACTCTTGATATTGAGGGTAAAGTGCCTTTAGCGGTTCCCATGATACAGGATATTCCGTTATCAGAAAATCATTGACAGCAGAGGTGTGAACAGGTCTTAACCGGTCAAGATCAATGTCTTTATATTCATGATCATTGAGCTTTTGCACCAATGAATATTCAAGATCGGTCAATCCTTTTCTGAAACTTCCTCCGGGTATATATACAAAATCCAGATTTGTCTGCAAATGCTTTATGTAAAGCTCAGTACTGTCAATATATACATCAAAAATATCATTGTCAATTTTTGAAATAACAAAGCTGTATTTTTCTTCAACGGTAAGACCGATGTATTCCTTAATATCCAATCCGCTCACCTCTGATTATATTTGCTGTCATATTATAATTCCCCATAAGATAATGTTTTTGACAAAAATACCATAAAAACATTGTACCACAAAGCTTTCTTTACTGTCAACCGTTTATTTGACTGAAACAAACATTATAACATAAAAAATCCCGCCGATACAACAAAAAACATCGGCGGGATAAATTCTTACAGCTTGAATTCGGAAATAAGTCCCGAAAGGATAGCAGCCTGACCGCTTAATTCCTCACTTGAGGCAGCACCCGACTGAGCGGAGTCCGAAGTAGTATCAACGATACCCGAAATAGCATTAATACTGCTGAATACATTGTCCATAAACAAGGTCTCGTTTCGTGTAGTCTCGGATATTTTTATAATATGCTCGTCTACACTCAGAGTATCCGCAACCGCCTCAGAAAGCGAGCTTGCCGTAGTATCTGCAAGCTGTACACCCTCGCTGATAGCGTCTGTTGTCTGCTGAAGAAGTGCAGAGGTACGGTTTGCCGCCTCAGCAGATTTTCCCGCAAGCATTCTTACTTCATCGGCAACGACCGCAAAGCCCTTTCCTGCCTCGCCTGCACGGGCAGCCTCAACAGAGGCATTGAGCGCAAGGATATTTGTCTGGAATGCAATATCGTCGATAGTATTGATGATAGTAGCGATCTCCTCGGACATACGTGAGATACGGTTCATAGCGGAAAGCAGCTTGTCCATTTCACTGCTGCTTTCTTCGATCTTGTTCTTTGCATTTCCTGCAAGCTCACGTGCCGCAGCGGTACGCCTGTCAGTCTCATGAACACGTTCGATTATTGCTGTCATATCTTCGGTAAGCTTTTTGAGAGCCTCGGTCTGACCCGAAACACCCTGAGCAAGTACGGCGGAATTCTGAGCCATGCTTGCCGCACCCATATTTACCTGTACCGATGCATTTCCGATGTCGTTGAGAGTATGTCTCATGGAATTTATGATATTCGTCATTGATTCCTTGATAGACGCATAATCACCGATATATTCCTCGGTTATCTCAACGGTAAAATCACCGTGAGCAAGCCTGTCAAGCTTGTCGGAGATATCGGAAATATATCTTCTTGTAGCTTCGGTACAGCTTGCAAAATTGTGACACAGCTGTCCTATTTCGTCAGATGAATTATAGTCAAAGGTAGCTGAAAGCTCGCCTGCTGCGATCCTTTCTGCAACAGTGCTGATGTTTTTCAGAGGCTTCATCTGTGTCTTTATAACACCGAATACAATAAGGTTTGCACCTGCAAAGAAAACCACAAAAAGAATGATATATGTTATCAGAAGACCTGTCAGACCGCTGTTGATATCGCTTTCGGGCATTATATATCCGATAGACCAGTCAGCAGCGGGAAGCTTTGTAAACGCAAAATATCTGTCAGCACCGTCCCAGTCCTTGTGAGTTTCCAGATATATATCCTCGGAAAGAACGGAAATTATCTGACTGTAATCGCCCTCAGCGTCATTGCAGGAGGTTATAACAGCCGCCCCGTCGGCAACGGCAGGATTATATGCCTCGTTACCGTGTATCATAAAATTGTCTGCACTGTCGATAAGTACGGGATATCCGTTTTCGGTGATCTTCATTTCACCTACAAGCTGCATTATGCTGTCAAGGGTGATATCGCAGGCAAATACGCCCATAAAAGAGCCGTTTTCAAATATGGGAGCGGCAACGGTGATGATCATTCTGCCTGTAGCGGTATCTATGTAGGGAGCGGTAAAAATAGTTGATTTTGAATTTTTAGCGTCCTGATACCAGCCTCGTGTAGTAGCGTCAAAATCGGCAGGAAGAGTAGAAGTATCGGTAACAGCCATATATAAGCTTACGTCCTCATAAGCGGTATAGCAGTCCAGAAGAGCGTCATTCAGAGGCATAACACTGTCGATAAAAGCGTCGTTGCTTTCATGTCCGCCCGATGCCTCCGCAAGCTTTCCCACGGCATTTGCCTGAGCCGAGGTGAATTCAGCCTGCTGAGTGAGCCACTGATTGACCTTTTCCGAGTAAACGGCAAGAGACTGTCTTGTTGTTGAGAATATACCGTCCTTTACCTTTGAATATGAAACAAAGAAGCCTATTGCGGTAAGCATCAGAAGTGATACGGAAGTGGTTATAATTACTGAAATAATTATTGCCTTGGTAAGTCCCTGTGATCTGCCTGAGTTCATAAGATCATTCCTTTCGGTGTATGGATAATATATAAAAATATATTACTGACATTGTATCATTATTTCAAAAAAAAGTCAATGCTTTTCTTGCTGATTTATGCTTTTTTTAATATTATAGACATATTGGCATTTGTTTTGAAATTGTTATGCTTAAAGGCAATGTTATATAAAAATAAAAAACGCAGCTGAAAAACAACTGCGTTTAAAATCATATATAGTCAGAATTACTGAGCAGCGTTGAGCTTCTTAGCAAGCTGAGACTTCTTTCTGTTAGCGGCATTCTTGTGCATGATACCCTTAGCAGCAGCCTGATCAACCTTCTTCATAGCGAGCTTGATAGCCTCTGCCTTATCAGCAGCACCTGTATTAACAGCAGCGTCAGCCTTCTTGAGAACAGTCTTAAGATTGCTCTTCACAGCCTTGTTTCTCATTGTCTTAGCAGCGATAACCTTAACTCTCTTCTTAGCAGACTTAATGTTAGGCATTGTAGGACACCTCCCTTAATAAAATCAGATTTTGCGGGTATAATAGCATTGACAGGAAAGACACGGTACTCCTGCGGAACGTAAATGACACCGTTCCTTTCTATTACACACAATCTAATAGTAATTTTACCATTAAATCAGACAAAATTCAAGAGGTTACGCAAAATTTAATATAGAAATTATCGCTCGAAATTTGTTGATATTTTGCTATTTTGTACAAAAAGTATAAGGAGATATGTGATATGCCATCAAGAACCGACCTTGCCGTCGAATGTTTTGACCCTGACAGCGGAAAGCTTCCCAGGGGAGTAAAAAGAAAGCTGAGAAAAAGCGGCTCATGCACCATTACCGAGATCGAGATATCCGATGAACTTGCAGGACTGCGCATCGGAAAAAGCAGAGGAAAATATATAACCATAGAAACAGAGCGTCTTTCCGCACACCCCTCCGATTATGCGGAACAGGCAGAGGATATATCAAACGAAATAAGATCTCTTCTGAAGGACCCCGCACGTATACTTGTTGCAGGACTCGGAAACCGTAATATAACCCCCGATGCCTTAGGTCCTCTTGCGGCGTCCTCTGTAATAGCCACACGTCATACCAAAAGCCTTACGGGACTTCCCGACCTTGGAAACGTAACTGTCATAACCCCGGGTGTAACGGGACAGACAGGACTTGAAGCCGCCGAGACCGTAGCGGCAGTATGTACGGCTGTAAAGCCTACAGCGATTATCGCCATTGACGCACTTGCCTGCAATGATATATCACGTCTGGGAACAACTATCCAGCTGACCGATACGGGAATATCTCCAGGTTCGGGAGTG
Source organism: Oscillospiraceae bacterium (assembly GCA_017481565.1). GTDB lineage: Bacteria > Bacillota > Clostridia > Oscillospirales > Ruminococcaceae > RGIG4694. The sequence goes on along the minus strand of JAFUOZ010000039.1, from coordinate 47,299 downwards.
CAGAACCGCAGAAAAGAGCTGTCATATGCCGTTCTGGGAGTGCCTGTTATAGCAATAGGCGTACCTACTGTCATAGATATGCATACAATAGCGGAGAATATCACAGGAAAACCGCCTGCCAAGCATCTTCCAAATATGATGGTAACACCCCGTGATATTGACGAGCTTATACGCCGCACCTCAAAGCTGCTTGCCTATGCCATCAATAAAACCGTTCACGATAAGCTGTCCGATTCGGAAATAATATCTCTTATGTAATAACAGATATTACGTATAACAATACAAAGGGAAGTCCGAATATGACAGCCGCCGCTGTTGTAAACAGGTTTACATTTATCGTATAAAGTCCTGTGAAAATTCCTATGATGTATGCCGTCAGAAGCTCCGCCGCACCGATAAGCATTGCTGCTGCGGCTCCTGACGGTTTTCTTCTTTTCATGCAGAACAGCAGAAATGCCGCTGCTGCAACAGCAAGAGTGATAATAATTATCAAATTTGAATCTCCTATATAAGTATATATACCAGTGCCGCTATAAGAACAAGGTCACTTTTTTCGGTTATCAGCAGATAGACCAGAAGGATAAGAAAAAGCGTTTCACCGTCAATAGTACCGAGCAGACGCGGCTTTATGGGAAAACTGCTTTCGGCTGCCGCATAAGGCGGAGGATCAGCTTCTGCAGCTTCGGTAAGCTTCGGCTCTTCGGGTTTCTCCTTTATTTCCTCTGTTTCCTTTATAGGCTGAGCCTTCGGAGCAATACAGCCGTACATATTGCCCCTCTGACGCATCATCTGCTGCTGAGAATATGCTATCCTGTTAAAATATTCCGCCGTAATATCACCTCACTTTAAAGCAGCTTTCCAAGATCATTCAGCATACCGCTTTGTTTCAGTGTATTATATATCCCGTAGATACGCAGCAGCTTTACCGCCTTGTCAAGCTTTGCCTGTTTGTCCGTACTCAGCAGGGGACGGAGTGCAAGGAGAAAATCCCTGTTTTTATCCTCTGTGCCGTTCTGCATAAGACCCATAAGACTCATTATCATATTAAGGTCAATGCCGCTGCCGTTATTATCCGCATTTCCCGTAAATGCACCGAGGAGCTGAGAAATATCTATACCGTTCTGTTTATCCGCAGCTTCGGACTCTTCCGTATTGCCGTTCGTATTATCGGGATCGGAGGCGGCTCCCGACAGCAGCTCGGCAAGCTCTTTTATCTGCTTCATGCTTTCTTCGTCTGACAGCAGCTCATTAAGCTTTTCCGATAGATCGTCCATAGCCGCCTCCTTTCATAAGTATCAGGGATTGATTATTTTCCGCCCGAAAGCTTTTTATAAAGTGCCTGAGCCTGAGGAGCGCTCATAAAGGTTTCCATAAGCTTAGGATTATTTACAATTTTATTGAACTGCTCCGCTTCCGAGGGCTTCATATTTTTCAGAGCATTGTCAAACTTACCCGATTCCAGCTCTTTTTTCAGCTGATCCGCAGGCATATTCAGCTTTCCGCTTACCACCTTAAGCAAGGAATCAAGATTCTGAGGGTTTGTGTTGTTAAGATTCATAATAAATATTATCCTTTCGTAAATAATAATAAACAGGTCTTTTATTCTGATTAATTTTATGCTATAATTATAAAGGATATTCTTTATAATTATAATATATGCAGGGGAGGTAAAACTGTGCGTATAATAGTTATGTCCGATTCACACGGACTTTCATCGGCAGTATGTAAAATAATAGAACGCAATATCGGCTATGCTGATATGTTCATTCATCTTGGTGACGGGGAAAACGATGTTGAAACGGCAAGGAGCCTTTTTCCCGATGAAACCATATATAATGTTGCGGGAAACTGCGATCAGGGCATGGCTCCGGCTACGAGGATAATCGAAGCAGGAGGCAGAAGGATTTTCTGTGCCCACGGTCACCGCTACGGTGTTCACGGCGGAACGGAAACTATCCGCTCTGTTGCAAGGGATAATAACTGTGATATCGTACTTTACGGTCATACCCATATTCCCTTTGATGCACTTATCGACGGGATATACGTACTTAATCCGGGAAGCTGTGCAAGCCCCAGAAACGGTCTGAAGCCCTCATTCGGATCTATAGAGATAACCGAACAGGGTGTGGTCACGGGTGTTTTTGATCTTATATAGTTTTAAAGGTCATATATAGAATTTTTTTGGCAGTATCGTGCAGAAGCATTCAGGCTTTATCTGTACGGTGCTGCTTGTACTATTATAATAGTATATAATGGTAAATTAAGGAAATGCTGATTAAAGCCGAAGGCATCGATTACGCCGCTCGAAAATCCGTTAGTGAGAGGGGCGATAATCGATTTAATCAGCGGTTCCTTAATAACCATATTAAGTAAAAAATAAAATGCGGTTGTATATCCTGCCAAAGCCTGTGATTTGCGATATGTGTCTGACAGAGGGAAATGATAAGGCGAAATATGAATAAACAGAAATTTTTTTGTGTGAAAAATGTACAAAAATGTGTAATTGTACTAGACAAACGGGAAAGGATTTGTTATAATGTATGAGTATAGATATGCATATAACAGTCTATCTGTCATATATAGTTCTTGGGAGGAGTAAACAATGGATTTTAATACTCAGAGACGGGCAGTGGGTGCTATTGACAGCTTTGCCAAGCGTCACAGGCTTTTAAGACCTGTATGCGCTGCGGTAAAGGTGCTGGTAATAGCCTTCTGCAGTCTTGTCCGCACAATAGACATGGCTTTTTCCGACAAAAACGGAAACTTCCTTGGCATCAGACATAAATCGTCAGATAAAAGGCAGAAGATCGCAAGGGCAGAGGGCAGAAGAGTCCGCAGGGAATATCATGCAGTAAAAAGACCCTTCTTTTTACGGTGTATCTCCGCTATGCTGGCGGTATGCTTCGGCGTTATGATCATGCCCGAGGGACTTGCTATACCTGTGTTTGCGGCTAATCTCGGAGTAAGCGTCAATGCCTATGGTACTATTACGGGTCCTAACGGCACATTCCCCGCTTATCCGGGTCATGTGCTTTCGGGTTCGGGCGATTCCTTTACCGCAGTCGGTGAAAATGCTTTCGCAAGTATTTCGAATATGACATCTGTTGACCTTACATCAAATGGTGCAGCAGGACTTGTTGCGGTAGGTGATGCAGCGTTCTCCACAAGCTCGCTGACAACCGTAAAGCTTTATTTTAATGTAAACGGCATGGACAGCTCCAATACCGAGGCGATCTCGGGATCAGCCTTCAATAATATGGCTCCCGATTCGGCTATCTTTATTGACAGTAACGCAAGTGCTTCCGTAATGAACAATATCCTGACAACAAGTGAGCTTGCAAAGGGCTTCGGTCAGAAGATAGGAAACAATACAATAATCATCAACGATAAGGACAAGCAGTTCTCATCTCAGATACCTGCAGCACTTGCTGATAACTCTGTTGATGTATACAGCAGCTATAATAAGGTTTATGTAAAGGTTCAGCACAGCATGGGCAACAGCTACACAGGCTATGCAATCTATACAAAGAGCGGCGGTAATTATTCCAAGATAGGTGATTACAAGCTCAGTGAGGACAGCAGCAGGACCGATATTATCGGTACAGACAATACATACTATTTCGCAGTTGACAAGTCAAAGCTTGCTTCTTCAAGTACAGAATTTGCTGTAAGACCCTATAAGACAGTTACTGTTGCAGGCACAACACACAATCTTTACAGCACAGATTTTGCACATGCGGCATATCCTCAGACAGACTCTTCAAACATCGTTGAAAATTCAGCTGCTTATCTTGCAGCTTCCGTTCCCGTTACAGCAGAACCTACAAACCTTAATGTTTCGGTAGAGTGGGACGCTGTTTTCGGTAAGGTAAACGGCAGCAAGACAGGTATTGAAGCAGATTTCTATGTGCTTTATTATTATGACGAGGGCGGCAATCTTGTAAGAGATGCCCGTATCATTGAGAGTGCGTCTTCTCCTCAGTCAGTATATACAGATGATAACTTCGTTTTCGGTGTTGACAATGACGGTGATCCTGTTAATGTTGAAAATATTGTTAATATCAAGGTATGCGCATATTTTGATCCTCTGGATAATCTTGATCTTTCTGTGATAAAGTCAAACGATAAGCTTACCTCAGGTTATTCCCTTAAGGATGCAGAAAGCGTATTTGACGACGCGGCTGATGCAAAGTATAACGGTGAGGACGCTTCCGAGTTCTTCGGCAAGGTTGTCGGTGAGGCTGTATGTTCTCCCGAGGTCCAGCCTCCCTATGAACTCAAATGGGATGTGGGCCGTGAAAATGATGATTATATCACAGTTTCATGGGCAGAGGTTCCCGAGGTAGACGGATATTATGTTACATCAAATGTAAGTGATGATATCACAGTGATCGGCAATACAAATACTTCCGTTACAGTTCCTGTGGGAAAGAAGTATGACCATGCTGAATTCTATGTCTACTCCTTTATTGATTTTGACGGCGACGGAAAAGCCGATGAAAACGAAAGAAGCAAGGTTGTTAATAACAGTACACCCAATAAGAATACTATCATCAATGCGGATATCTCCAAGATGAGGGTTTCAGGTTTCCGTACAAGTACAATAACTCCCGATACAGCAGTTCTTGAATGGGGTAAATTTATGCACCCGGACGGAACAACTCAGGCTGCCGGCTATAAGATCGAGGTATATGAGTATAATAAGGCTGATCCTCAGTATCTGGGTTCATTTAAGGTAGGAACAGAATCTACTGTCACACTTGAAAACGGCAAGACCTATAACGGGGACGATGAAAGCTTTACTTTTGAAAGCGGTAAGGAATATGAATTCTTTATCAAGCCTGTATTCAATACAACTCAGGCGTTTGCTGATAATTATCATAACTTCGGCAATAAGGTATTTTCAAGTAAGCCTGTTGTAATGGCAAGAAGTGAATCAAAGCCTCCTGTTGCAGACAGTGTAACACTTAAGCCGGGTGACAGACAGATCGGCATCAGCTGGACAGCTCCCACTAAGGACGGTGTTCCCGTTGATATTGACGGATATATCGTTGAGGTTTACGATCATGACGGTAACCTTGTATATGAAAAATCCGTAAATGCAAAGACAAATGAGCTTCTTGTTGAAAAGCTTAAGAATGGTGAAGCTCCCTATAACGGAGATGAATATAAGGTCAAGCTTTATTCCTATGTAGACGCTATGGACTCATGCTCAGGCTATGCACAGGATCCCGATACTCATAAGATCATCAGTGATCCTTGGGTAAATGAGGAAGGACAGATACCAAGCGTTGTTCCTCTTGCAAAGGTTATCCTTTATGCAAGCTGGCAGACCTCCGACAAGATCGAGGAAAGAGGTATCCTTCTCCAGTGGACAAAGGTAAATCAGTCCGATTCCTATCAGCTCTGGAGAAAGGGCTGGCATAAGGACGAAAGCGGAAATCTTGTTCCCGATGATGATTTCAAGCTGCTCTATGACGGCAGTGAAATGGAATATCTTGACAGAAGCCAGTTTATCTATGAAGGCAAGACATATACCTATTATGTAATTCCTTTCTATCACGGTACAACCAATACCGAGGATATCTATAAGGATCTTATGAAATCGGATGAGGTTCCCTTTACTGTTAATGTTAAGCCTGCCGCACCTGCAAATGTAAAGTCTATCGGTGCTGACGGTGAGATCACACTCAGCTGGGACAGAGTAGAGGGTGCAAACGGCTACAGAGTATATGTAGTGGGCGACGAGGAAAACCCCGTATTTATCGAACAGTCCAAGGATGACAGAATTTCATGGGTAGATGATCTTCTTCCCAATGGTGTTACAAAGAATTATTATGTAACATCAGTTGTTACCATTGACCCCACAGACGGAAGCACTATCCATATCGTTGCAGAAAGTGATAAGGCTCCCGTCGGCAGCGAGGAACAGGAATCAGGAGCAATTTTCTATCCTCCTATGGATCTTGTTGCAGTGGGCGGTGAAAACAAGGTAACTCTTACATGGTCAGAGGTTGACGGTGCACAGGGATATGTTGTTTGTACAGTTACTTACGATTCAAACGGAAAGCCGATCTATAAGGAGATCGACAGAGTTGCCGATACATCAACTGTTATAACAGGTCTTGAAAACGGTGAGGTTTATACCTATGCGGTTTATGCGTACAAGACAGTAAATAACAAGGTATGGGAAAGTGAAATGTCCAACCATGTTACAGCTGTGGTTGGTATATATGTACCGATACCTCTTGATCTTAAGGCTGACCCCGGTAACAGACAGGTACAGCTTACATGGACAGCTGTTCCGAATGCAACAGGCTATGAGCTTGAATGCTATGATTACAGCACAGGAGATTATCAGGTAATAGCTACTACATCAAAGCCTGCTTACCTGCATCAGAACCTGACAAATGAAGTTACATACCGTTACAGAGTTCGTGCATATAAAGAAGTTACAACTCTCAATACAAAGGATAATAAGATCTACAGTGACTATTCTACAGTTGTTTCCGCTACTCCCGATGCGATCTATTCCGATGAGGACGATCCTTATTTCTTAGAGACTCCCAAGGATTTCACAGTTACCACATCTGACGGTCAGGCGGCGCTTTCATGGTCAAAGGTAGATAATGCAGAGGGCTATGAAGTTTATATCGTAAATGATTACGGTATCCCTGTTCCTCTGGATCAGCTTTCAAAGACAAGCCTTACTCATACAGGTCTTACAAACGGAAGCGTTTATACCTATACAGTAAGAGCATATAAGACGCTCCCCGACGGAAGCTATGTTTACAGTGATTATGCACTTTATAAGACAGTTGTTATCGGAAATTACCTTGCAGCTCCCATTGATGTGGTTGCAACACCCGGCGACAAGCTTGTAAATCTGTCATGGTCAGCTGTTGAGGGAGCTGAAGGCTATGTTATCTATGCATATGATGCAGGTCAGTCCTCATTTACTGCAGTAGGTGTTGTTTCAGGCACTAAGTTCACTCATACAGGACTTATCAACGGCAGAACATACACTTATATGATCGCTGCATACAATACATCAGGCGGTTCAAAGCAGTACAGTCAGTATTCACTTGCAGTATCTGCAACTCCCGAAGGTGAAAAGACAGAAAGCGGAAACGGTGACGGCGACGGTGACGGACTTTCCGATTCCTATAAGATATTCATTGTGGGAACAACTCCCGACGGTCTTTCACACACCGAGCTTATCACAGCTTATACCGACAGGGAAGCTCTTACAAGTGATATTGATCTCCGTTTCAGCGTAAATGATGAGTCTACACAGGCTATTTATGAAATGCTTAACGGCTATGGCGACGGTCTTGACAGCTTTGATGTGTTCCCATTCGATCTTACACTCTATATTTCGGGAACATATACAAGAGTTCAGCCTGCCGAGGGTCATTACATAACTGTAACGATGCCTATTCCCGATTCCTTTGCTTATTATGGTGAGGATATGCAGCTTATGCATATCACCGTTGACGGAAAGATGGAGATCCTTCCTCTTACCTTCGGTGAATCAGAGGGAATACCTATGGTACAGTTCAAGTGTTCAAGCTTCTCACCCTTCGCATTCGTTCATTATTACACTCCCGAGGATATGGAATCCTCAGCTGCAGGTACAGCAGCCGCAATGACAATGGGTTCATCTGTATATTCAATGAGATGCTCAGGCGGCTCCGAGCTTTATAAAAAGCGCCGCAGAAATAAGATCTATAAGATCGTAAAGTAAAATAAAAGCTGCCTTGTCTGATGACAGGGCAGTTTTGTTTTTGGTGAAATGCAGGATAAATAAAAAGACCGCTTGCTGCTATGTGAACAGCAAACGGTCTTTATTACTTTGATAAATACTGATTATGAAACAGTAATAACCTCAAGAAGATTTGTGTTTCCGGGAACACCGATGTGAACGCCTGCAGTGATAACAACTGTATCGCCTGTCTTAACGTGATTAAGCTCCTTTGCGATTCTGAGTGCTTCTTCGATAAGCTCATCGGTAGAGGACATTTCCTTTATGAGAGCAGGAGTAACGCCCCACGAAAGGTTTGTCTGACGGCATATGCGCTTGTCGGGAGTAAGGCTGAGGATATCACATGGAGAACGGAACTTAGAAAGCATCTGAGCAGTATATCCGCTTTTTGTAACAGTGATGATAGTAGATGCGCCAAGGTCAAGAGCCGTTGTAACAGCTGCATGGGAAATAGCATTTGTAACATCATTGCTGCGGAATGCACCCATTTTGCTGAGACGGGAAGCGTAATTGATACGGCTTTCTGTAGTTTCAGCGATCTTTGCCATTGTGCGTACTGCTTCAACAGGGAAGTTACCTGCTGCGGTCTCGCCCGAAAGCATGATAGCAGATGTACCGTCATAGATAGCGTTTGCAACATCGGTTATCTCCGCACGTGTAGGACGAGGACTGTTTATCATAGATTCAAGCATCTGAGTAGCAGTGATAACAGGCTTTCCTGCACGATAACCCTTTTTGATGATCTCCTTCTGGATAGCGGGTATCTCTTCAAAGGGTATCTCAACGCCCATATCGCCTCTTGCGATCATAACACCGTCAGCTGCTTCAAGGATCTCATCAATATTGTCAACGCCGTCACGGTTTTCGATCTTGGCAATGATCCTGACACCATTCCAGCCTAAGCTGTGAGTAAACTTTCTCAGATAATTAACATCAGCAGCACTGCGGACAAAGGAAGCGGCAATATAGTCATAGCCTGTCTTTGCACCGAATTCAAGATCGGTCATGTCTGCTTCGCTGATGTAGGGGAGCGAAAGATCTATTCCGGGAACATTTATGCCCTTGTTATTGGAAAGCTTGCCGCCGTGAATGATACGGCAGATAATATCCTGACCCGAAACCTTTTCAACAGAAAGCTCAATAACACCGTCATTGATAAGGATACGTGAGCCTATCTGAACGTCATTTACAAGGCCTGCAAAGGTAATGGAGCAAATTTCATTTGTACCCTCAACATCTCTTGAAGTAAGAGTATAGCTATCACCGTCAAAGATCTCAACAGGCTCATTGTTCTTGAATTTCTTGACACGTATCTCAGGACCCTTTGTATCAAGCATTGTAGCGATAGGAAGACCAAGCTCCTCACGTACCTTTACAACCATATCATAGCGGGCCTTATCTATTGCAGGATCGGAGTGTGAAAAGTTGAAACGTGCAATATTCATGCCGCTGAGCATAAGCTCACGGAGTGTTTCTTCGTTGTCGGTAGCAGGACCGACTGTACAGATTATTTTGGTTTTTCTCATTTTTTCTTGCGTCCTTTCGATAGTTGATTTTTGACTAATCAATGTAATTATAACATATTTTCCCCATTTATTCAATGATTATTATCACATTTATATTGTAATATTCGTGTAAAATATAGTTTATTTTAGCTATACAGAACATAGCAAAAGCGGCAGAAATCAGAAATTCTGCCGCTGTTGAATATATTACTGAGGGCATTTTTTAAGGTCAAGTGCAAAAGCGGTAAGCTTTTCGAGTGCCTCTTCCGAGAGATGAGAAACCATTGAAACAGAATCATTGTCTGCCACATCACTGCTTATTCCCGCCGAGCCTGTAAGAAAATCACAGATTATGACCTTTGATGTATACAGACCGCTTGCAGCATTTATTCCTTTTTCGGTAAGAGTGATCTCGGTATATGGTTCTTTTGTGATATATCCGTCCTCAATAAGCCGCTGAGTCATTTTAACAGTGCTTGGCTTGCTGACTCCTACCAGCTTTGCAACATCAGCCGAGCGGACCGCACCGCCCTTCTGACTGAGCTTATATATTGCAAACAGATATTTTTTCTGTGAATATGTAAGCATGATCATTCGCTGCCTTTCGTATTATTTGCGGAATTTCCGTGGCAAAAATCACTGTTGGGACAGTTTCCGCATTTTCCGCCGCAGAGAGAAATACCGTTCTTTTTGTCTTTTCTGAGCTTTAAAATAATAAGTATAACTATTGCCGCAAGAACAGCTAATGTAATAATTGTCGGCATATATTCGGCGATATTATTCATTTTATATTCCCTCCGTTTTGATTTCTGCCCCTTTATGCAGAAGCTTAAAGGGGCAGAGTATTTATTGATTTATCAGGACTTTACCTTAACTTCTTTGGTAAGTCTTGTGCTTTCCTTGTAGGGTCTTGCCAGCATATAGATGATAGCAACAAGAGCCGCAACAGCAACGATAAGACCGAGAACATTTACATTTCCCGAAACTGCAGAGCCGATCTGAAATACGATAAGAGATACGACATAAGCAAAAAGACACTGATAGGAAATAGCAAAAGCTGTCCATTTAGGATTATTCATTTCTCTCTTGATAGCGCCGATAGCTGCAAAGCAGGGAGCGCAGAGAAGATTGAAGATCATGAAGGAGAATGCTGCAAGCTTGCTGCCAGCGAAGATCTCCTGACCGATAAGTGCAAGGCTTGCGGAGTCGCCTGCGTCCACCATTTCAAAAGCAAGCTCAGCGTCTGCCATTGAAGTAAGTGAACCGAATACGCCTACGATCTCTTCCTTTGCAACAAGTCCCAGGATAGTAGCGACAGTAGCCTGCCATGAACCGAAGCCTAAAGGAGCGAATATAACTGCAATGACCTCACCCAGTGAATTAAGAACAGACTTTTCGCTGCCTTCACCGATATAGTGGAAGCCGCCCTCAAAGGTAAGGCTGTTGAGTACCCAGATAACTATGCTTGCAAGCACGATAACTGTACCTGCTCTCTTGATATAGTCCCAGCCTCTTTCCCATGTTGCCTTTAATACATTGCTGCCGATAGGCGCATGATAAGCGGGAAGCTCCATAACAAAGGGAGCCGGGTCACCTGAGAAGAGCTTGGTTTTCTTAAGCATGATACCCGAAATAACAATAGCTGCGATACCGATAAAATAAGCCGATGTAGCTATAAGAGGACTGTTTCCGAAAAATGCAGCGGCAATAAGTCCTACAACGGGCATTTTTGCACCGCAGGGGATAAATGTTGTTGTCATTATAGTCATTCTTCTGTCACGTTCGTTTTCGATAGTACGTGATGCCATTATGCCGGGAACACTGCAGCCTGTACCGATAAGCATAGGGATAAAGGATTTTCCCGAAAGACCGAACTTTCTGAAAAGCTTATCCATGATAAATGCAACTCTTGAGATATATCCGATATCTTCAAGTATCGAAAGCAGCAGGAAGAGTATCATCATCTGAGGAACAAATCCCAGAACTGCACCTACACCGCCGATTATACCGTCCTGAATAAGACTGTAAAGCCATGGAGCAATAACAGGTTCTCCCTGTGCGTCAAGAAGTATCTTATCAAAAAGCTCGGGGACGCTTACCCAGTTTGCCATAAATGAGTCGGGATAAGTTTCGGCAAATGAACCGAACAGACCGTCATTCATGAAAACTACAGTCCAGTCGCCGATAGTACCTATTGAAATAGTGTACACAAACCACATAACAGCTGCAAATATCGGCAGGGCAAGTATTCTGTTGGTAACTATCATGTCTATTTTATCAGATATGGTAAGTCCGCCGGGATTTTTTCTTTTAAGGCATTTTCCTATTATTGAGGTTATGTAATTATATCTTTCGGCGGTTATGATGCTTTCGGCGTCATCGTCCATTTCAGCTTCGGCTGCTGCAATATCCTTTTCTATGTGAGCAAGCGTGCCGCTGTCAAGCTTCAGCATTTCAAGTACCTTTTCGTCACGTTCAAATACCTTTACTGCATACCAGCGCTGACGCTCCTCCTCGACATCATGGAGAACAGCCTCTTCGATATGAGCTAAGGCGTGTTCTACACATCCGCAGAAGTTGTGTTTTGGAATAAATTTTTTCTTTTCGGTTGCTGCTTCCACAGCCTTTGCTACTGCCTCGTTTATTCCTGTACCTTTCAGTGCGGATATTTCCACTACCTCACAGCCCATAGCCTTTGAAAGCATTTCTGTATTGATAACATCGCCGTTTTTGCGTACAACGTCCATCATGTTTATAGCCGCAACTACGGGAATACCAAGCTCAGAAAGCTGTGTGGTAAGATAAAGATTACGCTCCAGATTTGTTCCGTCGATGATATTCAGAATAGCGTCAGGACGTTCCGAAAGCAGATAGTTTCTTGCAACTACCTCTTCAAGCGTGTAGGGTGAGAGGGAATAGATCCCGGGAAGGTCAGTGATGATAACATCCTTGTTTCCCTTAAGCCTGCCCTCCTTTTTTTCTACCGTTACGCCGGGCCAGTTTCCTACATACTGATTGGAGCCTGTAAGCAGATTGAACAATGTGGTTTTACCGCAGTTCGGATTTCCTGCAAGAGCAATTTTCAGTTCCATATATCCGATTTCCTTTCTGTTAGAAGTTGCTAACTTGTTGGTATTTTTTTAACAGGATTTTATCCTGTTAAAAAACGATTATTCTGTTTCTATCATTTCAGCATCAGCTTTTCTGAGAGTAAGCTCATAGCCTCTTACTGTAACCTCCATAGGATCGCCGAGAGGGGCTACCTTGCGTACAAAAATTTCCACGCCCTTGGTAATACCCATATCCATGATCCTGCGCTTTATTGCGCCCTCACCGCTGAGCTTTTTTACCTTGACGGTTTTGCCTACAGCTGCGTCCTTAAGTGTTGCCATATTTTGACCCTCCGTTTATATGAGCTGATGATTATCATCGGCTAACTATATGCTTTTAAATATGGTTAGTATTTCCTAACTGTTTATATATTACCTCATGCTAACCGTTTTGTCAATAGATTTTTTTTGAATATATCGAATTTTGTCAGATTGACCGTATATTATTTTTATGACAGTGAAAATAATGTTTACTTTGACTAACAAAGTTTAGCATATATGATATATGTATATGCATCATGTGCCCCATTTATAATAGTATAAGCGGAATATTCCTACTAATTGCATAAAAAAGCAGCTGATTTTTTTCTATTGAAATTTACAGATTATCACTTTACATCAGCGTATTTTGTGATATAATACATATTGTATGCTGATTATTGAAGAAAAAAGGGGAATATTGCAATAATATTTTCCTTATAAACATATATCGGAGGAATGAACATGAATAATATAGTCAGTCTCAGGGATATCACGGTTGAATTTGATGATGAAAAAATTCTTGACAGCATAGATCTTGATATAAAGGATAAGGAGTTTATAACTCTTTTAGGGCCTTCGGGCTGCGGAAAGACCACTACTCTGCGAATAATCGGCGGTTTTCTCACACCCAACAGCGGAAAGGTCATCTTTGACGGAAAGGAAATAACCAATGTTCCTCCATATAAAAGAAATGTAAATACCGTTTTTCAGAGATATGCTCTTTTCCCTCATCTGAATGTGTTTGACAATATCGCCTTCGGACTCAGGGTACAGAAGCTGCCCGAAAAGGAGATAATAAGAAGAGTAGGCGAAATGCTGGAGCTTGTAAATCTTATGGGATATGAAAAGCGTTCGGTAAATAAGCTTTCGGGCGGTCAGCAGCAGAGAGTAGCTATTGCAAGAGCACTAGTAAACCGTCCCAGACTGCTACTTCTTGACGAGCCATTGGGTGCGCTTGATTTAAAGCTGAGAAAGGAAATGCAGATCGAGCTTAAGCGTATACAGAAAAGTATGGAAATAACCTTTGTTTTCGTTACTCACGATCAGGAGGAGGCTCTTACCATGAGCGATACCGTAGTGGTCATGAAGGGCGGACATATCCAGCAGATCGGCTCACCTATAGATATATACAACGAGCCTGTCAATTCCTTTGTTGCGGACTTTATCGGCGAAAGCAATATCGTAAGCGGTGCTATGATAAGGGACAGGGAGGTTGAGATTCTGGGCAGACGCTTTGAATGTGTGGACGGCGGCTTCGGTGCAAATGAGCACGTTGACGTTGTGATACGTCCCGAGGATATAAAGGTTTCCGCTCCAAGCGAAGCAAAGCTTACCGGAATAGTGGAAAGCACGATCTTCAAGGGCGTACATTATGAAATGATAGTAGATGCCTGTGACGGAAAATGGAAGATACAGTCCACCAAGGCAGTTGAGCCGGGTCAGGAGATCGGTATGCGCTTTGACCCTGAGGATCTCCATATAATGAAGAAAATGGAGGAGCACCGCAGATGAAAGGAATAAGCTCAAAGGCAGCAGCGGCACCCTATCTTATATGGATGGCGGTATTTATCGTAGTACCTCTTATAATGGTGGCATATTTTGCCTTTACCGATGAAAGCGGCGCATTTACTCTTGATAATCTGGCAAATGTGGCGCAGTACAGCAATATATTTATTCGTTCAATATGGCTGGCGGCGATCTCAACGGTGATATGCCTTGTGATAGCATATCCTCTTTCCTATATGCTTTCCGGAATGAAGGCTCATACACAAAGCACCATGCTAATGATAGTAATGCTCCCCATGTGGATGAATTTTCTCTTAAGGACATATGCATGGATGGCTATATTGGGAAATAACGGTCTGCTGAATACACTTCTGGGCTTTTTCGGCTTAGGACCATATAAGCTTTTGAATACACAGGGAGCGGTGGTTCTGGGAATGGTATATAACTACATACCGTTTATGATACTGCCTATATATTCAGTCATGGTGAAGATAGATAAAAGCGTTATCGAGGCGGCGAGAGACTTGGGCTGCAACTCGGTGAATGTGCTTTTTAGAGTAATACTTCCCTTAAGCTTCCCCGGAGTAGCGTCGGGAATAACAATGGTTTTCGTACCTGCAATATCCACCTTTATCATATCAAGAATGTTAGGCGGCGGCGGAAATCTTCTGGTAGGCGACCTTATTGAAATGCAGTTTCTGGGAAATTCCTATAATCCCAATCTCGGAGCAGCGATATCCTTTGTGCTTATGGTGATACTGCTGCTTATAATGACTATAATGAATCAGTTCGGTGAGGACGATACAGAAAACGACCGTGTACTGATGTAATCAACTTCTGAAAGGAACGATGTATCAATGAAAAAAATACTCGGGAAAATATACATTGCCCTTGTGCTGATGTTTCTTTATATCCCGATTTTTGTAATGATAGTCTTTTCATTCAATACCACAAAAAGCCGTACCGTAATGAGCGGATTTACATTTGACTGGTATATAAAGCTTTTCAATAATGAGCTTATAATGTCATCGCTGAGGAATACGATAATAATTGCTGTCATAGCATCGGTGCTGGCAACTGTTCTGGGTACATTTGCGGCTGTGGGTATATCACGCATGAAGAAGATACCCCGTATGATAATTACAAACATAACCACCATACCCATGATAAATCCCGATATTATCACAGGTGTATCCCTTATGCTGCTGTTTGTATTCTTTGCGGCAAGAATGAATTTTGAGTTCGGCTTTGTTACTCTTGTAATTGCGCATATCACCTTTGATGTGCCCTATGTTATAATGAATGTCCTGCCCAAGCTCAATCAGATGGACCCGAATCTGCATGAGGCAGCGCTTGATTTAGGCTGCAGTCCCATGATGGCGTTCAGGAAGGTAGTACTTCCCGAAATAATGCCGGGTGTGCTTTCAGGCTTTCTTATGTCGGTGACCTTTTCGCTGGACGATTTTGTAGTCAGCTATTTCACCAGCGGAGCCACATCTCAGACGCTTCCCATTACTATATATTCAATGACAAGGCGTAAGGTAAGTCCTGAGATAAATGCTCTTTCCACCATTATTTTTATAGTTGTGGTAATAGTGCTTGTTGTGAAGAATATCATCACAACGAGAAATCTTAAGCTTACCTCGGAGGGCGAAAGGAATGACTGATAAATTCAAAAAAGCATTTTCCCTTATGACTGTGTTCATGCTTATGCTTACAGGCTGTGCAGCTTCCGAAGACACGGCAGCTTTGGAGGAAGAGGAAGAAGAGATCCAGACTCTTACCGTTGCAGACGAAGAATATTACAAGCAGCTTCAGGGACAGAATATCACTCTGAATGTATATAACTGGGGCGAATATATTGCCATGGGTGAGGACGAGGGAACGCTCAATGTAAACGAGGAATTTTATAATCTTACGGGAATAAAGGTAAATTATTCCACCTATGCCACCAATGAGGAGCTTTATGCCAAGCTTAAGGGCGGCGGAGCCTCCTACGATATAATAATCCCCTCAGATTATATGATATCCAGAATGATAAGCGAAGATATGCTCTGTGAGCTTGATTTTGAGAATATCCCCAATTTCAGCTATATCATGGATAATTTCAGAGCTCCCGAATATGATACCGAAAATAAATATTCCGTTCCTTATTTATGGGGAACGGTTGGAATTATCTATGACAGCACCATGATAGACATTCCTGCAGAGGATATCGGCTGGGATATTTTATGGAATGAGGATTATGCGGATCAGATACTTATGTTTGATAATCCCCGTGATGCCTTTGCCATTGCGGAGCTGAGACTGGGATACAGCCTCAATACCTGTGATGAAAAGCAGCTTAAGGACGCGGCGGAGCTTCTTAAGGAGCAGAAAAGCGTAGTTCAGGCTTATGTTATGGACGAGATATTCGATAAAATGGGAGCAGGTGATGCTCTTATCGCACCCTATTACGCAGGCGATGCCCTTACCATTATGGAGGATAACGACGCTCTTAATTTTGTTGTACCCGACAGCGGCACAAATCTTTTTGTAGATGCAGTATGTATCCCCTCATGCGTAAAGAACAAGCTTGCGGCTGAAATGTATATAAACTTTCTATGCGAGCCTGATATTGCCTATGCAAACACATGGTACGTGGGATATTCCACCCCAAATTCGAGAGCCTATGAAAAGCTTGACGAGGATATCATAAACGACGGTATATCCTATCCCGACGATAATTATCTTTCGGAAAACTGCGAGACCTACAGCAATCTTACCGAAGAAGCAAACCGCACCATGCAGGATCTGTGGACGGATATGAAATCCACCGACAAGACAACACCGAACAAATGGATAGTTCCGTTGTTTATGGCACTATGTATAGCCGCTTCCATAGCGATACTTATCGCAAGGCATATCAAGCGCAAAAAGGATATTTTTTAATAAAAAACGGATCATCTGTGATTTAAGATGATCCGTTTTTGTATTATGAGGTTTTCTTTTCAGATTATAATTTTATCTATTCTTCCGAATTAACAGCCTCAGCAAAAGCGGTCAGGATAATTTCAGCCTGTCGTCTGTTTTTGTCGGAGAGTGTGTTCAGAATAGATAAAATGCTGTAATTTTCGTCGGCAGCCCTACCGTTTACTATATAATCAGTAGTAGTAAGCAGTGATGATGACAATTTTCTGAGGGTAGCTATTGTCATTGATTTTCTGCCCTTTTCAATATCTGCAAGAAACTGCACCGAAATATCTGCAAGCTCGGACAGCTGTTCTCTTGTAAAGCCTCTTTTCAGCCGCAGGTCTGTAATGCGTTTTCCGACTTCAATGTTCTGCTCATTCAAATGTATCACTTCCTTTGTTATAGTATAAACCAAACTTTAGTTTATATAAATCATCAATAGATATTGACAAACAATAACTATTGATGTATAATGATACAGGAATTGAAAAAAATTCCGTCAGACTATTGACAAGAAAAAAATTCTGTGATATACTTACCATATTATTTTTTTAGAAAGGAGGCAGACTCATGATCAAGTATATCAATAACAGAAAAGTAAAATTAAAATTTTCATACGAAAGAAATATGCGTCTGCCCGATACAGCCGCCGTCATTACGGGACGGTGTGAGCACTGTAATATATGTGAGTCAGAATAGGCGTGCATTTCCGTGTGGAGATGTGCGCCTTTGTTCATTAAAGGAACCGCTGTGCAAAGCCGCAGGCATCGTTTCAGACCCATGAAGATTCTTCAGTGAGTGGGTCTTGAAACGATTTGCTCAGCGGTTCATTAAAGGAGGAATTATCATGGAAAAGAAAACAGACTGCTGCTTCTGCGTGGGAAAGGATTGGTTCAGATACCGTGTGGGAGCGGTGATAATATCGGAGGGTCATGCGCTTTTTGCAAGGGGAGACAGCTGCGGATATTATTATATGGTAGGCGGAGGAGTACATATAGGCGAGCGCTCCGAAGAAGCGGTCCTGAGAGAAGCCTTTGAGGAAACAGGGGAGAATTTTATAATAGAACGCCCCTTGTGTATGATAGAGAATTTCTTTGACGGTGATACAGCACTTGAAGGCTTTGACTGCCACGTTATCGAAATGTATTATCTTATGAAGCCTGCCGAAAAAAAGGAATATACTGTCAGAAGTGTGACCTCAGGGGGAGATACCGAAAAAATGTGCTGGATACCTGTTGATAAAATAGACGATTATGATATCAGACCTGTTATCGTAAAGGATATTATAAAAAATATCCCCGATGGATTCTGTCATTATATTAATGATGACAGAAAATAAACCGAACGATTTGTAACATTTGTTTTAAAATGCTTGATTTATTTAAAAATGGGTGTTATAATGATAAAACATCATCGGTCAGGCGGCTGCGGCAGATGATGTGAAAAAACAGAAAGGGTGAAGGAAAATGAAGACGAAAGAAAAAGCAAAATATTCTCCCTTTTCCAATGTGATGTATATGCTGAAAATACTGTGGAAGGGCAGTAAGGGCTATGTGCTGTATACATTTATAAAGGAATTCAATGAGAATGTTTTCTGGACAATCTTTTCGGTATATCTTACCGAATGGATTTATCTGGCAATCGAAAACAAAACCCCCTTTGCCGAGCTTGCCGCATTTGTGGGAGTTATGTGTATAGGTCATATCTGCATACATATCACGGCGGCGATACATCAGCTGTGCGAAAAGCAGTTTCTGCCCAAGATGTATCAGAGCTTTTATAAAAGGGTAATAGAAAAATCAATTTCAATGGAGTATTCACAGTTTGAAAAGCCTGATTTCTACGATAAATATACCCGTGCCTTAAACGAATGTCAGTGGAGAGGAAACACGGTGCTGTATTATTCTGCATATTTTGTATCGGGCATAGCCTCAGTAATTGCGGCGACGATAATCGTTGCAGACGTTGACCCGATGCTGCTGCTGTTTATAATACCTATGGTTGCGGTGTCCATGTTTTTCGGCAAGAAGGAGGGGGAGCTTTACTATTCGCTGGATATGTCCAATACCCGTGACGGACGTATCGGAGGATATGCCAAGAGAGTATTCTACGAAAAGAAATACGCAGGCGAGCTTCGTCTTTTCGGTATCGGCAGACTGCTTCTGGAGCGTCACGAAAAGGCATATGAGGAAATGGAGGAGCGTACACGGCAGATACGCCGAAAGCTCAGCGTTATCGAGCCGCTAAAGTGGATAATCTATAATCTGCTGTCTGCAATACTTCCCTATCTTTATATAGCCTTTGTACTTGACAAGGGTGAAGCGCAGACAGCGGCGTATGTAGCCATGATACCCGCCCTGTCAACACTGTCATGGAGGACCTCCGATGCAGTTGAGCTGATAGTATCACTTGCAAAGGAAAGCGCATTTGTTTCAAATCTGAGGGATTTTCTTTCCTATACTCCCAAGTCAGACAGCGCAGTCCTGAAAAAAGCGGAAAAGCTTTCCGATATTGAAATAAGGAATATGGGCTTTACCTATGAGGGAGCGGACAAGCCTACTCTTCATGATGTGAATATGACCATACACAGAGGTGAAAAAATAGCCGTTGTAGGTCATAACGGAGCAGGAAAAACCACTCTTGTTAAGCTTATCATGGGACTGTATAAAACCACCGAGGGAGAGATAAAAATAAGCGGCGAGAATATCAATAATTATGAGCCGAAATCATTATATAAGCGTTTCGGCACAGTATTTCAGGACCTTCAGATATTTGCACTGCCCCTTTCCCATAACGTGCTGATGCGAAAGCCGAAGAATGAGGAGGAGCGCCGACTTGTTGAGGACGCTCTCCGAAAGGCACAGTTCGGAGATAAGCTTGATACTCTTGAAAAGGGAATAGATACCATGGTCACCAAGGAATTTGACGAAAACGGCATGGGACTTTCAGGCGGTGAGGCTCAGAAGATAGCTATTGCAAGAGTATTTGCGGGAACTCCCGATATAGTGATCCTTGACGAACCCTCATCGGCGCTTGATCCTATTGCGGAATATAATATGTACAGGAATATGCTTACCGCCGCAGAGGGAGAAACAGTCATTTTCATAAGCCATCGTCTTTCGGCGACCCGTGACGCAGACAGGATATATATGTTTGAAAACGGCACCGTGATCGAAGAAGGTACACACGGCGAGCTTATGGAAAGAAACGGAAAATATGCGGAGATGTGGAAGCTGCAGGCACAGAATTATCTTGCAGAGGAGGTGACAGAATGAGCGTGAAAAATGATAAGAAGGACAAAAAAGATAAGATAAGCATGAAACGTCTTATTTCAAATGTCATATATGTACTTAAATATGCTCTTCGTCACAATAAGAAAATGTCACTTTCCTATATGATCAGCAGAGTAGTATTTGTAGGTATAGGAACGTTTATAGATACCTTTATGCTTATGAGGATAATCAATATCTTCACTACAGACAGAGATATCTCAAAGGTGATAAAGGTACTTGCGGTCATGTTCGGTCTTTTTATAGTAAGACTTGTGATATTCAGAGTACTTGAAAACTACTTCTGGACAAAAATGGTAGGGTTTACGGGAGCGATACAGCGTGAGCTTATGGAAAAGGCACAGCTTATGGATCTGAAATATTACGATATCCCCGAATATTTCGAGGATTTTGTAATAGCCGCCTCACAGTCGGAGGAGATGTGCAAAAAGGCGATAATGAGTGTTTCCGATATTATAGCCAATGTAATAGCAATGGCGGTTGCGGGAACGATGATAATCACCGTTGATCCGAAAATAGTCATTTTCCCCGTTATCGGATTTATTGTAAATATAATCACAAGATTCATGATAACAAAGCTTGAATATGAATATAACCTTGAAAAGCAAAGGATAGGCAGAAAGGCGGACTATTCAAAAAGAGTATTCTATCAGCCTGAATATGCCAAGGAGATCAAGCTTACAGGTATCGAGGAAGCGCTTATGGAGCAGTATGACGAGGCTATCGCGGAGGAACGGAAAATGGCGCTTAAATATTCTCTGAAAATACTTCCTCCCACTCTTATAAACTGGATAACTGTATTTACCCTGTGTCAGTTTTTTGCCGTTCCCGTTTATCTTGCCTACCTTGCCATTGAAAAGCAGACTATCGGTCTGGGCGAGGTAGCGTCCCTGAAAAACGCCACAAACGATATAAAAAGCCGTCTCGATCATATGAATTATGCTCTGGTGGATTTTCAGACCGTAGGACAATATGCAGATAAATTCCGTCGTTTTATGGAATACGAGGTAAATATCGAGGGCTGTAAGGGTGAGGAAAAGCTCCCCGAAAACGACTGTACCTTAGAGCTTAAAAACGTAAGCTTTAAATATAAGGAAAGCGATGAATATGTACTGAAAAATGTGAGCATGACCGTAAAAAGAGGTGAAAAGCTTGCACTTGTAGGAGAAAACGGCGCAGGAAAGACCACTCTAATAAAGCTGATAATGCGTCTTTACGACGTTACCGAGGGTGTTATCACCTTCGGAGGAGTTGATATCCGTAAGCTTGATATAAGAGAATACCGTCGGCAGATAGGCGCAGTATTTCAGGATTTTCAGATATACGGCGCAACGCTTGCGGAGAATGTGAAAATGGGTCATGCTGAAAAATCGGAGTATGAGAATATCCGTAAGGCACTTTATCAGGCAGATTTCAGAAGCAAGCTTGAAAAGCTTTCCGACGGTCTGGATACCGAGCTGACAAAGGAGTTTTCCGAAAACGGAACAGCACTTTCGGGCGGCGAGGGACAAAAGGCAGCTATTGCAAGAATGTTTATGAGGGGTATGCCCATAGCAATACTTGACGAGCCGTCATCGGCGCTTGATCCTGTTGCGGAATATCGTCTCAATAAAAGTATGCTTGCCAATGCGGAAAACAAGGCGGTCATACTGATATCCCACCGTCTTTCCACCACAAAGGACGCTGACAGGATAATCCTGCTTGAAAAGGGAAGTGTCGCCGAAAGCGGTACACATTCACAGCTTATCTCACAGAACGGAATGTATGCACAGATGTGGAAGATTCAGGCGGAAAAATACTGCTTTATGAGATAAGTTCCTTTATAATAGTATAAAAACTCCGTATATTGTATGCGGAGTTTTTATGTTTGTGATATGCACAAAATATGTCGAAGATGTAAAAAAAGTGGTTATTCTATTGAAAAAGCATACTTGATATGTTATAATATACATATATTAAATATCCTAATTGGAATATTATGTATATTTTGGATAATGCTCATTATGCCCAAGTCATTATCCATACCGAATAAACTAAACAGGAGGTCAAACATGGAACGGTCAAAAGTATATGCACTTATAACAGCGGCGGCATTTGCGGCAGGAACATTTACCTGTTTTCCGGCGGCAACTGTATCTGCGGAAGAAACACTGACAATAGATATAGCGCAGAATTGGATTGACACTATCGACAAAAATGATGCGGACGATGATAATAACAGAAGCAACGGCGACGGATTTCTTTACGGTATATATGATGAAAACAACGTAATCGATCAGGCACTTCTTTCGGCGGTGCGTGAGAAAGCAGGCGGATATGTTTATCCCTGTGATATAGTTGTAAAAGACATAAGAGTAAGCTATGAATGGGAATATACCTGCGAAGAAGAGATGAATACTATAGTTTATTTTCATCCTTTTGTGGGCGGAACAAATTCATCCGGCTGGGTGAATATCAATCCCGACGGTATTAATAACGAAATTTCTGGTACATCATCATCAGGCAAGGGCGTTTTGTGTGCTTCCGATATAGATGAAATGCATACAGCAGCGGATATAGATGATTACAGAGCGGTCGGTCTTGCCTGCCATATGTGGAGTGATAAGGAAAATGACAGTCTCACTGTAAAAGTCACAAATATCAGCTATGATGTATCAGTAGCCAATGTATATAGTATGGAATTTCCTGATATAAGCTTTGATACCGTAACGATCAAAGAAGCTTCCGACTGGAATACTGAAACAAACAGCCCCGAACCTAACGGAAAACCCGATTATGGCATAACAGGTGCATTTATTGAATTAAATGATCCTGTACCTCTGGAGGATTATGCGGCACTCAGCTTTGATTATACACTGACAAATACCGAAGATGTTCAGAGTATCACAGTTAATTTTAACGGCTGGGCTGATAATACTATCGGCTGGAAGTCAATGAATTTTGATGCTGACGGAAGCGGTACAGTAGTTATTGATCTTTCTCCTTATAAGGAAAAAAACTTCCATCAGATCTATGCAGGTGTTACCCTTAAGGAAAAATTCAGTATCGGTGCTGAAGTTCAGCTGGGACTGAATATTACCAATGCAAAGTTTCTTACATCATATTCGGGTGAATTTACTCCCGAACAGAGCACAGGCGGAGATATCGACATATCCGAAACCGACGGATTAACTGTTGATCTTCCTCAGACATGGAGCGATACGGTTGACATTGCGGATAACAGTGAGGATAATTACAGAGCAGGCAAAAGCTTTCACTATAGCGTATGGAATGATGACGTTATGGATCAGAATCTTCTTTCTGCCGTAAAAGAAAAGGCAGGAAGATCTGTTTCTCAGGATCAAATAGTTATAAATGACATAAAGGTAAGCTATGAATGGACATATACAGGCGAAGAAGGCGTTAATCGTTCCGTGGATATTTTCCCGTATACATGCGGAAACGATGCCTCAGATGAATGGATAGAGATCAATGCGGCTAAAAGTAATCAGGTATCAGGTTCATCATCAGGTGCAGGAGTTATATCTGCTTCGGAGCTGGATAAGGAGTATACGGCAGCCGATATAGAAAATTATACTGTTATTGGTCTTACCTTTGGTATGTGGAGCGATAATGCTGACGGCAGTATTGAGGCAAAGGTAACAAATATCAGCTTTGATATTTCCTTACCCGATGAACATTTTACAATGACAGCAGAAGAAATGAACACATACAAGTATATTGATATCACATATTCACCTATGCTTAAAACCGAGTGCAGCCATACCGACGGTCATTTTAAGGACGGCGTTGAATATAATCAGAATGAAACTTATTGTATGGGTGCATCGATAAATATCGGTGCCAAGCTTAAGGACGGCACATATACAGGCGATACATGGAACTATGTATGGTTTAACGGAGACTGGGGCGGTGTAAGCCTTGACCAAGAAACGATCAAAGCTCCTCTGTATGTAAAGGATATATGCAGCCAGCTTAAGGTTTCCTATGATGAAATAGATCATTTTGTTTTTGAACCGAGCAATGCAACGCTTGATAAAGTAGAGGGATATACTGTGGAAAATGAATGTTCTCTCACTATGTCTGCCGAGGAACTGAGTGGATATAAGTGTATTTATGTTACCTATGATGTACTGCCTCAGTCTGAATGCGATCATGAAAATCATATTGGTGATGACGGAAAGGATCACGGTGCAGGTGTTGAATATTGTCCTTGGGCAGGTGTATCTGTCGATGCGAAATATAAAAACGGCGGCTACAGCGGAGATTATTATGAGATAATAAATATACCTGAAAAGAATGAAAACGGCGGTTACAGCGGCTCACTTTTGGTTAAGACAGAGGATATTACAAAGTGGTTTGTTGCTGATGAGTTGAAAGCAACAGGCATAGCCAAGGAAGCAGAGGCATATATATTCAACGGAGTATGTGCAAGCAATTTTACTGTTACAGGATATGATTATCTTCCTGACATTACCTTGAATAACGGCGGTATCGGAGATACAGTCATTGCAGAGAGCAACGACTGGGATCCCGAGTTAGGCAACGTTCCCAACGGAAAACCCGAACTTCATTATACCTATACAGCATATTCATTAGGCAACAATCTGGTATATTTTGAGGGTTATAATGCAATCAAGTTTGATTATACTCTTGAAGACAAAGACTGTGTTGACGGAATAGTTGTTATTCTTCACGGCTGGAGGGACAATGCTATAGGCTGGGAAATGCTTTACTATGAAGCAGATGAAAGCGGCACAGTTGTGGTTGACCTGAGAGATATTCAGGATAAGTCCTATAACTATATCTATATCGGAGTCAAGGCAAAGAACAGCTATAAGATCGGTGATCCTTTTGAACCGGGATTCAGTGTAACGAATGCGAAGATGCTTACCTCTTATTCGGGAGAATACAGCGAGACCTTTACTCCCGATCCTTCTCTTGAAGAATGTATCAATGCAATAGACCTGCTTTTTGACGAAGACGAGGACACAGTAGTTCTTACCGACATGGAACTTAAGATGATCGAGATCGTACTTAAGAATGATTACGGCACAGAAAGCTGATAAATAACCAACAGGGGACTGTATCACATATGAGTGGTGCAGTCCCTTTGTTTTACATCAAAATGTATCGGTGTATATATCGGATAAATATATCTGTACAAAATGTCGGTGCAATTCGCATTTTTTATAAAGAAAATAAAAAAAGTTTGTTAAGTTATGCAATAGTTTTTATTTTTCCAAAGTGGTAAACTTAAATATAGGTAAGAACCTTTTTTACAGGGGCATAAATAATTGATACACAGGAGGAGTTAAAAAATGAAAAATGCAATCGTCGGACAATCGGGCGGTCCTACATCGGTTATAAACGCAAGTCTTGCAGGAGTATATGAAAGCTGTGTGCGCAGAGGTGCAGGCAGGGTATACGGAATGATGCACGGTGTAAGAGGACTTCTTGAAAGAAAGTTCTGTGTTCTTAACGAAGCACTTAAAACACCTATGGATATCGAGCTTTTAAAGCGTACACCATCAAGCTATTTAGGCAGCTGCCGCTATAAGCTTCCCGACTGGAAAACACCCGAGGGAGAAGAGGTATACAAGCAGCTGTTTGCTATCCTTGAAGAGCTTGATATCGGATATTTCTTCTATATCGGCGGAAATGACAGCATGGATACTATCGGAAAGCTTGCGGATTACGGCGAGCATATTGGCAGTGATATACGCTTTATGGGCGTACCCAAGACTATCGACAATGACCTTATGATAACAGACCATACTCCCGGCTACGGAAGCGCCGCAAAGTATATCGGTGTCGTTATGAAGGAGGTTATCCGTGACGCTACGGTTTACGGTACAAAATATGTTACCATAGTTGAAATAATGGGAAGAAACGCAGGCTGGCTGACTGCAGCAGCAGCACTTGCAAGGTCTGAGGACTGCGAAGGCGTTGATATGATCTGTCTGCCTGAGATACCCTTCAATGTTGACCGCTTTATAGAAAAGGTAGAGCGTATGCAGAAGAATAAGCCATCAGTTGTAATTGCGGTTTCCGAGGGCGTGAAGCTGGAGGACGGCAGATATGTCTGTGAGCTTGCCGATGATGTTCATGCAGTTGACGCATTCGGACACAAGTCGCTGACAGGAACAGCCCGTTTCCTTGCAAATACCGTTGCAAAGCGTCTTGATACAAAGACACGCTGCATCGAGCTTTCCACATTGCAGCGCTGTGCAGGACATCTTACAAGCCGTACCGATATCACCGAAGCATATCAGGTAGGCGGTGCTGCGGCAAAGGCAGCCTTTGAGGGTCATACAGGAGAAATGGTGGCGCTTCATCGTATAAGCAATGCCCCCTATCAGTGTACAACAGGACTTCACCCCATAAGCGAGGTCGCAAACCTTGAAAAGAAGGTACCGCTTGAGTGGATCAATGAGGATCATACAAACATGAAGCAGGAGTTCCTGAATTATGCACTTCCGCTTATTCAGGCTGAACTCAGTCCTATCTATGTAGAGGGACTTCCTCATCATATTTATCTCCCCGAAGCAACAGAATAATATAATAGGCTCCGTCCAACTGATCAGGACGGAGCCTTTGTTGTTTTGCTGTAAGCAGGGTAGGAGAATTATTTCCGTAATATTTTAAGCTTTTTATCAGATAACACCGTAATTTCTCAGATACAGCATATTCTTTATAGCAAAGTCACACTGCCAGTATTTAGCGGATATCTCATATTCCTTGTATTCCGTCCACCACTGCCATGTAACCGGAAAACCGCCGTCAGAAAGCTGAGATGATCTTATAAATTCCGTTTCATATTCCGCAAGCTGTGAATTATCCTCATAGAAGATACTGTCTCTTGTAATACCGAAAACGGACGGCTTTGTAACATACTCCGATGCCCATTTTTCAGTATCGGGACATATGCTTGATTTTACGTTCTTTTTTAGCTTATCCTCAAAGGCACACATATCCGTAATATCGGGCAGACGCTTTTTCAGCGTTTCGTAAAGGGTGATAAAGCAGCCTGTTATATGTGATTCATCGAACTCAGGCTCATTTATAATCCGGTCTGCTGCCTGCTTTGCAATGGTGACAGCCTGCTTATATAGCGGAGAGTTTTCATCTGCATAGTCAATTATAAATGCAGCAAGTGCGGCAGTGGGATTATATCTGAAATCATCATTGCCGTTATATGTCCACCAGACCGCATGGGGATAGTCATTATTTGATGGTATTGTATTAAGCCACTGCTCATGCTCCCTGTCAAATTCCGCTCCGCTTTCAAGATAGCGGAGCATTCCTTTTATCATAGGGTGAGACCTGTCCTCAAAGCCGATCTCTCTGATTATCTGAGATGCCGCCCATGTTGCCATAGGAGATGAATTGGGATTTAAAAAGTCCGCCTCAATACCGTGACCGAAACCGCCGTCCTCATTCTGATAGAAGGATAATGCATGGATCACATTTTCCCGTGATCCATTCTCAAAATGGTACTGCCAGCGTGCCAGATCCACAGACCGTGCGTTTCTGTAGATAAATGCCCTTGCTTTTTCAAATACTGTTTTCATAATATATCAGCTCCTTTGTCTGTAATTATAGCACAGACCGAAATATCTGTATTGTAAAAATCCGACATTATCTGCTGTTACGTGCAAGCTGTACAGCTTCCGACGGAGTCATAAGATGCCGTGCTTTAAAATCACGGAGAAGATGAGACTGATCCGTATATCCGTATTTTAAAACAGCGTCCATTATATCAAAGCTTTTATTTAAAAGCATATCCTGCCATAAAAGCTGATATCTGATAAGTGACGAAAGAGATTTTGGAGATACTCCCGTATTAAAAGCGGATATCCTTTGGAGCTGTCTTTCCGAAACACCTGTATAGCTGCATATATCGGAAATTTTTGCTTGTCCGTTGTTTCGGAGCATATAATAAACAGCATTCATAAAATTATTGTCAATACGGTTGATGTTCAGATATTTCAGAAGTATTTTTTCAGCCGCCGATATTTTTTCCTCTATGGTAAAAAGCTCAGAAAGCATAGGTTCAAGCTCCGATCTGATTTTACCGAAAAATTCACCGATATCAAAGTGACCATTTTTCCGTCCCGTAAAATCACATTGGGAAAAGCATATTGCGCTCCATGCATAAAATCTTATGCCGAAGGTTGCGGAAAGGTCTGTGTCTGTACTGCCATGAGTTTTGTAGGAGTGTTCGTCAACGGTGCAGAAAAAGCCGCCTGTGCGGTTATGGGTATAATTAACATCAAAGATGATATCCATGCAGGTATCGGGTATTACGATTCCCTCAGACTGTGTTATCTCTGCACGGACAGGATATCTGCTCCCCCAGAAACAGCGTATATAGGGCATAAGCGCTGTACAGGGAGCAATTTCGCAGTAATTGTCGTTATCCGAAAAGGGTGTGCCTGTCAGCGGATAATACATTTTAATCAGCTCTTTAATGACGGTCACCTCTGCTTTGTGCTGTTATTTTTTTATTATAGCATAAAACGGGGGATTGTTCAATATTTTTTTCTGTTTTCGATAATAAGACCCACGCAAAGAATAAAAAGCATTATCAGCATAACAGAGGAGAGTGCCGCTCCCGGAAGAGTTATTCCTGCAATAAGTGCGGTTATCGCCGCAGCAGCAGACATTATATAATATGCTTTTGAACGGTAAAGCCAGCCGTATGGCAGAAAATGTGCTCCCGTTATGACCGCATATATCATAAGCATTTTATCGGGGACAGCTGAAAAAGCCCACATTGCAATAAGTATATAAAGCATCTGATTTACAGAAAAGATTATTCCCAAAGCAGTAAGCGGATTTGATTTTCCGCTGAAATCTATCTTAAGAAGCCTTGATATAAAATAAGCAAGAGGAACGAGCGGAGCGGAACAGAAAAAGGTATACATATTTTTAGTCATAACAGGGAGGTGTGATGCATGGATAAGTGTGATCAAAGACCAGATAATAATTGCGGCGATTATAAAATGCAGTCCTCTTTTCTGGGAGTATGCGGCATCTTTTCTCAGTTCATTTACCTGTAAAAAAACATCATTCATTTTCATTTCTCCTTTTCTGTTGATATTTTAAAAGTGCGTCTGCATATTCGATACATTGTTTTCTGCTTGATATATTATATATTATAATACATATCAGATAAAGTACAAGTACAGTCAGTACAAAAATACCCCATTCACCGATACTTCCCTTTGTTCCGAAAATTCCTGCGGAATAGAAAAAAGCACATTCATACATACTGAAGATCAGCATAAATAATGTAAGCCGCGGAGTAAAGGTCAGCTTTCTTATAAAAAGACGTGTAAAGACAGCTGAAAAAATAATTGCTCCTCCCATAGTCCACAGAATAAGCTCGCCTATAAAGGCTTTGGAAAGCATATCCGACTGAGAAAGGGGAGAAGTCAGAACTATCAGGATAAGCAGCCATGTGGTACAGAAGGCAGTGCCGTTTCTTGTCCATGCAAGAAATTTAATAAGCTCTTTTTTTGTATTGATCATAATTCCTCCTATATTTCCAGAAGACTGCGGAGTGCCTTCACATATTTTCTTGAAATACTCAGACGTTCGCCGTTTGTCAGCTCCGCTGTTACAGTGCGGTTTATTTCAGGCTTAAGTGCAGTGATTTTATTGATATTTGCGATCTGGGATTTTGATATCCGTAAAAAATCCTTTCGGGAAACAGCTTCTTCAAGCTCATATAATCTCAGCTGAGTTTCGTATACATTATCAGCCGTATATATAAATGTGCGGTTATCCACCGATTCAAAATAAAGTATATCATCATGACATATAAAATAAATTTTACCGTCAAGCCTGCCCTGAAGTCTGCTGTCAAACGCTTCTATATGACGTTTCAGTTTATGTACCTGTTCATCTGCTTCGTAGCATTTTATCAGCACCTCAAGGCTGTCTGACGTTTTTTCTTCTATCCTTATATTCATTTTCTCACCTCTGTTTATATTATAATCATCATAATGTTTTTTTCAAGTGTTTTACTGCAACAGGTACAAAAGCATACAGTAAGATGCCATAAAAAACTTCCCTTATCGGAATAATCATATACCGATAAGGGAAGCTTTATTTTTTATGCATAGTCATTTTCAATTATACGTTCGATATATTCAAGCTGAAGCTCTGTAAGATAGAATATTCCGTTATCGTCTGTAAGAGAATTGATAATATTTATCATTTCTTCAATAGTAGGTTCATCGTCGGGATCATCTGAAGAAGTAATTGAGGGGATATCCAGCATTACAACCCCTTCAAAGCCGATATTATTGATATTTCCGATCTTTACATGAACAAGCTCATTGGATGATGCTGATAATGCCCAATGCTCCATAAGCTCGTCATAGCTTATGTAAGCTATTTTATTTTCATAATCAACATCGGTCACGGTAAACTGTACCCAGCCGCCCCATTCCATATCCATAAGCTCGATAACAGGAAGTGTGCTGCCGTTGAACTTAACTGCAAATTCCTTACCTGCGCCAAAGCCTGTATTATTGTAAAGCTTGATAACGCCGTCGCTTTCGATAGAAACATAAGCACCCGATGAATAATCATTGTGAACGCCTGCCGCAGCTGCTGAGCGTACAGAAAGCTTTGCGGAATTTGAAGTAAGAGTTTCGTTTCCGTCGGAAACCTTGCAGCGATAAAGATAACCGTCCATATCCAAAGAAGCAGTCATGCTGTAGGATGATGAAGCCGCACCCGAGATATTTGCCCATGAAGAGCCGTTGTCAGTACTTCTCTGCCACTGATATGTAAGATTTTCACCTGCAGCGGAAACTGTAAACTTAGCGGATTTTCCCTCTGTAACGGTCACATCGGAGGGATTGATCTTTATGCGGAAGGTCGTATCAGCTTCACCGCCTGTAAAATCAAGAAGAGCCGCACCGCCGAAGCCGATATCACTTTTATTTGTCAGCTTGATATAGCAGAGACTGCCGTTTGATGTATTCCATGTCTTAACGATCTGATCGTAAGAGAAATAAGCAATTCCCATATCCTTGTCGAAGTCAAAGGGAGTGAGCGTTGTCCAGCCGCCCCAGCTGCTGTTCATAAGAGCAAATACGGGAAGAACATCGCCGCCGTTGTATTTTACCGCTATTTCCTTGCCTTCGCCCCAGCCGCTTATGCAGCTTACGGAAATATTTCCGTCATCGGCTACAGTAACAGATGTGCCCGAATTAAAATCAGCATGAGAATAAACAGGATATGATATATATGACTTTGTTGCCCATTCGGTATTCTTTCTAGTGTATAAAAGCTGATTTACAACCTTTTCGCCTGAGCTGTACCATGTAAGGCTTGAACGGTTTATATATCCGTGAGCCTCGCCGCCGCCGTTTGCTTCAACGTTATTGTCCCAGAGAACACAGGGGATACCGTACTCGGTAGCATTTCTCATATAAGCCTCAGCCCATGCGATCCTTGCATCGTCGTATCCGTAGTTGGAAGCACTGAATTCACCGAGAACTATCGGAACGCCTTCCTGCAGGAATGTGGACTGCATTGCACTGAACATTCCCTCTAATTCCGCTTCATAGGAAGATGAAAAATTCGAATGATCTCCGCCGCCCATTGCAAATTCATAGGGGCTGTATGCATGGAGAGAAACTGCAATATAATCGTCATCGCCGTCATTATCAGCGTCAAGGCTTCCCGAAGCCTTTGGTATAGTCAGATATGAATAGATATAATTTTCACGGCTTGCGGCATAGTCAGGCACCATAAGCATACGTGTCTGACGATAGGGAGACTCGACAGAACGGACTGTTTCAACAAAAGCGTCGTTAAGCTGATTTACTACTTCATAGCAGCTCTGATCGCCCACCCATTCGCTTATGTTTCCGCCTACCTCACGGGGCTCGTTCATACCCTCGAAGATAAGCTTCTGATCATAATCCGCAAAAGCGGCAGCTATCTGCTTCCATACTGCACGGAGCTGCTTTTCCATAGCGTCCCCCGCAGAGTGAAAATCGGAACGGTTTATCCATGTTTCGTGATGCACGTTGATAATAACATACATATCGTTATTGTATGCATAATCAACTACCTCTTTTACACGGTTCATCCATGCTGAGTCAATAGTGTAGCTGCCGTCGTTTGAAATATGCTGATACCATGTTATCGGGATTCTGATAGTGTTAAAACCCTTTTCCTTTACTTTTTTGATAAGGCTTTCGGTTACAACAGGATTGCTCCACTGAGTTTCATATGCTTTGATATCCGAGCTTGAAAATCCCGGATTATTAGCGTCAAGTGAGTTTCCGAGATTCCAGCCAACTCCCATATTTTTGGTTATTTCCGCTGTGGTAAGAACCGAAGCGGCGGAAGCCTTTACAGACATAAGCTGTCCATTCGTAAATGAGCCTGCTGAAAGTGAAGAAAAAATAGCTGCTGCCGCTGCAAATGCAATCGTTTTCCTAAATTTACAATTCATCCCTATCAATCCTTTCGACATATAGCCGTTTGATGTATATATAACGATTATATCATATATATACATCAACTTCAATAACTCCAAATCATTTTCGTTAATTTAATATAATTCTTTTTTATCTTATTGTTGATTATGGCCATATATTTCTGAAAACGATGACAGCCGCGGTGATACAAGCTTTGCGGATATAGACAGTATTATGCTTTTCTGTGAATGAATTGCTTGGATTTTATAAATTTTACCCGAAAAGACTCATTGTACGAGCCACGATAAGACCGCCGCCTGTACCGATAACATATCCCAACAGAGCCATTATAATTCCCACGGGAACAAGTGAACCGGAATATGTTCCTGCAAGCACGGGAGCAGTTGCCGTACCTCCCACATTTGCAAGTGAGGCTACCGCACAGGTGAAAATATCTATTTTCAGAAGCTTTGCAAGGATTATCATGATAAGCACATGAATTATCAGTATGATAAATCCGCAGAGAAGCCAAACGGGAGCATTTCCTATTCCGCCAAGATCTGCACGGGAGGCAATAAGAGCTATGACGATATAAAGAAGAACATTCGATATCTCCTCTGTACCCTTGATTTTTCCGAAGGGAGTCATTGCAAGCAGAACTCCCAGAAGAGTAACCGTCAGCACTGTCCATGTAGTCCTGTCGAAAAAGGGCATTGCACCGTTAAGAGCCTTTCCGATCTCCTGAGATACAGCGGAAACGATAAGTCCCGAACCGATGAGGATAGCTATATTCTGCCATGTAACAGGCTTTGTATTGCTTTTTGCTTCTTCCTCCAGATCGTGTCCCACCTTGTCGATAATGCGTGTATCAGCCTTTGTCCAGCTGTTGAATTTATCGGAAAAGCCTATTGCCCATAATAAGAACATTACATATACAGTAGCGCATACTGAGTCCACCACAAGAGCATAAGCCATATCTGCCTCGCTTATTTCAAGTGCCGCCTGAACAGCCAGCATATTTCCGCCGCCGCCCATCCAGCTGCCGCATAATGCTCCTAAAGCCTGCCATGCATTCACACCAAGGGCGTTGTGAAGAAGTGCATAGGATATGATAAATCCCAATGCAATGGAAACAGCCGCCGAGAAAAATCCGATGAGCATTTTCGGTCCTAAACGGAGTATAGTCCTCAGATCGCATCTTAAAAGCATAATAAAAAGCATTGCATAAAGCAGAGGATTTTTCAGTGCACTGTAAGCGCCTGCCGTAGCCTCTAAGTCCCACACATCAAAGGTGCATAAAAGCATAAGTCCCAGATAGATAAGCACCACAGGAGGAACGAACCTGAATATTTTCTGCCCTGTTTTTCCGTTGAATATCACAGGCAGATTTACAAGCACCGCCGCCGTAAAAATAAGTAAAGCTATATAGATAAAGCCGTCTGTTATCATATTTTAACTGTCCTTTCGGAAATATTTTTTATTATTATTTCTCATCAAAGCGGCTTTTATTCAAAAAAATAGCAGCTCCGAAAAAAATAATCGGAGCTGCTTCATATCAGAATAAATGGATATTTATATTCCATTTCTTTTTATAGGACATATAAGCAAGGATATACATTACCGTACATTCAACAATAAAGCCGATGATTATCTTGGGTATTATCGGCGAAGGAACAGTTTCAGACATCATTCCGAACTGACAAAGCGCAAACCATTCCGCCGTGCTTTCGCTTATGACCTGAGTATCTGCCAGAGCTACTGCAAGTGCTTCAAGCATGATCCTTGGCATCATCAGCGCTATACCTGCATCTGCTTTTAAAAAAAGTGTACAGGATAAACCGATAACAAAATATTTTATCAGCGTCAGAAGCAGCATCAGCAGAAACAGAGGAGCGTCTCCGCCGCCGTCAGAAACAAGCAGTATTACAGAAACAGGCAGATACCATAAGGTGATGATAATCGCTCCGAAAACAATAAGCTTGCTGAGTATTATTGCATGGGGAGAATATCCGTCCATTATTTCATAATAAGCTGTGCGTGTTCTGAAATGCTTGCCCGTAATGAGCGCAGCTATCATTGAACAGATTATAATACCCATTATTGCGGCATTTGCAAGTGAATGTCTGTTGAATTGTAATATCCCGTCAATATAGGAAAAGAATACGCTTAAAATACAGCCATATACTATAAACTTCAGATCACTGCCCGATTTTTTCAGAATAAACCATTCCGCATGAATAAGATCAGACATTCTTTTCACCTCCTGTTTTTTCAAGGTAATAATCCTCCAATGATTGTCCCTCCTCGCATAACCTTGTTATTGCAATGCGGTTATCCATAAGGGTACGTGATATTTTTTCAACGTTGTCAAGCTGTTCAAAAATATGTATCTCTCCGCCGTACTGCACCTTGTAATTATTTATTGAAAGACTGTCCTCAAGTATTGCGGCTGTGCGGTCAGGGTCTGTGGTTTTCATGCTTATACGTCGGCGGCAGCGCAGAGAAAGCTCCTGCTTTGTAAGCTCTTCGATAACTCTTCCGTGATTTATTATGGTATAATCTGTGCAAAGCTCGGAAAGCTCCGAAAGCAGATGACTTGATATAAGAACAGATACCTTCAGCTCATTGTTGATACGCCTGAGTATATTGCGTACATCGGCGATTCCCTCAGGGTCAAGACCGTTTACAGGCTCGTCCAGCACAAGTATTTCAGGCTCGGAAAGCAGTGCCATTCCTATTCCCAGACGCTGTTTCATTCCCAGAGAAAATTTCTGTACTGTTTTATTTCCCGTATCTGAAAGACCAATTATATCAAGCACCTTGTCTATCCGCTTTTCATCGGGATACCCTTTCACATATCTCAGATACGCAAGATTATCGTAAGCAGTCATCTGAGGGTCAATATACGGATTTTCTATCATAAAGCTCATGCGCCGCCTCTGCTTGTCAAGCTCTCCGCTTCCAAAAAAGCGTATTTCACCGCTTGTCTGATAGATAAGTCCTGAGATTATTTTCATTATTGTGGATTTTCCTGCACCGTTTGGACCTATAAGTCCGCATATATGACCTTTTTTCAGAGTAAGGTCTATATCATAAAGCACCTGAGCTTTTTTAAAGCGTTTGTTTACCCCCTCAAGCTGTATTGCATATTCGCTCATGATATCAGCTCCTTTCATTGACTTTATTATAAGGTGCAATGGTTAAGAAAAGGTTAAGTAAACAGTTAAATATGTGTAAAGATGTATTTATATATAAAAAAACTCCTCCGATTTTCTCGGGGGAGTTTTTTTGCGTGTTTCCGTCCCCTGACGGGGATTCGATAAAGTTAATTATTAAGTGAAACCATTGAAGATATTTTATATTGTTTGGGTTTCCGTCCCCTAGCGGGGATTCAATAAAATAAACAAACTGATACTTTTTATGCTGTTCTCTCCCCTATTGAGTTTCCGTCCCCTGACGGGGATTCGATAAAATAAAAACGACAAACATTATATCGTATTGGAATAAAAAAGTAGGAGCTTCCGTCCCCTAGCGGGGATTCAATAAAATAAACCCTGTCCCGTGAAAGCACGCAGGACCGTGGCTGAAAACAGCTTTTGCGGCTGAAAACGAAAAAGCGTTCAAAAAAGACCGCCGAAAGCCTAAAAAAGCCTGCAAAGCACGGTGATACGTCATCGGCTGAAAACAGCAGCTATCTGTCACCCTGCCACAGTTTTTATTATACATCAAAAAATTGATTTTGTAAATACCTTTTTGAAAAAAATCAGCCTTTTTATTCACAATAAAAAAGTAAAAACATTTCCCTGTTATCTATAGTCAATGTTAAGCCATAAGCTGTTTTACAGCGCTGCCATTTGTCAATTCTGTTCTTGGATAAAATATAAAAACCGTTAAGGTCAAAGTAATAGTATTCCTCGGTGGTCTCTCCGTTGTTATATACATATTTTACAATTCCCGACATGGGATATTTTCTGCATACGGTATTTTTACTGCCGATAAGCTCAGCCGTGTTTCTCAATCGGGCTGTATTTTTCTTTATATCGCAATGAAGCTTCAGCAGTATCATTGGAACTATCAGAGATAACAGAAAGGAAAAGATGAACGAATATGACCGAGAGCTTGAAAATAAAGCCGCTGTCAGATATACCGCATTCGGAAGAAAAGAAAGAACAGCTAAAATAAGAAACAGCTTTGAAAGCTTTTCCTTTTTTGAGGTGAAATCGGTCATGCAGTATGAAAACGCTTCTTTAAGCGTCGGAGTGACCGTACATGGAACGCCGCTTTCTATGTATTTTCTCATATCCTCATCTATGGGAGAAAAATTTTCCTGCACGGCATTCGGCTGTTTGTGTATCTGTATTATCATGCATATCCCTCCGTTTCAGGATAATTATAGCATGATCTGAAAATTAAATCAAGTGTTTTTGTAACCGAAATATGTATTGCAATTATATTTTATGTATGTTATAATTATTTATAAGGAAGGTGTTTCGTATGAAGAAAACAGTATTGACAGCGTTTCTGTGTATGCTGCTGCTGACCGCATGCTCGGATAATGAAGCTGTCAGCGTATCTGAACCTGATTATTGTGTTACAGGGGAATCATTGGCTGTATCGGAACCTACCTATTGTGTTACGGGAGAATCGTTGGCTGCAGTATCGGAAGCCGATACCGTAACTGAAACAACTACCGGACCCAACAGAAGAAATATAAATAACAACGGTATGATGTGTCTTTTGACAGATGATATACCTGTTGATAAAAACGGTGTACATGATATACGCTGCTTTGGTACTCACATCATAACCGATGAGCATAGCCTTAAGCGCAGAACGGATATTCTCGGAAATGATAAAATAGGCTCAGAGCTTGAAAAATACAGTGCCGATACCGATTTTGAAAATGAATATATAGCCTGTACCCTTATTCCCGTAAATTCATCGGAGCAGAAATGGGAAACAGGTGAAAAGGGTGTATATATTTCAGGAAACAGCATTGAATTTGACTGCATTATCACCGATCTGACCGATAATATCAGGGATAAAAATGAATATTTGTTTGTTGCGGGAAAGATACCTAAGTTTGAAATCGATCCGCTTATGATTGATGATCCATGGGGAATAAGTCTTACTGCTGAGGATATCACTGCTGATTCGGTAACTGTACGATACAGCCTGTTTAAAGAAACCGATATGAAATTTACATATGAGGATATTACCTGTCTTGAAAGGCTTGATGATAACGGAGAATGGCAGTGTGCAGATGATACCGATCAGCTTGTATGCATTGTTGACGGTCATAATATACCCGCTTATTCCTCGGTGACTGAGACGATAAATATCGGTAAGCAGGAAAGCGGAAGCTATCGTATCGGAAAAATGATCTGCGGACAGTCCGCATATGGCGGATTTACCGATAAAATGTATTATGCATATTTTGATATTCAGTAATTAAGGAGAGATGACTATGAATTGCCCCTACTGTAATGAAGAAATGAAAAAAGGAATTATTGCAGGCGACGGAAGAACGCCTATTGCATGGGAGGAGGAAAACAGCGGAAAAAATGCCTTTGAAAAATTTACTGACAAATGGTTTGCGGGAATAGGAAGGCTTAGAGCGGTTAAATACACCGTGGGAAAATTTTCCATAGACGCTTTCTATTGTCCAAAATGCAAAAAGCTTATTATTGATACGGATATTTCCGAATAAAAAAACTCCTTCGGGTCATATTACGATCCGAAGGAGATTTTTTATGCTTTCACATTCATG
This sequence comes from Oscillospiraceae bacterium, assembly GCA_017481565.1. GTDB lineage: Bacteria > Bacillota > Clostridia > Oscillospirales > Ruminococcaceae > RGIG4694. Next base: position 8,688 of record JAFUOZ010000039.1, on the reverse strand, counting down.
CTTTCAAGGAATTCAACATATTCCTTTTCCGCAACGGGCTTGGAATAATAATATCCCTGAAGAAAATCACAGCCCATTTCAATAAGAACATTTGCCATGTTGATATCCTCAATACCCTCAACAACTATCTGCTTGTTAAGGTTCTTGACCATAGCAACGGTATGACGGAGAATGACCATTGCATTATCGTCCTTCATGGCAGGCCAGAGAATACTTTTGTCTATCTTGACGATGCTTACAGGCAGGTGGATAAGGTAGTTTGCCGTTGAAAAGCCTGTACCGTAATCGTCCATTGAAAAGGCAGAGCCGACTTCGATAAGCCTGTCCATATTGCGCCTTAAGGCTGCGTCATTATCGGATGCTGATGTTTCGGTTATCTCGAAATTGATCTTTTTGGGTGCTACCTTGTATTCGGTCATGATATCCTCAAGACGCTGTGCAAGATTATCCTGCATACACTGTATTACCGACAGATTGACCTCAATATATGAAATACCCAGCTTGTCTGTATCATGCTCGCTGATAAATCGGCATACCTTTCGGAAAACGATCTCACCTATCTCAACGATCATACCGTTTTTCTCGGCAAGAGGGATAAATTCATCGGGACGGATAAATCCAAGCTCCTCATCGGAAAGACGGATAAGTGCCTCGGCAGAATTGAAGCATTGATTTGCAGTATCGTATATGGGCTGATAATATACCATAAAGCTGTTGTTTCTGATAGCATTCTTTATGGCATGGATAACCTTTGTTTCACGGTGCTTTATCTCCATGGCTGTACCCGATACGGTCAGAGCGTCGCTTGAATGACTGCGTGATATCTCGTTGAGAGTAAAGTCGATAGAATCGGTTATATCCTCGGGAGTGCTTGCAAAATCGGGATAATGCACCGCACAGATACATGGAGTAAGAAGTATCTCAGAGCCGTCAATGGTTATAGCCTCTGCAAAATGATCCTTTATTGCGGAGATGACCGACTGTTCGCTTTCGCCGTTTCCGTCCAGCATTATTGCGAATTTACAGCCGATAAGATGATATACCTTTCTTGCGCCGAAGCGTTCCTGAAGATAAAGAGCGATATCATCTATAAGATTATTTCCCGTGCGTGAGCCTAAAATACGGTTGATGTATCTGAAATCATCAATGGTAAATGCAACAAGCGAAAAGGGGGTTTCTCTTGTAATATGCTTTTCAAGCGTCTCATAGAATGAGCTGTGATTGAAACAGAGCGTATGCTTATCCATATAATCATCGGGATTCTGCAGCGATACATAGATGATAACCAGATAAAGCGAGCTTACAAAGCCCTGAATAAGAATTGCTTTATTGATAAACTGAATGATTATCGCCATTACCATAGTGATATTGAATGCACTGATGGCGACTACCTGATATTTATTGAGCTTTCGTCTGTAGATGATAAACAGCGCAAGCACATACAGAAGCAGTGAATATGAGATGATATAAAGAATAATAAAGCCATTTCCGTGAGTGTATGTACCGTTTTCGTCAAAGTAGAAAATAAGCTTTGTAAAGGGAGTTGTAAATATAAGCAGACTGTCGATAGCAAGCAGGATAATGCACATCACCCTGTCGCCCTTGGGGATATTGTTCTGCTTGGTTATGTAGATGATGTACACGCTGAACAGGATCGCGCACCCGTTAAAGACCCATAGGTACGCCATATTTGCAGCCCAGTTGAACCACAAAGGAACCTCATGGGGATTTCTTATGGTATAGACTGTGATAAGGTCCAGTACAGCAGCTGCCAGGTCAACTATAACAAGTGCAATATAAAGCTTGTTGGTGGTCGACGGATAGTTTGGCCTTAAGAAATAAAGCACCAGAAGTATAGCATATACACCGCAGGCGGCTATTTCAAATTCATAAATATAATCTATCATATATGTAAAACATCTCCATAAAAAATATATGCGCCATATATAAATCAAGCATATATTTTCGTATAAAAATCGCTTAAATTCATTATATACCTTTTCAGTGATTTTTTCAAGTGCTTTATCTACATTTAACAATTTGTATAATTATTACAAAACGGTACTTTTCATGTATATTTTTGTTGAAAGGGTTCAAAAAACAGTTGACAATATTGAAAGAATATGTTATAATTGTAATAGAAGAAAAAGGAAATGATGATGTGTTTATAGTAGGAGGTGCTGTTATGAATACCTTTGATTATACAATTAGTGATGATATGGGGCTTCATGCAAGACCTGCAGGTCTGTTGGTAAAAGCAGCAAAGACCTTTTCAAGCGAGATAACACTTAGCTGTAACGGAAAATCTGTTTCCTGCAAGCGTCTTATGGCTGTAATGGGCATGGGCGTAAAATGCGGAGAAACGGTCACTGTCACCGTTGAAGGCGAGGACTGTGAAGAAGCTTTTTCCGCTATTAAGGCTTTTTTTGAGGAAAATTTATAAGAAATAGTTAGTGCTAACAAAAAGACCGCCTGTGATATTCACGGACGGTCTTATCATTTGCAATGATGATTTAATCTGCATAATATGAAAATGTGATATGTGCATTATAAAAGCCTGTTCTGTCGGGAAGTGTCAGAAATTCATTTATCATATCGGTTATTTCATCGGTAGTTTCGGGGTAAAAGCGCCATTCTCTGCTGTACATAGGCTGAAAATATTCGCTTTGCGGGTCCTCTGTGAGACAGTCTGTAGTTTCTCCGCCGAAATTTTCGGCAAAGGCGATAAAGTCCTCATACTGAGATATTTCAAAGCTTTCGGAGGTAAACCAGTCTGCCGATATGCTTGCGGAGGCACCTGTATCGGAGGACAAGGAAAGAAGAATATCGGGAGTGTCATTGCGGAATTTACGGGGTGGAACGGTAGTATCAAAGCTATATACCTGAAATCCCAGAGCGGTCATATCATTCAAAAGTGCTTTTGCGGAGTTGGTATCGCTTAAATATCCGCTTACCATAAGTGTAGGCTTTTCATCTGTACGGCAGCTGAACACACAGGTGACCTGACCTGCACCGTATTTTCCGAAAATTTCGGCAGCAGCGGTTATATCCTCGGGGGAATACTCTTTTTCACAGCGAATATCCTGCATGGTATATACAGTGATATCGGCTTCTGAGGGAGATATCCAGCCTTCGTAGCTTTCCGAAGCAAGCATTGAGTTGGGAATAATTCCGTAAGGGTAGTACATAGCCAAATCGCAGGTAAGCTCCATGCTTTCGTCGATATTCTCGCAGCCGTAGGAAAGAGAAAGTGTGCCGTCACCGATATCGGCACCGTTACAGTAATATTTATAGCTTCCCGAACCCGACTGAATGGGTATTACCGCAACTGAATAGTTTTCAAAATCAACAGCTTCGGTTATGACATTCTCTTTCATATACTCATGAAAAAGGTCAAGCTCCTTTTGCGAGCGTATCAGGTAGCGGTGGTCATATGCATAAAATTCATCAAAGTAATTGCTTGTTTTTACTACTCCGAAGCGGGCTTTTTCGGAGGATATATCCGTCTCGGGTATGGAAGGATCGGCTGTTTCTTCCGTTGTTTCGGAGTATATATCTTCCTCGGGTGTGGAAGAAGCGGCTGTTTCTTCCGTTGTTTCGGAGTATATATCTTCCTCGGGTGTGGAAGAAGCGGCTGTTTCTTCCGTTATTTTGGAGTATGTATCTTCCTCGTTTATAAGCAGGGGAGCAGTCATTGTGGGGATATCTGCAATTATTTCATCTGTGACAGGCTCGGTCTGTCCCACGTTATCGGAGCAGGCGGTAAGTAATAAGGGTATAATAAGTGAAAATATGTATTTTTTCATAAGTCATCTCTCCTTTATAAAATTATACGATATAGGAGTATCATATTTATGGGTATATTTTGTAAATGATTTATGTATAAAAATACCGTGCAAAGCATATTGTATACGCCTTGTACGGTATTTTAAATGATATGATTATCTCATAATAATATAAACCATATAAGCTGCATAAAGAAGTGTCATTATGATACCTTCGGCACGGGATACCTTTCTGTTTGTGATACAGAAGATATATACAAGAATAGTTACTGCCGCAAGAATTATAAGGTCCATGATGTTTTCCTGATTTACGCCGATAGGACTGATAGCAGAGGAGGCTGCAAGAACAAAGAGAATGTTGAAGATGTTGGAGCCTACAACATTTCCCACAGCCATATCGCTTTCGCCCTTTTTAGCTGCAACGATGCTTGTAACAAGCTCAGGAAGAGATGTTCCCACAGCAACTATTGTAAGTCCTACAAGAGTTTCACTGATACCGAAGGAAAGAGCGATAGCAGTTGCTGAATCAACGACCAGATCACCGCCGAAGATGATAGCTGCAAGTCCTCCAAGAGAGAAAAGCACAGCCTTACCCATGGTGTATTTCGGAGTAACGGTTTCAGCGGGCGCATTTTTAATAGATACAAGAGCGGAGGAAAGCACAGAATAAAGAAATACTCCGAAGAAAAGCAGTAGCAGTATTCCGTCAGAACGTGAAAGCAGGTTTGTATCTCCCTCATTAAGATAAAAGTCCACAGACATTACAACAAGTGCTGCTGTTGCAAGCATTGAGAAGGGATATTCCTTTGCGATAATTGATTTTTCTATCTGAATGGGCTTGATGATCGCACATATTCCGATAACTGCAAGCAGATTGAAAAGATTTGAGCCTACAACGTTGCCTAAAGCAATGCTGTTCTGTCCGTTGGTAGCGGCAATGATACTTACTGCCGCTTCAGGTGAGCTTGTTCCGAAAGCTACGATGGTAAGTCCGATGATAAGTGAGGGGACTTTAAGCTTCTGGGCGATAGAGGAGCTTCCGTCAACAAAGAAATCCGCTCCCTTTACAAGAAGAACAAGTCCAAGAACTAAAAATACATAGGTCAATATACTTGCCATAATATTTCCTCCCGTAAAATTATAAAGTAAGCGAGGGCATGCCGGCACTTCTGCGGTATTCGATAAAGTCCTCATAGGTGCCGGGACGGTCAATGATACCCTCATCTGTAAGCTCAATAATGCGGTTTGCAACGGTCTGAACTATCTCATAGTCATGAGATGCAAAGAGAACATTGCTCTTGAAGTCGGAAAGACCGTTATTTACGGCTGTGATAGATTCAAGGTCAAGATGATTTGTAGGGTGATCCAGCATAAGTACATTTGAACCGAAAAGCATCATTCTGGAGAACATACAGCGTACCTTTTCACCGCCCGAAAGCACATTTACAGGCTTGTATATCTCATCTCCCGAGAATAACATTCTGCCTAAGAATCCTCTCAGGTAAGTTTCTGTAACATCGTTTGAATACTGTCTTATCCAGTCAAGGATAGATAATTCGCAGTCATTGAAAAGCTCCGAGCTGTCCTTGGGAAAATATGATCTTGAAGTGGAAACGCCCCAGTTTACCGATCCGCTGTCAGGTTCAAGCTCTTCCGCAAGAAGCCTGAAAAGAAGAGTTATCTTCTGTTCATCGCCTACAAAAGCGATCTTGTCACCCTTTGATACGGTAAAGCTGATGTTTTTAAGCTCCGCACCCTCAACAGTCTTGGAAAGGCTGTCCACACGGAGAATATCCTTTCCCACTTCTCTGTCCATTGTGAAACCGATGTATGGATATTTTCTGCTTGAAGCAGGCATTTCCTCAACAGATATCTTTTCAAGAAGCTTTCTTCTTGAGGTAGCCTGTCTTGACTTGGATTTGTTTGCTGAGAAACGTTCGATAAAGCTTTTAAGCTCCTTGATCTTTTCCTCGTTCTTTTTGTTCTGCTGCTTGATCATGCGCTGGATAAGCTGACTTGACTCGAACCAGAATTCATAGTTGCCCACATACATTTTTATCTTTGTATAGTCGATATCCACAATGTGAGTACATACGTTATTGAGGAAGTGACGGTCATGAGATACCACGATGACCGTACCGAAATATTCTGCCAGGAAGTCCTCCAGCCAGCGTACAGCGTCAATATCCAGGTGGTTTGTAGGCTCGTCCAGAAGTATAATATCGGGGTTTCCGAAAAGTGCCTGTGCAAGAAGTACCTTGACCTTTTCATTGCCTGCCAGAGCAGACATCTGAGTATAGAGGATATCCTCCGAAAGACCCAGACCCTGAATGAGCTTTGAAGCGTCAGATTCAGCCTCCCAGCCGTTAAGCTCGGCAAATTCAGCCTCCAGCTCGCTTGCCTTTACGCCGTCCTCCTCGGAAAAGTCCTCCTTTGCATAAAGAGCGTCCTTTTCCTGCATGATCTGATAAAGGCGCATATTACCCATGATTACGGTATCAAGTACTGTATATTCATCATAAGCAAAGTGGTCCTGCTTTAAAACGGACATACGCTGACCTTCAGAGATGACCACCTCTCCCGTTGAAGGCTCCAGCTCGCCGCATAGAATACGCAGGAAAGTGGATTTGCCTGCACCGTTTGCACCGATAACGCCATAGCAGTTGCCGTTGTTGAATTTAAGCTCAACGTCCTTGAACAGAAGCTGTCCTCCGAAGTTGAGACTGACATTTGAAACTGTGATCAATTCTATCTTCCTTTTCTGTTGAATTTTACATATAAATTGTATTATAACACATTTTTCAACATATTACAATTAATTATTTTTGAATAATCGGAAATAATGGGGAATGTTTGCGAATTATCCGTTATGCATAATATATCACAGGAAAAACCACATATTTTGTTGATTTTCAGCAAATTATGTGGTATAATAAAACTGAATAAAAAGCTGTTTAGGATCAATAAGAATTACAGTTACAGTAAGGCGGTGGCTTATTTATGGAAAAAAATATCGGTTTGGTACTGTGCGGAGGCGCTGCGAGAGGTGCTTATCAGATCGGTGAATGGGAAGCACTTGAACATTACGGTATAATGGATAAGGTCAGAGCCGTTTCGGGTACGTCGGTAGGTGCGCTTAATGCTGTATTGTTTGCCCTGGGAGACAGAAAATTTGCGGTTGATACATGGCGGAATATTTATTTCAATGATATGATAAAACCCGGTAAGGATAGTATTCTGTCAAGGAAATGTGTCAGGGATATTCTGGACAGATGTCCTCTGGAAAGACTTAAATACTGCGGTATCGATGTTTATGTTACGGTTTATAACAAATCCGTGAAAATGATAGAATATGTGCGGATCAATGATTTGCCTGTTGAAACAATGAAAAGCTATCTGCTCGGTTCATCATCAATGAGAGTTGTATATAAAGCCGAAAAAATCGACGGTGAAAAGTATAAGGATCCGGGAAGGTGGGAGTATTACAATACTCCCGTAAAGCCTGTATATGACTGTGGCTGCAACGAAATATATATCCTTACTCTTGATAAGAGCTTTTCCGCCGAAAAGATACGGAAAACACAAAAAATCAGAAAATACAGAAAAAAGAAGATATTTTACATAAAGAAGCATAAGCGGCATATATCAGCGTCAAAGGAATTTCCCGATGCCGATATCATATCTCTTGTTCCGCCTCTTGGACTTGGCTCAGTGCTTAAATTCAGAAATAAAAACCTATTGACGCTTATGAGCCGCGGAAGGAATGAAGCTGAAAACTTTTTTGAGGAGCATGGCTATAATATTGTAAATGATGACTGTGCTATAATTATTGATAAATATGACAGAATCAACAGGGAGCTGAAAAGTCTCATCAAAGAAAAATTCACCACACAGGAGCAGCTGAGAGAATTTTTATATTCAATAGATATAGACCACAGACACCCTGTTATGAAAAAAGGCAAGAGACATTTCTGGTCTGATATTGTAAGACTTGATAATATGGTTATGCAGCAGCATCTGATCGGTGCGCAGCGGTGGGATCATTATCGTATCGTTGAAACAATAACAGAAAAGAGGTATGATCATAAGGGTAATCGTAAAAAGGATAAGGTAAAAAAACGCTGTATTATGTATACCTTTAAAATAGAAGAATTTCTGGGAGAACTGCAGAAATATAAGCAGAAACAGAGCTGTAAAAAGGAGTAAAAATCATGTTCAGAGAGCTTACAAGAAAAAACAGGCAGCTTGATACAGATGAATGTATCAGACTGCTGAAAAACGAAAAAAGGGGAGTACTTTCGGTAATTGGAGATGACAGCTACCCATACGGTATACCCATGAACCATTTTTATAATGAGGACGACGGAGCGATCTATTTCCACTGCGGCAGAGGAGGTCACCGAGAGGAAGCGATACTTAAAAGCGATAAGGTATCCTTCTGTATATATGACAAAGGGACTCCTGTAAATGAGGAAAGCTGGATATTGATCGTTAAAAGCGTTGTTGTTTTCGGCAGAGCCACACTTATTGACGACATGGAACAGGTGATAGATATAACAGAGAAGCTGTGCCGCAAATTCACCTCAGACGATGAATACATACAGAAGGAAATAAAAAACTATGCGGATAAAACCGTGCCTATAAAGCTTATCCCCGAGCATATCTGCGGGAAAAAGGTCACCGAGGCATAAATAAAATCTGCGCAAAAGCTGTATATACATGCTTCTGCGCAGATTTTTTATTTATGTAAACTATGATTAAAGCCACAGGCATCGCTTCCGACGCTTGAAAAAACGTTACTGAAATGGCCGTGAAGCGATTTTCAGCGGTTTCTTATATATTACTTGAAGTAATATATTACCTGAAGTAAGCTACGCCGCTTTCAAAGATCTTCTGATCCTTG
>JAFUOZ010000038.1 GCA_017481565.1 Oscillospiraceae bacterium | reverse complement strand
TGACGGTATCAGACCTTATGTTACTATCACCGAAGCTGCCGAAAATACCGACGAGAACGCCGCTGTTCTTGATATATCCGATTACAGAGCCCGTCTTGACAGCGTTCTTGAACGTATCGAGGACTTTGACAGTGACGGTGCGGGAGAGATCCTGAACGGTATCATGTCAACAAAACTTCCCGACGGTCATTTCGAGCTTATCAGGGAGATAAAACAGCTTTCCGATGACTTTATGTATGACGAAGCCTGTGAAAAGCTGAAGGAATTCATAGACAGATCATCCGAATAATACAGATAATGGGGAATAGAAAATGAAACATATTCTTATTGTAGATGATGACAAGGAAAATCTTGTTATCGCCAAGAACGAGCTTTGTTCAAAATATCAGGTGACCCCTGTTCTTTCGGGGGCACAGACCCTTAAGTTTCTGGAAAAGAAGCAGCCCGATCTTATACTTCTGGATCTTAATATGCCCGAAATGGACGGCAGGGAAACTCTGCGCCTTATAAAAGAAAATCCGCAGTGGGCAAAGATCCCCGTCATATTCCTTACGGCAAATTCAGATGCTGAAACGGAAGCGGAATGTCTTGCACTCGGTGCTGATGATTTCATCGCAAAGCCCTTTACACCAAAGGTAATGCACCGCCGTATAAGCCGTATCTTAGAGCTTTATGAGCTGAGATACGATCTTGAAGGACAGCTTGAAGCACGTACCCGTCAGGTAGGAATGATAACCCTTAATGCTATCATGACCGTCGCAAACGCCCTTGACGCAAAGGACCCCTATACAAGAGGTCACTGTGCAAGAGTTGCAAAATGCTCAGAGGAGATCGCCCGACGTTTAGGCTGGAGCGATTCCGAGATAATCAATCTTCATTATGTTGCACTTCTTCATGATATCGGCAAGATAGGCGTTCCCGACTCGGTGCTGAATAAGCCTGCACATCTTGACGACGAGGAATTTGCCATAATCAAAAGCCATACCACAAAGGGCGGCGAGATATTAAAGGATATCGCCTCAATAAAAAATGTCCGTGACGGTGCTTTATATCATCATGAGCGGTATGACGGAAAGGGCTATCCCTTCGGACTAAAGGGTGAGGATATACCTATAAATGCACGTATAATATGCATTGCCGACTGCTATGATGCAATGTCCACCGACCGATGCTACCGTCCAAAGCTGCCCACCGAAAAGATAATATCAGAATTTGAACGCTGCGGCGGATCTCAGTTTGATCCACAGATTGCGGCACTTTTCGCCGAAATGCTCAAAGAAGGGTTCTCGGTCTCCTACGACTATACCGAGGGCAGCGACGCAGGTCTTACAAATGCTGCGGGGGTGCTGGTTTAATGATATTCAGAATAAATCACAGGCTTTTTGAGTTTAAGGATATTGTCCCATGGCAGAATAATACTCTACATTGGTTCGGTCTTACAGACGGCGAGCTTTGGATAGACGCAGGCAATGATACGATATATGAATACAGCGATGCGGCACTGAAGGTATATCAGACGGCTTCACCGTACAATGATTACTATATCTCACGCTTTGCTGAGGATCTTGCGGAAATACTCCCGTTCATAAACGAATCCGTCCCGTATGAAATATATAACAATGCGGAAAAGCTCGGATCAATGCTTTCGGAGTGGCTTGAACTTCATATTGACAATGATGATGATAATTTTATCGATAATGAATATGATATCCTCAGCAGCTTTTACGTAAACAGAACGCTTTTTTCCTCTCACCTTGTGGGAGGACCTGTCATAAGCTTTTTCAGGCACCGCAATACTCTTAAGCTGTTCTGGAATGCAGAACACAGGCTTGAAAACAGCGAATATATGTGGCGCTGTCCAAAGGGTTCCTGCGAACTTCCCTATCGGGAATTTACGGAGGCTGTAAACGCTTTTTATTCGGAATTTCTCAAAAATATGGATAAGCAAACCGAAAATGCGCTGAATAACAGCCGTGACGGTGTTTTCATCGACCGTAAACAGCTTATAAAGGAAAATCAAAACCGCAGAAACGGCTTTTTCCACACTATTTCAGGTCTGCAGGATAAAACCGCCCCCGAATGTGAGGATAACATTTTACATCTATATCATAAAATGATTCAGGAGATACAGAAAGTGAAATGACACATACAATATACCCTTAAACAAAAGATTTTCAAATCGGAGCATACTATATGAAACAAAGCGAAAAAATACTGATACTGTCGGCAAGTGAGGAAATACGCCTCAGCCTTGCAGAGACCGCCGCCGCAGTTTCCGACGAAATATGCACAGGCGACGGCACCGATATGCGCAGCAGATCATATGACGCATACGGAACAGTAATAATAGCCGTACCTCTTGCCGCAGAGTACGGCATTGATCTTGCGGCACATATATGCAGAAGCTCCGAAGCGTCGGTAATACTTCTTGTACCTCAGAAAAGCATTGAGGATATCTGCCGCAGAACAGCGGATACAGGAATATATGTACTTCCGAGAAACGCAGGCAGACAATGTATCATTCAGGCGATACGTTTTATGAGCTATAACCGCCGCAGGCTGTCGGCTCTCACAAAGGAAAAGGATCAGCTTTCCGAAAAAATACGTGAAAACAAGCTTATCCACCGTGCAAAATGCGCCCTTATGCATTATCTCAGCATATCGGAAAGCGAGGCTCACCGACAGATACAGAAGCTGGCTATGGACAGCCGTATCTCCCTTGCCGATGCGGCTGTGAATATTCTTAAAAATTATGAGTATCTTTAAGCAGCAGAGAATTTTTTTCAAAAAACACTTGCAATATCGGAAAAAGTATGATATAATATAAAATAAGGATAAATATGAACTATGCCAATATGTGAAAGGAAGTAAATCAAGATGTCAGTAATTGAAATTGTATGCGGAATCGTTCTCATTCTCATGAGCATTTTCCTCGTTGCAATAACTCTTATGCAGTCTCAGAAGCAGCAGGGTATGACTTCTGCTATCGGCGGCACAAATAATGACAGCTTTTACGGCAAAAACAGCGGCAATACAAGAGAAAAGGCTCTTGAGCGTCTCACAAAGATAGTTGCTGTACTGTTTTTCCTTATCGTAATAGCACTGAATATTATTGCTGCTAACATGGGTTAAGCTTCAAAAAATCTTCCCTGCCTTCGAAATCGGAAGTGCAGGGATTTTTTTTACACTATCATTTGTGCATAATGCACATAAAAATTGCCGAAAGGGTGTTGAACTATGGCTGAAACTATTGATATCTACAAAACCAGAATAAAATGCATTTTAAAGCAGCATGACCGCAAATGCGTACCCTTTAAGGAACTGTATGCAAAATGCAAGGGCAGACACGCCTCTCCCGAAAAATTCAAGGCAGCTGTTGCCGAATTAAAGGCAGACGGAACTATCTTTGAGAGAAGGGCAGGCTTTGTGCTATGTGCCTCCTACGGACTTTACTCGGCAGAGGTAGCAAGAGTGAACAAGACCTTCGGCTTCTTAAAAAAGCAGGACGGCACAGAGGTTTTCGTGCCGGGCAAATATCTTAAGGGTGCCATGCCTAACGATATCGTTCTTGCAAGACCGCTCAATTCGGGAAGAAACGGCGATTCTCCCGAGGGCGAGGTAGTTAAGATAATCAAGGAGAATTTCTCGGAATTTTCGGGCACTATCGAAAAGGTAAACGGAAGATATTATATCCGTCCCGATACACTTTCCAAAGAACTGCTTATGATAACCTCAATGAGAGTAAAGGCTCATGTAGGTGACAAGGTGCTTGCGGAAATAAGCAAGCGCGGAGAACGTCATTCGGAGCATCGCTGCCGTGTTACAGGTCTTTTCGGAAACTCCGCAAAGGCAACAAGCAGCGCAATGGCTGTTCTTCATCTGAATGCAATTGAAACCGAATTTCCCTCCGCTGTTTCAGACGAAGCACGTCGTATCGGAGCAATGAAGATATCCCAGCAGGATATTGACCGCCGTCTTGACCTGAGAGGAAAGATAATCTTTACCATTGACGGAGCTGATACAAAGGATATCGACGACGCTATCTCCGTAAGCCGTATTGAAGGCGGCTACCGTCTTGGAGTGCATATCGCAGACGTTTCCCACTATGTAAAGCCCGGCTCCGAGCTTGACAAGGACGCTATGCTGAGAGGAACCTCCATTTACTATGCGGACAAGGTAATCCCCATGCTCCCCAAGGAGCTTTCCAACGGAATATGCTCCCTTAATCCCAATGAAGACAGACTTGCATTTTCATGTATAATGGACCTTGACAGCGAAGGAAAGGTCGTAAAGTATAAATTCAGCAAAACTGCCATTCGCTCACGTGTAAAGGGCGTATATTCCGAAATAAATAAAATTCTTGAATGCCGTGACAGCGGAGAGGATATCCCCTCCGATATCATGGAAAAATACAGCGGACTTTTCGATACAATATATCTTATGGCTGAGCTTGCGGAGATACTTACCGCAAGAAAGCTGCGAAGAGGCGCTCCGCAGATAGATACTCCCGAATGTAAGCTGATACTTGACGAAAACGACGTTTGTATTGACGTTGTACGCAAGGAAAGAGGCCGCTCCGAGCTTATCATTGAGGAATTCATGCTTATGGCGAATACCTGTGCGGCAAAGCTTGCAAAGGGAAGCAATGCGCCCTTTGTATACCGTGTTCATGAGGACCCCGCTCCCGAAAAGATAGCCGAGCTTAAAGAGGTCATCACAAGACTGAATATTCCGTTCCCTCAGTTTACCACAGTAAAGCCCAAGCATCTTGCTGAGATACTTGAAAAATCCAAGGGCAGGAGCTGTGCGCTGCTTGTAAACAATATGGTACTGCGTTCAATGGCAAAGGCGAAATATTCCGATGTTCCCTTAGGTCATTTCGGACTTGTGCTTGATGATTATGCCCACTTCACATCACCTATAAGAAGATATCCCGATCTTTCGATACACCGTATACTGACCGATCTTTGCTATGAAAAGCTTCCCGAAAAGATCATCAATAAGAGATATACAGCCTTTGCAAAGGAATCCTCCGCACAGTCAAGCGAATGTGAGATCACTGCCATGAGAGTTGAAAGAAGCTGTGAGGACTGCTATATTGCGGAGTATATGACACAGCATTTAGGCGAAAAATTCACAGGTATCATATCAAGCATGACCGATTACGGATTTTATGTTGAATTACCCAATACAGTAGAAGGACTTGTAAGAATGGAGTCACTTCCCGAAGGACAGTATGACTTTGACGGACACTTCACACTGTCAAGAAACGGAAAAACATTATATACCGTAGGCGATACGGTAACGGTAATATGTGCAAAAGCAGACGTAGCTGCAGGCAAGATCGATTTTGTGATCGATGACCCGCAAACCAATTCATCTAAAAATTAAGGAAACGCTGATTAAAGCCGCATGCATCGTTTCAGACCCATGAAAATCCTTTGCCGCAGCGGCAAATTTGACTGAGTGGGTCTTGAAACGATTTAATCAGCGGTTCCTTAAGTCTGTGATAAAGGTCTGAGGACAGGGGCAGCCGCCCCCTTTATATTACAGTTGACATTTTCAGCTATATATGCTATTATAATAATAGCCTACCGTTCGGATAGGTTTGTACAACAAATACACCGCATTTCTGAAAGGAGATAATCAAATGTCCCGAATATACACATCAGTTGACGGACTTATCGGAAAAACTCCCCTTATGGAGCTTACAAACCTTGAAAAAAAGCTCGGACTGAAAGCAAGACTTCTTGCAAAGCTTGAATATTTAAATCCTGCAGGCTCGGTCAAGGACAGAGTAGCAAAAACAATGCTAGACGATGCAGAAGCCGAAGGAAAGCTTACTGCCGATTCGGTCATCATAGAGCCTACATCGGGCAATACGGGAATAGGACTTGCAGCTGTTGCGGCGGCAAGAGGATACCGTATAATCATAGTTATGCCCGATACAATGTCTGTTGAGCGCAGACAGCTTATGAAGGCATACGGAGCAGAGCTTGTCCTTACAGACGGTGCAAAGGGCATGACGGGAGCTATTGAAAAAGCCGAAGAGCTTGCAAAGGAAATCCCCCACAGCTTTATCCCCTCTCAGTTTACAAATCCCTCAAATCCAAAGGCGCATATGGAAACAACAGGCCCTGAAATATGGGAGGATACCGACGGCGCAGTGGATATTTTCGTTGCAGGCGCAGGCACAGGCGGCACGATAACGGGAACGGGAAAATATCTCCGATCAAAAAATCCCGAGGTAAAGATAATCGCCGCAGAGCCTGCTTCATCGGCGGTGCTTTCGGGCGGAAAGGCAGGGCCTCACAAGCTTCAGGGCATCGGCGCAGGCTTTGTCCCCAAGGTACTTGATACATCGGTCTATGATGAGGTAATACCCGTAACAAATGAGGACGCCTTTGAAACAGGCAGACTTATAGCACGAAATGAAGGCATACTTGTGGGTATATCCTCAGGTGCGGCATTATGGGCAGCTGTTGAAGCTGCAAAACGCCCCGAAAACGAAGGAAAAACCATAGTCGTTCTTCTCCCCGATACAGGCGACAGATATCTTTCAACAGAGCTTTTTTCCGAATAAAGTTTAACCCGAAGCATCGGTCAATCCGTCTATGCTTCGGGTATTTTTTTACATTCCCCGAATTTAATGTTATATTAATTATAATATTACAAAATATTCAAAATCACACCTAACATAAAATCCAATCGAAAATGCACTGTTTTTCCGCCGATACGTCAATCAGTCATACAATATTCAAAACAAAACATTCTATAAGCAATAAAGAAAACCTTTTTGAAAAAGATAATAATCAATTATGAAAAAACAGGGTATTGATTTTTATATATGACCTATGGTATAATAGATATACCATGATAAATATGGAAAGGAGGAACTGTATGCTGATCTCAACCAAAGGAAGATATGCACTGCGTGTAATAATAGATCTGGCAGAGCACAATGACGGAAAATACATACCAATGAAGGACGTTGCCGAGCGTCAGGAGCTTTCTCTGAAATACCTTGAACGGATACTCCCCGTGCTCACCAAAAACAAGCTTATTGCAGGAGTTCACGGAAAAGGCGGAGGATATCGCCTGTTAAGAGCACCCGAGGAATATACAGTTGGTGAGATACTCCGACTTACCGAGGGGAATTTAGCGCCTGTTTCCTGTCTGGAATGTGACGCAGACCCCTGCAGGCGTATCACTGAATGCAGGACCCTTGAAATGTGGCAGGGCTTTTTCAAGCTGACAAACGAATATTTTGATGGGATAACAATAGCCGACCTGATGAAAAAATCCGATTCCGATAATAATACTATGATATGATAAAACTCTGCCGTGTCCTTAGGTACAGCAGAGTTTTTATAACATTTCTCAAACATATCGGAAACACATTTCAAATATCCGTAGTATAAAATAGGAGCATAAAATTTATGGAGGTTTTTACTATGGAAAACAAGGTAAAGGAATTTTTCAGAAACGCATTCGATGATATGAAGGAAAGCGCAAAGGCACAGCATGAGGCAGATAAAGCAAATTTTGCCGCTGTAAAGGCTGAATCAAAGGCACAGTGGGAAGAAGCAAAGGCAATGGGCAGCCCCGAAAAGCGCAGGGAGCTTATGCAGGCTGAACGGGATAAACAGATAGCGGCGGCGAATGAACGTATAGCCGCTGCACAGAAACGTATCAATAAGTAAAATACCAAACAGCCGCCTTATCCGTAAGACAAGGCGGCTGTTTTTACATTTTTTCAGAATATCTTCTGTAAGCCGCCGCATACGAGACCATAAACAGCGCAAACAGAAACACAAGTGCAGTGTACACATCAAGCAGTACAAATCCGCTTGAAAGCATTATCACAAACATTGCTGCGAACATCACAGCAAGAGCAGCTCTTACAGCGGCAGCATTGATAGCGATATTTCTTTCATCGGTAATCTCTATGCGAAGCTCTGTAAGCTTTTTTTCGTCCTTTATGGTATTAAGGTTTCTGAACAGAAAAATAACTGCTGCAAAAGCGATACCTGTACATGCGCCTCTGTAGAACCAGCCGTTTTTATCGCCTACGTACTCTCCGCCGTTGCTTTCATATATGATAAGACCCAACATTGCAAGACCGCTGATAATAAGCAGCAGCACCATGAAAACATTCTTTTTCCTAAGCTGTGCTTTCAACTCTTCATTATTTGATACATCTGAATTACAGAATACGCCCAATACATTTTTCATTGTAAATTCTCCTCATCTTCAAAAATAAAAATTTCTTCAATGGTCATTCCGAAATACTGCGCTATCTTATGCGCAAGCACCAGCGACGCTTTATATCTGCCGCTTTCAAGTGATATAATAGTCTGTCTCGTTACCGACAGAGCCTCTGCAAGTGCGATCTGAGTTATTCCCCTTTCACTGCGAAGCTCCGATATCCGTGTTTTCAAATTACCGCCCTCCTTTTTATGTAAAATTCACTTTACATCTATAGTATAGCACGCTTTACATTAAATGTCAAGTATATTTTACATTTTTCTGCAAATTTTATTATGAACTTTTTTTCTGTAAGTAATTGACATTTTGTTATTTGTGTAGTATAATTGATTTATCAAGCAAAAAGGAGAAGAAAAATGTATAATTTTTTTCGCAAAGACTGCGATAGGTATATCCCTGTATCAGAAGATGATATAAAGCGGATCGAAAACACTCTTGGCATTGTATTTCCCGATGTATTAAGAAAATATTACCTTGAATATAACGGTAAATATATTAATACAGTTGATATTCCAATGGCTGATACCGATATGGGCGATATAACAGGTATTGCAGAAATTCTCCCATTAACAAGCGATGATGAATTCAATGTTGAATGTATAAAGAAAAAAGAACTTAACGAGCCGAATGATAAATGGGTCGGACATTTACGTATAAGAACTAATCTGATCCCCTTGGCGATAAACGAGGGCGGCGACATATACTACTGGGATTCAGATGACGGAAAGGTATATATTTCATTTAACGCCGATGAAGATGAAAACGGCATGGAAATACCTTATTATGTCTGTTCATCGGTAGATGAAATGTTCAGGCTTATGAACAAAGCCTGTGAATAATAACAGAAGGAGAAACAGCATGACCAAGGAAGAATACATAAGAAGAATGAACGAAAGCGATGACTGGGCACCGGGCTGGGAAGCGATAGACAACGAATTTGAACGTCTTTATCCTGATGTAAAGCCTGCTCATTTTGCTACAGATATAACAGCAAGAGCTATGTTCGGCGGAAATGAATATTTAGACGGATATTCCGTATACGATACAGGTAAGGACTATAAGCACATGGTCACATACGGAATGAGCTGTCTTTACGCAGGCGAAGAATTTTTCGGTAAAAAATTCAGCGGCTGGGGCTATGAGATGACTATCAGACTTAAAGAAGAAAAAGCCGAGGATTGTCTCTGGGCAGCTGAAATGCTTGGAAATCTGGCAAGATATACATATCAGTCAAAAAGCTTTTTCGGATTCGGTCAGGTCATTGCAGGAAACGGTTCATCTCTGCATATCGGCACAGATTCTGCAATAACAGCGCTTATCACTGTAAAGGACCCTACTGCGCAGACACTCGATACACCTCACGGCGAAGTGGCTTTTATACAGCTTGTGGGAATCACCGAATCTGAGCTTAATGCTATCAGACAGGATATAGGTAACATAAAGGTGCTTACCGAGCTTATGAGAAAGGATAATCCCGAATTTGTCACCGATATGAACAGAACACATTCTTATTTATAAGGAGGTTTATAGAAAATGAACGCGAATAACGAAAACATCAACATGGACGGCTGGAATGCTATAGTAAACGCATTTCAGGCAATATACCCCGAACAGACCGACCCTAAGCATTACGGAACGCTTATCCCCTATTATCTTGGCGGAAACGATCCTCTTGACGGCATAAGCATTTATGACGGAGGGGATTTCTGGCATTTTGTTACCTTCGGACTTACCGAGCTTTACGACAAGGAATCGGAAAACACTGAATACAGCGGTTTCGGCATGGAATTTACACTTAAGCTGAAAAAGGGCTGCTATGCCCCCGAGGACGAGGAAACCGAGCTTAAGGGAATATGCGGAATACTGCAATCTATAGCACGCATCACCTTTAATTCGGGTGAACTGTTCCGTCCCTATGAATATCTTTACACAGGACAGAAAACAGGCATGGATATACATAAAAAGTCACAGCTCACAGGCTTTATCACTATCCCCGATACATCGGTAAAGGCTATGGATACCCCTAACGGAAAAATGGAGTTCGTACAGCTGATCGGAATGACCGATGCCGAGCTTTTAAAGCTGAGAAACAAGGAAACCACCGTCAGAGAGCTTTACTCCGCACTTAACACCGATATCACCGATTATCACAGAAACAGTATAGTATAAAAAAGCTCCGTACACCGCTGATATTGCAGTGTACGGAGCTTTTTATTCATTATCATCGTCACCGTCGTCCCGGTATTCCAGGATATCCCCAGGCTGACACTGCAGCACCCTGCATATTGCACCGAGAGTGGAAAAACGTACAGCCTTGACCTTGCCTGTCTTTAAATTTGATAAATTCACGTTGGATATACCAACTCTTTCAGCAAGCTCATTGAGAGACATTTTCCTGTCTGCCATTACACGGTCAAGCCTAAGAATAATACTCATCTGACCGCCTCCTATATAGTTTCGTCGGCTTCCTGCTGAAGCGCCGCACCGTAGCTGAAAGCAAGAGATATACAGTACATAACAAGACCCGTTGCAAACTGAAGTCCGTCAATGGAATACATTGCCTCAGCCAAGCCGTCTTCCAGAAGCTCCGCCATAAACATAAGCGGCTCCATAAGCATAAAGCATATACCTATCCTGCGTATCCGCCTGCCGTTTATAAGCGTAAAGGGGGATTCGTCCTTTCTCATGCTCATAAGCAGCTTTATTGATGTAACAAAGGTAACTATAACGCTTGCTACAAATGCACCTAAAAAGACCAGTATAAAAAAGTCCGTTACGGTATATGGATCGGGGTCAGCCTCCGCAGCAGCGTCATTCCAGCCCTGACGAAAAGCTGCCGCCGCCATTATCACAGGATATATCAGATATATCACAAGCACAGCAAAGGCAGCCGCACTTGCCCTTCGTATCTTTTTCTTATATACATCAAATTCCATAAAATACAGCTCCCTATTTATATAGTATAGCTTATGATACCATAAAAAGCCGATTTTGTCAAGATATTTTAATCTGATACATTAATTATTTCATTATTAACATTAAAATCAGTATCATTCTTCTTGCAATACTTCTTTCTGAATGATACAAAATACCATACGATAACACCAGCGGTTATTACTGCATTTACCGCAAACCACCAGGGATGCGAAAGATTAAAACCGTTCACCTGATAATAAGTATCACCGAAATCCACACAGCAGAACATATTATGCAGAGAATGAGCAATCATAAGATTTATAAGACTTCCTGTCTTTATATAGATATACGCTGACGCAAGACCATAAACAAGCACATTTGCAAAGCCCTGAATGTTATATCCGTGAAGTACGGTAAAATACAACGCATTTGCAATCATTATCAGCGATATATTAAAATGTCCCTTGCTGTATTCAATACCGAAAAATCTGAAAACTATCTCTTCCGCAACAGGTGCAATAAGCACCGCATGGATCACATCTATAGCGCCATCAAGGCTGCGGTTTGGCTCTACCGTCATATGACCCGACAGGAAATATGCGGTAATACTGTCAATGACCTCTGCGCCGCAGTAGCCGAAAAGAAGTATCATCACCGTAAGAACAGGGTCAAAGCTCTTGAAGCCCACAGCCTTTCCCACAGATACGCCCTTTTGTTTTTTTATATCCGAATTGATTATCAGTATCGCTATCACCCATGACGCAATATCTGTTATTGAGAATACTGTATCGTAAAGCTCATCATTATCGGGAAAAGCCACTTCCAACACCACTGCAAATATAATGGTAACAGCAAGATATAATATCATCGGCGATATGCTGTAAATAACCGCCTTTATCCTCGGTCCCACCGTTATTTTCTTCTTTAACACATTCTTTTTTTCAACTGCTGTACTGTTCATAATAAATACCTCCGATAATTTAGGAACCGCTGATTAAATCGCTTCACAACGCTCTCAGTGACGGATTTTCAAGCATTGGAAGCGATGCCTACGGCTTTAATCAGTGCTTCCTTTATTTTATATTTTTTCTATATTCAACATACTCAGATAAAACAGAAAACAAAAACACTGTCAACAAACAAATAATTATTACTGTTTTATAAGGTATGATGTATTCATTGAATAACGGGTAAATGAAGTCAGGCAAATTCGCTGCTGAATGTACCGCCGCTGCCGTTATAAGCGAATCTGTTTTTATGTATATATACGCAAATAAAGCACCTATAACCGTACCGCCAAGAATCATCGGCAAACCGCCTGCCGCACCGTGAGAAAATCCGAAAATAATTCCGCTTATAATTATTTTCACGGTATTGCTGAATTTGTCTCCAAGCTCCGAAATAACCAGACCTCTGTTGAGCAGCTCCTCAGCAAAGGGCGTAACTGCAAGCAGCATTACTACCTGTACTATCCAGCCAAGTCCGTTGAAATACTGCGAATAATAATTACGGCTGCGTTCAATGGCGGCAACCCCTTCAAGCTGCATTGAATATGTACACAGATAAAAAAATGCCGAAAAAGAAAACACACCAACGGAATATTTTATCACTCGGGATATATCGGGAGATGTTTTTCCCGATATATCATCAAATGGTCTTTTTCTTATTCTGAATATAAGACGTACCACAGCTATGAAAAGTAAATTGATCAACAAATATATCCCCAGTTGATTATCCGAAATAAATTCCGTTCCCATCTGCGATGCAAGTTCAGCAGAGGAAAAATCACTGCTCCTTACATATACAAACAGCACCGCAAGCAATACCGCAAACTGAAACAAAAAGTAAAATATCACCCAGCCGACTGCTTTTGCCAAACTCTTCATAACGCACCTCACATTTAATGTTTATCATTAAATCTTATGTATACAGAATATCACAGCTTTTAACGTTTGTCAATAGCAATTTAACGTTTATCATTAAATTTTATATTTTGCACATAAAACCGTATACTCAGATGTGCATTATTTATTGAAAAGTTTGTATTTTTACGAAAAATATGCTATAATTGATATAATAAACTATAAAAACAGGGAGCAAAAAGAGGTACACCATGAATAAGATCGGACTTATCAAAGCACTTTCACTTACCAGAAAAGCCGACAGAATGTCCCCCGACCAAAGAAACACACTGCAAAAGCAGAGACTTGATGAGCTTATCGCTTATGCAAGGAAAAACAGTCCCTATTTTTCGGAGCTGTATAAAAATATCAATAAAAACACTCCCCTCAGTGAGCTGCCCGTAACAAATAAAAAAATGCTTATGGATAATTTCGACCGCTGGCTCACCGACAGCAGCATCACTCTGAAAAAGGTCAATGATTTCATGTCCGACCTTTCAAATGTGGGAACAAAGCTTGACGGAAAATACCTTGTATATACAACCTCAGGCTCAACAGGCAACCCATGTATAATGCTCTATGACGAATCCACCGTGAATGTTTCCTCCGCTATAGGCGTACTCCGCAGCTTTGCACGAAAGGAGGATATGTCCGCCTTTATCAGCTCGGGCAAGAAAACCCTTGCGCTTTTTGCGGATAACGGCTTTTATCTGGGCTGCGGCTCGGTAAGATATAATCTTAAGAAAATGCCATGGAAAAAGAATGTCATGAAAACCTGTGATGTTCGCAGACCCACCGTGGAGATCGTATCACTTCTGAATGAATATAATCCCTCAATGATAGGCTGCTACCCTACCGCAATGGAGCTTCTTGCCGCCGAGCAGGAGCAGGGACGGCTGAATATACGCCCTGCCATAATAATGACAGGCGGCGAAAAGCTTACCGACGATGTACGTGAGCATCTGTCCCGTGTTTTCGGCTGTTACGTTCAGACAAACTATTCCTGCACCGAGGGCGGCACAATGGCGTGTGAATGTACCGAAAAGCATTTCCATATCAACGATGACTGGGTAATACTTGAAGCAGTCGATGAAAATAATTCTCCCGTTCCATTCGGTACACAGTCCTCAAAGGTACTTCTTACCAATCTTGCAAACAGGATATGCCCCATTATCCGATTTGAAATAACAGACCGTGTGACCATACATAATGAGCCATGCAGCTGCGGCAATAACAGACCATGGCTCACCTTAGAGGGCAGAACAGACGATATCCTCACCTTTGAAAACGGTATAAGGATAGCTCCCCTGTCACTGTATGCAATAATCAAGGAAATACACGAAATACAGCGTTTTCAGCTTATTCAGCATGAAAACAGCCGCCTTGAGCTGAGACTTGTCTCCGATGATATAAATACAGCTTATGACAAGGCAAAAATCGCCGTAGAAGCTTATCTTCTGAAAAACGGCGTTACGGCGGAGGTATTTTTATCCGATAAAAAACCCGAAACAAATCCCATAAGCGGAAAATACAAGCATATTATAGCAATGCGCAATGCGTAATTCGCAATGCGCAATTCGCAATTCGTAATTCGCAATTCGTAATTCGCAATTCGTAATTCGTAATTCGTAATTCGCAATTCGCAATCAATAAATTCTGATAAATAAAAGGCTTTGAGCAGTATTTAAGGAAGCGCTGATTAAAGCCGTAGGCATCGTTTCAGACCCACGAAAAAACGTGACTGAGTGGGTCGTGAAACGATTTAATCAGCGGTTCCTTAATATATGCCCAAAGCCTTTTTTATATTATTAAGGAAGCACTGATTAAAGCCGTAGGCATCGCTTCCAACGCTCGAAAATCCGTCACTGAGAGCGTTGTGAAGCGATTTAATCAGCGGTTCCTTAATTCTGCAATAATTCAACTGACGGATATTTATCGGAAAGCTGTCTGAAATAATCATAACAGGCATTTTCCTTACAGCAGTGAATATAAATATGCTCTGCCGCCTGAAAATCATCAAAAGCGTTCATATCGGAATATTCCTCGGAAACAGGATAAAACCTCATTACCCTCGCAAATGCAAAAGGCTCAATATCTTCAATATCATTTACGTAAAGATTATCTATATATGACAATTCCTTTGCATCAAGCTGGCAGGTATTTTCCGATGCAGAGAAATCATAATTATACACATATATTGATTCGGTACCGCCCAATGAAAAAGCAAGCACTATCTGAGATCTGTTCAGAATATGCTCGGGATTATCATCAAGAAAATCAATAACGTTATTACGCATCTCTGTCAACAGCTTATTTCTGCTTTTGTCTGTCTGTGTAAAAGTCATCATGTCTATTATATATTTACCCTCATATTTATATGCGGAACAATGATAACGGTGTCCCGATTTAAAATTCAGCTCATATATAAGACTGCGGCAATCATTGTCACAGTCTGCCGAAAATGTTATCATAAATATCGGTATATGATACAAAACCAATACCGATATAATCACAATAACAGTATTTTTTATCTTTTTTGACCACTTCATAATACTATCTCATTTCCAAATATTTTCATTTTTACCTTTGATATTGCGTTATTTATACTATAAATTATACTTTCTTTTACTCCTCATTGCAAGCAATTACCCATATTATTAATCATTTTTTAATTTTCTTGCCAAATCCCCCATAATATGTTATAATATGATCAACAGCTTTAAGGAACCGCTGATCAAAGCCGCAGGCATCGGTTCCTTAAGGGAAGGAGCATTGAAAATGTCAAAAATACTTATAGTAGAGGACGATGAACAGCTTGCAAGAAATCTGATGAAATTTCTCATGTCGGAGCATTACACCGTAGTACACGCAAAGGGGCAGACCGACGCTGTCACAGCCTTTGAAACAGACAGCTTTGACTGTGCCCTTGTAGACCTTTCTCTAGGTGACGGAAACGGCTTTTCGGTATGCTCGGAGATACGTAAAACCTCCGATATGCCCGTGATATTCCTTACCGCCGCCGCAGATGAAGCCTGTACCGTTGCAGGCTTTGAGGTAGGCGCAGACGATTATATCCCCAAACCCTTCCGCCCTCGTGAACTGGCAGCACGTATAAAAAACGCCATGCGCAGACACGGCACAGCCTCATCTGTCATATCCTGCGGAAATGTTTCGATAGATACCGCAAAGGGTATAGTCACCAAAAACGGAAGCGAGCTTTATCTTTCCGCACTTGAATATAAGCTGCTGCTGGTCTTTTTCTCAAACAAGGGCATACTGATGTCCAGAGACCGTCTCATTGACGAGCTGTGGTCAGTTTCAAGCGAATTCGTATCCGATAATACACTGAATGTATATATGAAACGTCTCAGAGAAAAAATCGAGGACGACCCCGCTCACCCCGAAATAATAAAGACCGTCAGAGGTCTTGGATATAAGGCGGCTGATACATAATGAACGACCCGAAGATCAAAGCACAGACCATAATTCATATAATCATAACTGCCGTAGGCTTTGCGGTCTGTATGCCTATAAATATCCCCTGTGCAGTTATTTTATTATGCACATCACTTTCGACCCTTTTCATATCACTGCATTATCATAAAAAACGGTCAATGACAATTTCAGAGCTGAGTGAAAAGATAAATAAGATATTAAATGGCATTGAAACTGTTTCCTTTTCCGATTACAACGAGGGAGAGCTGTCTGCCCTTTCCTCCGATATATATAAAATGACCGTCAAGCTCCGTGAACAGAACAGTATGCTTTCAAAGGACAAAAAGCTGATGCAAGAAGCAATGGAGGATATTTCACATCAGCTGAGAACACCCCTGACCTCAATGCTGCTTATACTGAATATGCTCCGAAAGCCCGACCTTGAAAAAAGCCGTCAGAGAGAATATATCCGTGAGCTTTACGAGCTTTCGGACAGATGCACACAGCTTATTGAGACTCTTCTGGGAATCTCCCGTCTTGAAGCAGGCGCAGTCACCTTCCGCAGTACCGATATATCCTGCCGCCGACTTATCCTGTCGGCAGCCGAGCCGCTTTCGGTAGCATACGAGCTGAAAAATGTAGAGCTGATAACGGATATAGTCGGAGACCCTCACCTTTACGGCGATATGTCCTACTGCACCGAGGCGCTTACAAATATCCTGAAAAACTGCCTGGAGCATACTCCCGAGGGCAGCAGCGTCACTGTAAGAGCAGAGGAAAACGCCATATATACAGGTATCACGATAACCGACAGCGGCGCAGGCATACCCGAAAATGAGCTCCCCCACATATTTGAACGCTTTTACCGCTCAGATGAATTATCAAAAAGCGGCTACGGCATAGGACTTGCCTTTGCACATAAAATAATCGCCGCACAGAACGGAAATCTTCAGGTAAAAAATGCTGACAAAGGCGGCGCAATGTTCGATATGAGGATATACAAAAGCACATCTGTATAAAAAATGCGTACCTCATCACGAGATACGCATTTGAATATGCTATGTAATTACGCTACAGAATTAAGATGACCTCCGATAGCCTGTGCATAATCTGTAAGACCCACCTTGAAACGCTGGTCCTGCTTAGGCTGCTGCTCCTGCTTATTGCGTGTAGCGGTAACAGTCTCACCGCCTGCAACAAAGGTATCGCCGCATTCGGGGCATATTCCCCTCTTGATAGTCACATTCTGATAAACGACCTCTTTACCCTCACGGGAAGCCTTGGCACGATTGCGGTTTACATGCTCCATTTCATGACCTCTTACCGCTGCCTCAGCCTCCTCAGGCTTTACCTTTGAGGCTGTC
The DNA here is from genome assembly GCA_017481565.1 of Oscillospiraceae bacterium. Taxonomy (GTDB): domain Bacteria; phylum Bacillota; class Clostridia; order Oscillospirales; family Ruminococcaceae; genus RGIG4694. The sequence continues at coordinate 45,661 of JAFUOZ010000038.1, read as the reverse complement.
TTAAAGGATACTCCGGGGTCGTCCGAGCCGTCCTGATATCTGCGGTTTTCGCAGGTCTTGCACTCTTCCTTGCCCTGTATACCCTTGCTGTCCATTTTATCGAGCCTTGACTGAAGATTATTTATCCTCTTGTCAATACTCTGTACCATTTTATCCGAATCGCTGAACTGTTCAAATTCCTTGCGCTGCTGCTTAAGGTCACTGAGCTTCTTTTCGATACCCTCTCTGGTATCTGAAGCTGATGAAAAACTGCCTGCAAAAAAGCTTACGCCCGATGCGCCTATAGCTCCTACTCCCATAATGACACTTCCTTTCCGTACTGCAAATTTTTGCTTTATAGAATGATTATACCATATATTTCCCGTTTTTTCAAGAGGAATAAACAATAATTGTGTACAAAAATATCTGCCGAAATCAGAAAATACAAACAAAACTTTAACATTTGTATGATATAATGGTATATACGCTAAAATATGGGGGAATTATTATGTTCAATATTCTTATACTTGAGGACGATACCGAGCTTAACCGCAGTGTATGCACTCTGCTGAATAACAGCGGCTATAATACAAAGGGCTGCTTCAATGCGGATGAAGCCTATGACGCTATGTATGATACCGTCTTTGACCTTATCATCTCTGATATAATGCTGCCCGGTGAAAACGGCTTTGACTTTGTAAAGACAGTCCGCTCCCTCAATGAAAATATCCCCATACTATTCATGACCGCAAGAGATGACTTTGACGCAATGCAGAAGGGGTATCGTGCAGGCATTGACGATTTTATGGTAAAGCCTGTTGATTTTGAAGAGCTTATTCTGCGTATAGGCGCACTGCTAAGACGTGCAGGCATATCCGCAAGCCGACGCATAACGATAGGCAGCTTTGTCATGGACGCAGATGAACACACTGCCTATTTGAATAACGAAGAAATACCCATGACCGCCCGTGAATTCAGCATACTCTATAAGCTGCTTTCATACCCCCGCAAAACCTTCACCCGTGCTCAGCTTATGGACGAATTCTGGGACGCTGACACCGATTCAAGCCCCCGTACCGTTGATGTATATATGACCAAGCTGAGAGGAAAGCTGTCCGATTGTGATTCATTTCAGATAGTCACCGTTCACGGACTGGGGTATAAGGCGGTGATAAAATGAACGGAAAAGCTTTTATAAAGAATGCTCTCGGTGTATTTCAAAGCTTTATGATATTTTTCACTGTCATAGCCTTTGTAATAACCTGTACCTTTCTGCTTTCCTTCAATACGGTAACTCTTTCCGAAGAGACTGTACGCACCTTTGCGCCTGTTGCCTTTGCAAATATATTTATCTTAGCGGCACTTTTTTCGGCGATAGACTATATCCGCCGAAAGCTCACCGTAGACCGTCCCGCCGAGGAAATACTGAAAAGCCTCAACAGGATAAAAAACGGAGATTTTTCCGCAAGGATAGCCTTAAGCGGAGGAAAATACAGCCATTTTTCCGAAATAGCGGATAATATAAATCTTCTGGCAGAGGAGCTTTCGGGAGTTGAAGCGCTCCGCACCGATTTTATATCCTGCGTATCTCATGAGCTGAAAACGCCCCTTGCGGTAATGCAGAATTACGGCTCTTTGCTGCGTGAGCCGAAGCTTTCAGAGGAAAAGCGCATATCCTACGCCGAAAGCATAACCGAAGCGTGTAAAAGGCTTTCCGCACTTATAACCAATATACTTAAACTGAATAAGCTTGAAAACCAGCAGATATTCCCCGAAAAGAAAAAATACCTGCTCAATGAACAGCTTTGCGAATGTATCCTGCAATATGAAAGCCTGTGGGAGAAAAAGAACATCGAGCCGGAAATTGAAATAAACGAGGATATTTTCATCTGCTCCGACCCCGAATTGCTTACTCTTGTATGGAATAATCTGCTGTCAAATGCCTTTAAATTCACCGACGAGGGCGGAAGGGTACGCACTGAGGTATACGCCGACGAAAGCTATGCATGGGTAAAAATATCCGATACAGGCTGCGGAATATCCTCCGAGGAGGGCGCACGTATCTTTGATAAATTCTATCAGGGAGACACCTCCCACAGCGGACAGGGCAACGGTCTGGGACTTGCCCTTGTAAAGCGTGTTGTGGATATCATACACGGAGAAATAACGGTAGAAAGCGAAAAGGGAAAGGGCAGCACCTTTACCGTAAAGCTGCAGAGGGAACATGAAACACACTCTTAAAAAACTGCTTTACCCGAAAGGGTGGGTAATGCTGCTGCTTTCTGTACTATGCACCGCCGCTCTTGTATATATATTTATAAAAGGCTATGACACACACCCTGTTTCATGCGCTGTATATGCCCTTTCCGCATATACTCTGACGACGGTATGCATTTTCATGTCAAAGACTGTCCCCGACCGATACAGAAAAACAAAGCAGCTTGTGTACGCTCACCCTTTAGGAAATAAATATCTGACCGATATATCCTTTAAGGTGAGAGTATCCCTTTATGTATCCCTTACGATAAATATAATCTATTCTGTATTCAAGCTTATTTCGGGGATATATTATTCTTCATTCTGGTGGGGCGCCGCTGCGGTATATTATATGGTGCTTTCGGTAATGCGCTTTCTGCTTTTAAGGCAGATGAGAAAAAGCGGACAGGATATGCTTTCCGAATATAAAAGCTACCGTATATGCGGAATATTAATGGCAATGCTGAATCTTTCCCTTACAGGCATAGTCTTTCAGATGGTATGGCAGGATAAGGCATATTCATATCCCGAAATAATCGTCATTGCATCGGCGGCATATACATTTTTCAATGTAGCGGTATCCGTAAAGGATATAGTAAAATACAGAAAATATAACAGTCCCGTCATGTCAGCGTCAAAGGCGATAAGCTTTGCAGCGGCACTTGTATCGCTGCTTTCCCTGGAAACAGCAATGCTTTCCCGATACGGCGAGAACAAGGATTTCAACAGGATAATGACCGCCTGTACCGGAGCAGGCATATGTATTATCATACTTTCCGTATCGATATATATGATAATAAATTCATGCAGAAGAATAAAAAGGCTGAGTGACTAATATGAATACTGATAAAAACAAAAACACCTTTTCATACACCTATTCAGCGTCAGACAATGAGGAAATAAACAAAATAAGAAGCAAATATATCCCCCGTGAGCCTGATAAGCTGGAGCAGCTCAGAAAGCTTGACAAAAGCGTCACCCGAAAAGGCACCGTGCTTTCTCTCACCGTGGGAATAATAAGCACACTTGTTTTCGGCACAGGAATGTGCTGTGTACTGCTGTGGGCAGATAAGCTTTTCACAGTAGGTATAATCACAGGCTTTATCGGACTTGCAGGCTGTCTGACGGCATATCCGGTATACAGCCGCATAACAGAGACCGAGCGAAAAAAAATAGCTCCCGAAATAATCAGACTTTCGGACGAGCTGCTCAACGGGAGGAAATGACCTTGTTTAAAAATAAAAAATATATGCAGCAAATAAAAATAACAGACAGGAGATAAAACCAATGAAAATTCTTTTTCTCGGAGACATTGTAGGCAGTCACGGCTGCCGATTTGTAAGAAGCAAAATATTTGATATCAAAAAGCAGTATAATATTGATACTGTAATAGTAAACGGCGAAAACTCCGCCGACGGAAACGGCATAACCCCCGCATCAGCGGATATGCTCAGCTTTGCGGACGTTATCACCACAGGAAACCACTGTTTCCGCCGCAAAGAGATGATGAAACGGTACGACGAACCCTGCAACGTTATACGCCCCGCAAACTATCCCGAGGGAGCCCCGGGAAAAGGCGTATATATTCACGATATGGGCTCCGCAAGACTTGCCGTGATAAACCTTATGGGAACGGTATATCTTGAAGCCCTTGACAATCCCTTTACCGTAATAGACCGTATTCTTGAGGATATAGATACCCCCAATATTCTTGTGGATTTCCATGCGGAAGCCACCTCCGAAAAAAAGGCAATGGGACAATATCTTGCAGGAAGAGTTACCGCTGTAATCGGTACACATACCCACGTACAGACCGCTGACGAAACAATACTTTCGGGTCACACAGCCTATATCACCGATGCAGGAATGTGCGGAGCTGAGCTTTCCGTTTTAGGCGTAAAAAGCGAGCTTGCCATAAACAAGATGAAAACACATCTCCCCGTAAAATTTGCCGAGTCGGATAATCCCCCGTTCCTTAACGGCGTTATCATCGAATACGACAAGAAAAACGGAAAAGCTCTTTCTGTAGAAAGAATTATCCTCCGATAGCTTGACAATGTGTTAATTATTTAACATATATTCACATATACAAAACACTTCCTCGGCAAAGCCTACAACGTGAAACGTTTAACACTTATCTAAAGTACTGAAAAAGGATATGTACTATTGCAATTATGACAGAAATAATGTATAATAAAGCCATAGAACAACCGCAGTTTAAAGGTGCATACCTGAAGGGATTACTGCCTGAAAGGGCGGTATAAACAGTATGTGTCCTAATCGTTGAAAGGTGGTAATAGCAATGGAAATTCTCAAGGTATCATCAAGATCCGCTCCCAACTCAGTTGCGGGAGCAATAGCAAGTATCGTGCGTGAAGAAAACGCTGTCGAAGTACAGGCTATCGGTGCAGGTGCTACAAATCAGGCGGTCAAAGCGATCGCAATAGCCAGGGGATATCTTGTTCCCGTAGGCATTGACCTTGTATGTGTTCCCACCTTTGCCAATATTACCATAGACGGCGAAGACAGAACTGCGATCAAGCTGACCTGTGAAGCAAGATAAATTTCGGGGTGAGATGATTTTATATCGTCTCACCCTTTTTATATCCGAATAAAAAAACGCTTTACCTCATAAACCGAGATAAAGCGTTTGATAATATCATATCAGCATTCAATACCCAGACCTGTCATAAGCTTCTTTGCACTTTCAAGCTCAGGGAAATAAAGCATATTGCTCTTCTGATCCTTATCCTTTATAACAATGGTATTATTTACAAAGTAAAGGCTGTTTTCTCCTGCAGAATAGTTCTTGAATATCTCCGAAGCCATATCAGCATATTTTTCAGGTGTGGAAATATCAATGAATATTCCCGAAAGCTGAGAAATACCGTTTACGTAAGCGCCTGTAGTAATGTTTACCATTTCCTTTACAACGGAAAGCGCCATTTCATCAATATCGGCAGCGGAATTAATTACAGTACCGGGGAAATATGTCTCAATTACCCTTTCAGCGAACTTATAAGGAATAAGATGAAGAACATAGCCCTTGAAATCGCCCTTTAAGGTGATAAGAAGTGCCACAGTAACGCCGCTTAAGGTATTGATAAGATTTCTTGCCTCCGTAAGACTGACCGCTCTCACCACAGGCACGGAAATATCTGTAGCCGAGCCGAGCATAGTCGCAAGTGCCGTAGCAGCACCGCCCGAGCCCATGTTTCCAAGCTCCTGAAGTACTGATATATGCATTTCATTAAATTGAGAAAAATTTTCAACTGCCATTGCCATTTCCCCCGATTGTGATAATATTCACCCTATTATTTTCTTTCTGTACAGAATAGTTCTACACAATATACGGCAACACTGCACAAACCGCGCTTCGTGCAGTTGCCATAACTCTAATAGGGTTATTATACCACAAAATTCAAAATAAAGCAACACGTAAATATAAACAAAATAACAATACTTATTTATATATTATTTCATTCCCTGTATAAGCTCATATACCTGCCGTGCAATATCGGAATTTACGCCTGCAATACGTGCTATCTCATCGGGAGAAGCCTTCTTAAGCTCCGTCTTTGTTTTAAATTTCATAAGCAGCTTCTGAGCCTTCTTGTCGCCGATTCCCTTGATCTTTGTAAGCTCCAGTGAATACTGCTCCTTTTTATGCTTTGCCCTCTGAAAAGTGATCGAAAATCTGTGTACCTCGTCCTGAATACGTGTCAGCAGCATAAATGCCGCCTTTGACTCGGTTATGGATATCTCTCCGCCGCTTGTGGCAATAGCTCTTGTACGGTGACGGTTATCCTTTACCATACCGAAAAGAGGCACATCTATCCCCAATCTTTCAAGCACGGGCGCAACAGCATTTACCTGTCCCTTTCCGCCGTCAAGCAGAATAAGGTCAGGCAGTGTGGCAAAGCCCTCGTCCGTATCATCGGGATCAAGATAATGAAGAAATCTTCTTTCAAGCACCTCAGCCATGCTTGCAACGTCGTTTTGTATCTGCACACGCTTTATGGCAAATTTCTTGTATGCCTTTTTCAGAGGACGGCCGTTTTCAAAGACCACCATTCCCGATACCATAGACTCCGAGCCTAAGTTTGATATATCGTAGGATTCGATATATTCAGGCGGCTCAGGAAGTCCCAGCGCCTTTGCAAGCTCCTCCAGAGCGATTATCTCCTTGCCTGTGCGCCCTATCCTGATAGACAGATACTCCCCCGCATTAGCCTTTGCCAGAGCCACCAGCCTTGCTCCCCGACCAATCTTGGGACATACCAGCCTTACCGCATGACCGCACCTTTCACGTAACAGCTTTTCGATAAGCTCGCTGTTTTCGGGGATATCCTCTGTCATTACCTCACGTGGTATTTCCTTTCCCACACCGTAGTACTGTAAAATAAAGTCCTCGATGATATTTCCGCCCTCGCCGCCTGTCTCTCCGCTGCCCAGGAAGAATTCCGCACGGTCGGTAAGCCTGCCGTTACGGTACATGATAACAGCCGCACAGACCTGATCCCCGTTGACAGCCGCCGCAATAACATCTGTATCGGGCATACCGTCTGCGATTATTTTCTGATTATCTGCGGCACGCTTTATAGCATTTATTCTGTCCCTGAGCCTTGCGGCAAGCTCAAATTCCATTTCCTCGGCGGCAGCGTTCATTTTTTCGGTAAGCTCTTCTACCGACTGAGTAGACCCGTCACGGATATACATCACCGCTTCATTTACCGTTTTAACATAATCCTCCTGAGATATACAGCCTGTGCATACACCCATGCATTTTTTTATGTGATGATTAAGACAAGGCCGTCCCTTTCCTATTTCCTGAGGGAATTTACGTCTGCATACAGGCAGGGCAAAAACACGGTTTGCCTCTTCAACAGCCTGCTTTGCCACATAAGCGCTTGTATAAGGACCTAAATAAGTACCTCCGCCTTTCTTCTGCATTTCAGCGGTTATACGCGGATAAGGCTCATCGGAAATTTTAATGTAGCAATATCCCTTATCGTCCTTCAGGAGAATATTATACTTGGGACTGTTCTGCTTTATCATCGAACATTCCAGTACAAGAGCCTCATATTCGGTATCGGTAACGATAAAATCGTAATCATAAACCTGCTCCACCATTTTAGCCACCTTGGGAGTATGATCGGGCGATTTGCAGAAATATGAGGTCACCCTGTTTTTAAGATTTTTCGCCTTACCGATATAAATTATATGTCCGTTTTTATCCTTCATCTGATAGACCCCGGGAGAAGTAGTCAGCTTAGAGGTCTTTTCACGCAGATAAGGCAGACGTTCATTCATTTTCATAACTCCTTTCTGTTTTGGTGAAATAAGATACAAACTGCTCTTTATAAGCTCATATCCGAAATTGCTCTTGCCATATCAAGTATTTTTTCTTGAAGGGCGGCTTTTTATGTTGTTTTTCATTTTCAGCTTATCTTCTTACTGCTATTATCTTTTACGTGCTAAAGGGGATTTCGCACTCTGCGGAGTGCGACAAGGGTGGCTCCTCGCCCCCCTTGACCCCCTCGCAAGCTGAAGTCAGCTTGACCACTTATCTTGTGTTACTTCTCAGATTTTGTGAGCTGCCAGCCATTTTTCCGCTGCTTCCGCTATACTCTTAAGCGCATCACTTCCAAAGGGCGACTCAAATCCTGCCTCCGCAATAAGCCCGCTGTACGTTTTTGTTCCTCCGCACCTTACAAGCTTCATATATCTCTCCCATGCCTCGGAATAATCCTCCTGCATCAATGCCCAGAAACGAAGTGCCGCTGTCTGCGCAAGACAATAATCAATATAATAAAAGGGATTTTCATATATATGGATCTGTCTCTGCCATGCCCTGCCCTCACCGTAAAAAGGCGATCCGTCCAGATCTATCCACGGCATATATACCCCCGTCAAACGTCTCCACTCAGCGTGTCTCTCCTCAGGTGTAAGTGACGGATTTTCATATACTATATGCTGAAAATGGTCAACCATCGTACCATAAGGAATGAATTTCAGCGCATCACCTAAATGCTGATAACGGAACTTATCCGCATCGTCTCCGAAGAAATCCTCAGCCCATTTCCAAGCGAAAAACTCCATTGACATTGAATGTATCTCACATGATTCCATTGTGGGACTGCGGTTATCCGAAGGATATATATCCCTCGCCGTATAACCTGCAAAGGCATGACCTGCCTCATGTGTGATTACCTCAACGTCACCTGCCGTACCGTTGAAGTTGGCAAATATAAACTGCGACTTATAATCGGGGATATCGGTGCAGAAACCGCCTGCCGCCTTGCCCTTTCTGCTTAAAACGTCCATAAGCTCGTTATCGAACATAAATCCGATAAACTCGGCAGTTTCGGGAGAAAGCTCCGTATAGAACTTGCGTCCTGCCGCAAGGATATCCTCCGCACTGCCCTTGGGAACAGCATTTCCCGAACGGAAACGCAGCGGAGTATCACTGTATTGAAGAGGATATCTGACCCCTGTTCTCTCAGCCTGCTCCCTGTAAAGACGGTCTGCTATGGGAACAACATATTTTACTACATTTTCACGGAAGCTTTCTATATCCTTCTTGGTATAGTCATTTCTCATCATGTTGTAATAACCGAGAGTAACATAATTCTCATAGCCCATTTTACGTGCCATTTTGTCACGCAGCGCCGTCAGCTTGTCATATATTGTATCAAGCTCCTCAGCCTTTGAGCTGTAAAAGCCGCTTTCAACCGCCCACGCTTCATGACGGATATCATCATCAGCGGACTGCTTATAGGGTGTCAGCTGTGAAAGTGTCAGTGTTTCGTCCTTAAAGGGTATCTGCGCAGACGCTATAAGCTTGCGGTATTCTGTGGTAAGCTTGTTTTCCTCCTGCAATTCAGGGATTATCTCGGGAGAAAACGCCTTAAGTGCTATGTCGATATTCTTGAACATCAGACTGCCGAAAAGCTTTTCCAGCTCAGGACGGAATCTGCTTTCCGCAAGCGCCTTGTTTACATTCTGAATATACTCAGAAAATTCAGGGCTGTGCTCATCAAAAAAGGCAGTTTCCTCCTCATAAAAGCTGTCTGTAGTATCTATTGAATTGCGTATCATCGTAAGGGTATACATTGTGGAAAAACCGCTTGCAGCCTTATCGAATTCATCATAAGCGGCTCTTGCCTGCTCAGCATTTTCTGCATTCTTAAGAGCCTCCGCCGTTTTTTCCGATATAGCCTTAAGCTCCGCCATATCGGGTCTTGAATATTTCATTTCGGAAAACTTCATAAATAACAAGTCCTTTCTTTATTTGTATACATATTATTATATACTGTTCCGGTATAAAAATCAATAGTAAAATTCAAAGCTTGATTTATATAACTATACCCCACGAAAAAACCGCCCTGATTTCTCAAAGCGGCTTAGTTATATTAATTGTTAGTTCTGGTTGAGTATTCTTTCCTTTTCAGCTTTAGCTATCTTTTCAAGGCGTTCAATTTCCGCATGGCGTTCCTCAGAAGTCATTTTGTTTATCCATTCGGGAATAACAATATTGTCATTTATAAAATATTCCTTTTCAGCCATAAAACTATACCTCCTCAAAATATATATTGTGATTTTCAATGATTTTTTCCAAAGCCTTAAGTTGCGCTTCACGTTCTGAACAATTATTTTCTCTGTATTCTTTGATATAAAGTTCATATAAAACCTGATTGACAGATTGTTTGGAAGAATATATATAAATCTGACCGTTATGACAAGCAATAATTCCCTTATCATATCCGTTATTAAAACACGAATTAAAATCGTCTATGCTTTTTAGGATAAATATTTTTTTGTATGCTCGGTCTGTTTAAAAACAAGTCCTTTAGCAGTCTTGGTTATCATTAAAATAATAGGCATAGGAGTTTCATCAAGTAATCCTGCTTTACTGCCGGTTGAGACATAATGCTGCAAAATCAAATCATTCTTTCCCCAGCATTTTGAAGAAGCCTTAGCCTTTTCAAAATTCAAACCGTTTTTTATGCAATAATCTTTAATTTCGGTTGACCAATCATCAAAGAGCTTACACATAAAATCACTCCTTTTCAAATGTACGGTATGTTCCTTTTGAATCATAAATAACACTCTGCTCCTGATTAAAGCATTTCAGGATTTCCTTATCACCCAATGAAGGGATTGTAGTATTTATCTCCGTCCCCGGATGCGTGTGACCGCTCCATTTATACCCTTCGTTGTTAAGCTTTTGGGCATCTTTAACACTAATGTTGACACCTCGGTAATTTCCACGGACTATCAATCGCTCATTTCCCTTAGTAAACATAGCAAATTCATCACCTGTTTTTGCAGTAAGCGCAGACAAATCAGCCATATTAACCGATTCTTTCGGGACTATTACTCTGCTGTCATATTCAGGCAATGATTTCAGCAGACTTGATTGACGTGAATTAAGCTCTGCATCAAATATAAGAATTGCATTAGGATTGCCTTTACCTGTATGCTTTTGCTCAATAGGAAAATCAATAGCGGAAATAAACATTTTCTCACTCCCTGATCCCATTATACCACTCCCACCCGATTTGTCAAGACCATTTCCACCTTTCGAAGTGGTAAAACGCCCTGTTTTCTGTCATGATAATGCTTAAACCGCCCTGATTTCTCAAAGCGGCTGAAATAATATAAATTTTAGGATAAATATTTTTTTGTGTATTCCGTCTGTTCAAAAACCAATTCGTTATTAGCTTTTGAAATCAGGAGAACCAGTGGCATTGGTGTATCGTCAAGTAATCCGTTTTTGCCTTTTTCAGGATCATGATATTGCAGAGCGAGAAAGTTACTTCCCCAACACTGTGATAATTTTTGAACTTTGTCAAAACTCAGATTATTGTTATAGCAGTAAGTTCTGATCTCATCAGACCAATCTTCAAATAATTTGCACATAAGCTCACTCCTTTCCAAAAGTGGCAAATAGTCCTTTTGAATTATAAATAACACTTGTACTCTGTGAAAAGCAATTCAATATTGCCTTGTCACCATCAGAAGGAAGCATACAGCTGATATCTGTACCTGGATGAGTATGTCCGCTCCATTTATAACCGTCTGCAGACATTTGTTTTGCCTGCTGATAATCTATATTTACTCTAACACTGTTGCCTCGAATTATTAATCTATCGCTGCCCTTAGTAAACATAGCAAATTCATCACCTGTTTTTGCAGTAAGCGCAGACAAATCAGCCATATTAACCGTTTCTTTCGGGACTATTACTCTGCTGTCATATTCAGGCAATGATTTCAGCAGACTTAATTGACGTGAATTAAGCTCTACATCAAATATAAGAATTGCATTTGGATTGCCTTTACCTGTATGCTTTTGCTCAATAGGAAAATCAATAGCGGAAATAAACATTTTCTCACTCCCTGATCCCATTATACCACTACCACCCGATTTGTCAAGACCATTTCCACCTTTCGAAGTGGTAAAACACCCTGTTTTCTGTCATGATAATGCTTAAACCGCACTTCAAGTCTGACCTGCTTTTCAAAAGCCTGTAAAGCACACATTTCATAATCAAAAAAGATTTGTGTTTTCCATGTTATCATCACAAATTTAATCTCAGTCATTATTTCAACCGAAATACCGCAGTAAACAGGTGCAATATTTCCCCAAAGTGACATATTTGTAATTCAGATGTAACGAAAGAGTGATAAATATATGATATAATATATTTATACTAAAGCTTAAGGAGACTTTGAAAATGGAATTGCTGAAAACCGAAAATCTGTGCAAGACCTACGGAAAAGGCGAAAACGAGGTAAAAGCACTTGATAACGTATCCTTTACAGTCCCCAAAGGACAGATGACCGCCGTTATAGGACCATCAGGCTCGGGAAAATCCACCCTTCTGCACGTTCTCGGCGGAGTTGACCGCCCCACCTCAGGGAAGGTATTTCTTGACGGTCAGGACGTATACGCTCAGAACGATCATAATCTTGCAATATTCCGTCGCCGTCAGGTAGGACTTATCTATCAGTTCTATAACCTTATCCCCGTGCTGAATGCAGAGGAAAATATCACCCTTCCTATGATAATGGACGGAAGAAAGCCGGACCCGAAACAGCTTGATGAGCTTCTCACCATACTTGACCTTAAGGAACGCCGTCATCATCTGCCCTCACAGCTTTCAGGCGGTCAGCAGCAGAGAGTATCTATCGGACGTGCGCTCTTCACCTCTCCGGGAATTATCCTTGCAGACGAGCCAACAGGCAACTTAGACAGCCGCAACAGTATGGAAATAATGGAGCTTATGCGCAGAACAAACCGTGAGCTTAACCGCACGATGATAATCATTACCCACGATGAAAACATTGCTCTCCAATGTGACAGGATAATCACCCTCAGCGACGGAAAAATAGTAAGCGATAAGCTTACAGGACGTTGAAACGGAGGCACAATATGAATTTTTCAGGCTTTCTTGCAAAAAGATATGTATTCACAAGAAAAAGACATTCCATACTGACTATCTGCAGCATAGCGACAGCACTCACCCTGATGACCATGTTTTTCAATATGTTTTCCACCTATACCACCTGCCTGCGTGCATATACCTATGATAAAACCCCCTATCACTGCCTTGTGTATTCCGTTACAGAGGAACAGTGCAGACTTATGGCTGAATCAGAGGGCATAGCAAGCTGTACTCTTGTAAAGGACACGGAAAACCGGCGCTATCAGGCACAAATAATGCTTGAAGAGGACGTATATAAGGATAAGGACATACTTGAAAACGCCTTTAAAAACGCAGGACTGAATATATCCTACTATGATGCAGGCATATTCTTTGAGTTTAATCAGACACTTATGGATCTTGATATGGTAGGCGTAACTGCACACGCAAATATGGCAAAAACCTTTGCTGTATTTTATATATTCCTGCTATTTATAATCATGATGCTGCGCCTTGTTATAGACACCGCCTTTGAGATATCCTCAGCGGAACGTGAACGCTGGTTCGGTGTTCTCCGTTCAATAGGAGCGACAACAAGCCAGATATCAGCCGTTATCGCCAAGGAAGGACTTATGCTTTCGGCAGTAGGTATTCCCGCAGGAATACTTATAGGAACAGCAGTTTCCTACGGCGCATACAGAATGATAATGAACAGCGGACTTACCGATATTTTCATTTCCCCCGAAAAAGCGGAACAGCTTTTCAGCTTTGATGCAGACCCTCTGTTTCTGCTTATATCGGCAGTAACAGGTCTTGTATGGGTACTTCTTTCCGCCTACGGAACAGGAATGAGAATAATAAAAACGGACCCTGTATCAGCTATTACAAGACGTAAAAAGACCGTCAAAAAGGTACGCCGCCATACTCTTCTTGGATTTATTTTCGGCTGGAAGGGCAAGCTTGCATCAAGAAACACCAACCGTGAGCCCATGAGATTTATCATCACCACATTGTCCCTCACTCTGTCAATAGTTCTGTTTTCTTCCTTTTCATATATTGCCGAAAAGCTTCAGGATACAGTAGATACAATACTTCATGATGTCGGTGCAAGATATGAATTTATGCTTAACAACTCAACATTTTATTCAACTCCAAAATTTGCCGAATGTGTTGAAATATTAGAATCAAGCGGATATTTCAAAGATATAGCAACAAGCACGACCAACATGGGTTCATACTATACCGAAGGAAAAGAGCTGTATTCCGAGTATGTGGATATAGAATATCATAACGAGGAAAGCTACAATAATCTTTTCAACGGTGCTCCTCCCATTTCATACGAGGAGCTTTCCGCTTCAGGAAAATATCTGCTTATCCATAACGCCGACCAATATGACACTCACAAATATGCGCAGGAGATTGTAAAGCTAAATGATATTCCGCTGCATATATATCAGCCTGAATTTCTTTCGGAAAATCAATATAAAGCACTTTCACCCGAAGAGCAGGAAAAATGCTATGAGTTTCCCGAGGAGATACACGGAAAACGCTATCGAAGAATGTGTAAAAAGCTTTACAGCTATCCTGTATATACAACAGTAAGTACCGAAAATACCTATCTTGAGGTTCTCTATAATTATGAGGATTCATCTCCCCTTATATTCCTGATAGCTCCCATATCCCAATATAATGTAAATAATAATTACGGACCCTATGATAACAACTACAGCATCATGTTCAACCTTACAGAGCCGCACAAATATCATGAAGCACTGGAGTTTTTACAGAACAACGAAACCATTTCGGAATATACCGAGCTGACGGATCTCTTTATTTTTATAACCAAGATAGATTCTGTTGTTTCTTTAATAAAAATAATCAGCGGATTTATAATCGCCATAGTTTCCCTTGTTGCAACAGTAAATATGATAAATATCATTTCAACGGGAATACTCAACCGTCAGGGCGAGCTTGCCGCAATGCAGTGTACAGGAATGACAGACCGCCAGCTTTACGCAATGACAGCAGTGGAATGTGCGCAGTATGCGCTTACTTCAGGAATAGATTCCATGATTTTATGTATTATGATCGTATTCGGTACAAAACAGATACTGAATATATTTGAACTGCAGGGAGATTATGGGGATCTGATATCCTATACCCAACCGCTTATATCAGTGCTTATCGCCTCGGCTGTTACATTTATAATAGCCTTTGTCACAGCGTACATATCCTTAAGCGGAATGAAAAAACAAAGCCTCACCGACAGAATAAGAAGCGTAGAATAAAAAATCACGGACTGTATCATAAAAGATACAGTCCGTTGTCATATATAACAATATATAGGTTTACTGCGCCACAAACTTTTCGGGATCAAGATAAAGACCGTTAGAGCGTACCTCAAGATGAAGATGATTTCCCGTAGAATCGCCCGTACTTCCCACATATCCGATAAGCTGTCCCGCTTCAACAACGTCGCCGACCTCACAGGAGGTCTGTGACTGATGCGCATACAGAGTAATATTTCCGTCGTCATTCTGAATAACGACACAGTTTCCGTAACCGCCGTTCCAGCCTGAGCCCACATCGGTAACAGTACCTGCCGCACAAGCAAAGATAGGCGTACCGTAAGGTGCTGCAATGTCAAGACCCTTATGATTTCTGTCACCGCCGTAATGTGAGGATATATATCCGCCGTCCACGGGCCAGAAATATTCACCCGAGCCTGCATAAGTACCGTAAGCATAATCAGGCTCCTTGGTACCTATCCTTATTACCCTTGCCTTAGGCTGAGAAATGATCTCCTTGCCCTTTATCTTTCGTCTTACCGCCTTGCCGCTTAATGTACCGTCCTCGTTTCTCACTACCTGATAGGTAACATCGGCAGTAACCATTTCAGTACCGTATTCACCCTCGCTGTCGACTACCTTTTCTCCGATAAACAGCTCAGGATCCTCCTTTTCAACCGTTTCAAACTCTATCTCACGTTCAAATTCCTTTTCATGACTGTATTCAACAGTAAGGAAAGGCGCAAGACTCTGCAGCTCGATGATAGTACCGATCATGATGTTGTCACCGACAGAGACCATTTTTCCGTTGTATGTGGCAACGCATTTTTCAATTTCCTCAACTGTCATTCCATGCGCATCTGCTATTGCCCACAGATTATCTCCGGGAGCCACCTCATAATATTCAGCTTCACGTTCATTACCCATAATAATATTGATAATAGCCTGCTGATCCACAACAGCCATTTTATGTATCTCACGCTGAAATTCAAAGGTAATGTTCTTGTCAAAGGAGATATTCTCCTCCGTTACACCCTCAATGGCAAGACAAGGCTTTTTCAGTTCTTCAAGAGCAGCCTCTATCTGATCGTATTCATATACAAAGCCCACTATCTGACTGTCCGCACGTACCATATATGCACTTACGATATTTTCGTCAAGCTCGCCTTCCTCAGGGATATAGTAAAGCTCTTCCTCAACAGGCTCTTCATAAACGGGATATACAGAAGCCACATAGCTTTTCAGACTGTCCGCCATAAGTGCCTCGTCCATGACCTTGTCATTTGAGGATATACGCTTTAAGGTAAGCCGTGCTGTCTGAAAGCAGTCCCCCTGTGTATCATATACGTCCATAATTTTCGCAAGCTCTCTGTGAGCATTGCTGTAAACGTTCTCCGAAGCCACCGTGCCTATTTCATTTCCGTCAAGCTCCACCGCCACCGCATAATCATGTGTATATGTACTGTACACCGTATACACAAGAAAAGCTATTGAAAGTAATGGGAAAGCTATATTGAACACAGCTGCAGCCGTTTTTCCCTTAGCCTTTTCCGACGTATCAGCAATTTTTTTATCTTTAGTATTTTCCGTCACATTCTGCACACCCGTATTCTTTTCAGCTGCCCGTCCCGCCTTTAAAAGCTCATCATGAGCAGGCTTGAAAAGCTTTACTGTATGCTTTACGGCAAGTCCTGTTCTGCGTATAAGATGCTCTGAGATATGCACCGCATGAGCGCCAAGCTTTGTCATAAAAACCGCAGCACTGCGTTTTGCTCCCTTTGCATTCTTTTTCTTTATACCATCAGGCACAGAACCGCCGATACGGTCATTGCCGTTCATCAAAACACTCCTATTATTAAAAATCAACATTCGGTAACAATTTGGTTACGCAAAGCTTATTATATCAGAAAATGCAGTAAAAATCAAGCATATTTAATTAAAAGCAAAAAAAATCATTATATCTACCCAAACATTTTACAGTAAAGTGATTTATTTTGTTATTAATAAAACAAAAAGCACCCATTTTAATAGATGAGTGCTTTTATCTGTTATTCTTTATTGAAGTCAATTTTTTTACCGCCCTCACGGAAAACGATTTGTACAGAAGACATTGCGTAAATTCTGCCTGTGACTTTATCAATAACATCGTATCCGCAAATTACATAATCATTTTCGTCAGCAGAGTTATCCATAAGTGCAAATGCATAAATATCATCATATTCAATAGACTCAACAATCCTTGTATTAGGTCTGTTATCAAGTATTCTCTTTTTAGCTTCATCAAAACCTATAATAAAAATCATCTCCCTGCTTATCATTGCCTCCATTATACCACTCACGCCGGATTTGTCAAGCATTTTGAGAGTAATATATCGGACAGTACTAAAAATCGGACACGAAAACAAAAAACGAGCGGAGCGAGTAATCCAAACAAAGAAAAACCGTTATAAACCGCCCAAGTCCCACAATCCGAGGCATACAATAAGCGGAATTAAAAATCGACAGAGAGAGGTTGAGGGAAGGGGGAGCTATTACTTCGGCAATAATATAATTTGATTGCTCGGTGCTTGATTTTTCAAAAAAGTCGCAGATACGACAATTATTGTAATTTAGAAATAGTTAATCAAACTGTTTAATTGCCGAAGTAATAATGAAGCCACGGCTTCATTGCAGGGGAAACCGTAGAAGGAGAGAGATGTCGATTTTTGACAGCTTTTTGTTCTCTCTCCTCGGAGGTTCTCCCCCTCGCACTGACGGTTGCAAAGTTAATCTTACGTTTTTACTTACCATTATCGGAATTAGTAAAAATCAAAGGCAAGTAAATCCATTCCTTTACAGAACAGATTTACCTGCCAAAAGTAAAACCCTATCCATTTATTTTGCCACCTTAGATTTACAACGGGCGAGCCTATCGGCTCGTGCAATAAAGACGCTCCGCTGTTTATTGCAGCTGCTTGCTGCTATAAGCCGCCCCGAATGAACAACTTCATGTTTGGCTTTGCGTAGCTTTTTATAAAAAGCTTACTGTTAGTTTTTTCTTGAAGGGCGGCTTTTTATGTTGTTTTTCATTTTCAGCTTATCTGCTTACTGCTATTATCTTTTACGTGCTAAAGGGGATATAGCGCTCCAAAGAGCGCCGCTGTCTGCGGACAGCGACAAGGGGCGCTGCCCCCTTGACCCCCGCAAGCCTTTGTAAAGGCTTGAGCGAAACTTTTGTATTGTGTTATTGCTCAGCATCTGCCCTTTATTCGATGATATCCCCTATTTTCAAAATCGGATATCCCTCCTGATAATCCTTGATTATATCGGGATTTTTCCTTGCCTCTTCAAAAATCATATCAGCAAGGCCGTTATCAAGCTCCATAGTAAGCCTTTCAAGCGATTTCTTATACATGGTAGGACATATCGACGCAATGGCAATAACCAACCTCCCCCTGAAATTCATCGGACGATAAGGCCACATCTTACACTCCGCAGGCTTGCTGTCCCCAAGCTT
Source organism: Oscillospiraceae bacterium (assembly GCA_017481565.1). Taxonomy (GTDB): domain Bacteria; phylum Bacillota; class Clostridia; order Oscillospirales; family Ruminococcaceae; genus RGIG4694. The sequence goes on along the minus strand of JAFUOZ010000038.1, from coordinate 27,212 downwards.
ACAGCCTGTTTCCGTAAGCATCGGACAATAATATAATCCGTCCGCAGACTCGTTCATGCGGAAAAGCCAGCTGTCACCTCTCGAAATAAACTCCAGCGACGGATCAAGCTCCGATAATGATCTCATCATCTCATCGGGTACAGTAGGCGTCTCCCAGAGATCATATCTGTCAAATACACAGCATATCCTGCATTTCGCACAGTCCTCACCTGATAATATATTCTTAAGCATAAATTTTTCCTCTCATTGACAGTATATTTTTATCCATACATGAAAAAATAATAAAAAAGGAAGTGTATTTATTATGAGCATATCTAAAGAAGAATACTCAAAAATGGTGAAAAAGGCATCACCCAAATCCAAAAGCCTTATCGATATACCAAAAGCATTTTTAATAGGCGGAGCTATCTGCTGTATCGGACAGGCTCTCCATGATATGTTTATCAGCCTCGGTCTGACCGAAGAAACAGCCGCTCCCTGTACCACTGCCGCCCTTATCGTTATAAGTGCCGTACTCACAGGAACAGGTCTTTACGAAAAGCTTGCCAAGCACGGCGGAGCAGGTACACTTGTCCCCGTAACAGGCTTTGCCAATTCGGTAGTCTCCCCTGCCCTTGAATTCAAATCGGAAGGATATATTACAGGTCTCGGCGCAAAAATTTTCATCATCTCGGGACCCGTTATACTTTACGGTACAGCCGCCTCGGTAATATACGGTATAATCTATTATTTCTTCATCAGATAATCTTATCACAATTAAAACACAAAACGGACGGAAGATAAAAACTCCGTCCGTTAATTACGTTATTAACAATGTATTAATTAATATGTATAATCAATTAATCCGATTACATAAATAACAACTCACGTTTAACATTCTGTTAATCCACAAGCTCAGGCTCAAAGGTTTCCTTCCAGGGCAGACCCCACTTGTTAAGAGCCTCCATAAACGGATCGGGATCAAATTCCTCGATATTGTATACGCCCGGCTTCTTCCACTTTCCTGTCATAACCATCATAGCACCGATCATAGCAGGAACACCCGTTGTATAAGAAATAGCCTGAGAACCCACCTCAGCATAACATTCCTCATGAACACATACATTATATACATAATAATTTACAGGCTTTCCGTCCTTTTTACCCTGCATGATACAGCCGATATTGGTCTTTCCCTTTGTTCTGGGACCAAGTGATGCAGGATCGGGAAGAACAGCCTTCAAAAACTGCAGAGGAACTATCTTCATGCCTTCATACTCAATAGGCTCGATAGATGTCATACCTACATTTTCAAGACACTTAAGATGTGTAAGATAGCTCTGTCCGAAGGTCATAAAGAAGCGTATTCTCTTGATTCCGTTGATGTTCAGCGCAAGGGATTCCAGCTCCTCATGGTGAAGCAGATACATATCCTTTTCACCAACCTCAGGGAAATTATATACCCTCTTTATCTCCATAGGCTCAGTTTCTACCCACTTGCCGTCCTCGATATAGCTGCCCTTGGCGCTTACCTCACGGATATTTATCTCAGGGTTGAAGTTTGTTGCAAAGGGATATCCGTGATCGCCTGCATTGCAGTCAAGGATATCAATATAATTTATCTCATCAAAGTAATGCTTCTGAGCATACGCACAGAAAACGCCTGTTACACCCGGGTCAAAGCCTGAACCCAGAAGAGCGGTTATACCTGCCTTTTCAAACTTCTCACGGTATGCCCACTGCCACTTGTATTCAAACTTAGCTGTATCAAGGGGCTCATAGTTTGCTGTATCTACATAATCCACCTTACATTCGAGACACGCATCCATAATAGTAAGATCCTGATAAGGAAGCGCCACATTGATGCATATATCAGGCTTGAAATCCTTCATAAGAGCAACAAGCTCCTCTACCTTGTCAGCATCGACCTGTGCCGTATGAATAATAGTTTTTCCGCCGTCCAGCTTTTCCTTAAGAGCGTCGCACTTTGATTTAGTACGTGAAGCGATCATGATCTCCTCAAAAACCTCTGAATTCTGACAGCACTTGTGAATAACAACGCTTGCTACGCCGCCGCAGCCGATAATAAGAGCCTTACCCATAATTTTGTTTCATTCCTTTCAAAAATCCGAAAATATTCAACGTTTCGGCAAAAAACAGCGTCTGCCGCTTTTTCCATGTTATATTATAGCAAAAGTTTATACTGTTGTCAATGATTATTTTTTCGTATAGAAAAGCACTTCTGCATCAGATATGGCATTTGAAATAATTTCTCGGATATACTATAAAGAATATTTCAAATGAGCCGATATATATTGATAGAGATGTTTCATTTTTAACTATATTTAAAAGCCTAATCACAATATATCCCATACAAATAATTATAGAAGGTGTATGATAAATGAACGTTCAGCATAATATGTCTGCATTGAACGCAAACCGCAATAACAAAAAGAATACGGGCAAGCTTTCCAAAACTCTTGAAAAGCTTTCTTCGGGATACATGATAAACCGTGCAGGCGACAATGCCGCAGGTCTTGCGATCTCCGAAAAAATGCGTGCCATAATCGGAGGTCTTGATCAGGCTGAAAGAAACTGTCAGGACGCCGTTTCCCTGATACAAACCGCAGAGGGTGCACTTACAGAGGTCCATACCATGCTTGACCGCATGAATACTCTTGCTGTTCAGTCGGCAAACGGCGTATATGACGATGATATCGACCGTGCTTCTCTGCAGCTTGAATTTGAACAGATACAGGACGAGATCGACCATATCGCAAATCATACCGATTTCAACGGCATGAAGCTTTTTGACGGCTCAGGGGGAACAACTATTTTCCGTGATCGCATAAAGGAAAGCAGGGCTTCTTCTCAGAATCCTTTTTCCGCACTTCCCTCAGACGGTACGGGAAGGCTCATGAATATAGTATACACCGAAACTGTCTTTGATTACACAACTACCCAGACCACCACGGGAGCAGACAACAATTTTGCGGCAGGCTCGGATTATCAGATAATAGCGGACGAGCTGCAGACCTCGATAGTACCGCAGGTAGTTTCCGCAATAACGAACACATATACAGTATTTGATTATCTCAACGGATCAAGTATAGGCATAGGTCTTAAGCTTGAAAACAAGCCGGATTCATCTGTCCTTGCATCTGTAGGACTTAGCACTGCTTACAGCAATACAGGCGGAGGTCTTATAGGAAAATCCCTTACATATACCCTCACCGTAAATACAGCTTCACTAACAGAAGACATAACCTCAGATACAGGCTCAAGACGTGCTCTCGAACAGACCATAGCACACGAAATGATACACGCATTTATGGACGAAGCTGCCACTGCAGGTATGACAGGTATCACACCAAACGGAGCTTCTGCTTCATACGCCTTTCCTGCCTGGTTTGTCGAAGGAATGGCTCAGACAGCGTCAGGTCCCGGCAACTGGGTAAGAGCCGGTCTTTCCCTGAACGAATCCTCCACCGACACACAGATACAAGCCGCTCTTTCGGCTTCGGGTGCAAAGCTTTCCGAAAGTGAAACTCAGTCAACGGCACAATACGGAACAGGTTATCTTGCCTGTATGTATCTGGGCTATCTTGCTTCGAGTGCAGCCGCTGATATGAATGATCCTGCCATGGCTGCGGAATATATATCCTACGGCGTTTCAAAGATACTTTATGATGTTATTACAGGCAGCTCTCTCGATACTGCCATATCCAATGCAACAGGCGGAAAATACACAAGTACAGCTGCCTTTGAAAACGGTTTTGCCTCCGATTCCGACGCTCACAGCTTTATTCATCAGCTTACAAAATACACTTCAAACGCAGACAGCAGCGGAAATGTCGGCGGCGGACTTGTAGGCGGCAGCTTATCAAATACCGATCCTGTTCCCGATAACGATATAACAGGACTTAATCTTTTTGCGCTGAACACAGGCAATACCGATGTAAAAAACGAATATCCGTCCGATGTAACTATCCTTTCCGGCGGCGGAACATCAGTAACGGGAAACAGCCCTGTAACAACGGTAACTCCACCCACGCCACCCGTGCCGATAACATATCCTTCCGATCTGTTTACGGTAACAGGCGGTCAGGAGGGCACAGACTGGAGCTTTGATACAGCAACAGGCGTACTTACAATTCTCAACGATACAAGCCTTACAATAAGCGGCGGTACACGCAGTGACGGCAGCAATACCTATTACGGAAATATAGTTATCGCTGACGGAGCAAATGCAAACATCACCCTTGATAACGTAAATATAGATACCTCTTCCAAGGGCGGCAATACCGCAGGTATAAATATCGGAAAAAACAATAACGTTACTATAAACGTATCGGGAACAAACGATATCACAGGCGTCGGAAATGCGGCAGGCATACAGCTTAACGACAATGATGCCTCTGACGGAGAAACCACTGTTACCATTAATTCTCAGAGCGGAAGCACACTGATAGTGGCGGGTAACGCTAACAGTTCAGTTGTAGGCGGCGCAGGAATAGGCGCTTCCGTAAACTCAGATGCAACAGCAAGTAATATTGTTATTAAAGGTTCAGGCGCAATAAATGTTACAAGTGGTCATGGCTCGGCTGCCATAGGCGGCGCTAAACATGCCGATTTCGGAGATATCACTATAAACGGCGGCACAGGTCTTACGCTTAACGCAGAAGCATCAAACCATGGCGCAGGCATAGGCGGCGGCTGGGTAGCTAATGTAGGAAATATCACTATCACAGGCATAGCCGATATCACAGCTTCGGGAGTTGAACATGGTACAGGTATCGGCGCAGGCTGCAGCGGCAATGTCAAATCAATTATTATAGGAGACAACACCACCTCTGACAATGACATTATAATAACCGCAACAGGCGGTGACGACGGTGCCGCAATAGGCGGAAGCTGGACAGGCTCCGCAGATGAAATAATCATCAATGGCGGTACTATCAACGCAACAGGCGGCAAAAACGGTTCGGGAATAGGTTCAGGCTCAGCCGGCGGAAGTACAGGCAGAATAGAAATAAACGGCGGCGTTATTACCGCAATAGGAAGTACCGACGCTTCGGGTATCGGAAGCGGAAAAGGAGGTACAGTATCAGAGATCGTAATAAACGGCGGCGAAATATCCGCAGACGGCGGCTGGACCTACGATGGAGGAAATATCGGCGGATTTACTGACAGAAACGGTCAGAATAAAGCACCCGTGACCATGACCGATCCCAACAATATCAGCGTCAAGGCAGGAAGCGGAGAAGGAAAATATATCACCACAGGCACCAAGGATGCAAACGGAAATACCCTTTATGCACTTGATATATCATATCTGAACGACCTTCTCGCTGACGGAAAGGTAACACTTACTGCCAATGGCTCCGATCCTTTGTCCCTCAGCTTCCCGTTGACCGATGTTACGGCAACAGGCGCAGACGGAACTGTCTATAGCTGGAATGATCTGCAGCACATGGCCGAAAACACCGCATATATATGGATGAAGGGACAGGATATCACTCTTGACTTTACCGATGCAGACGGTACTAAAGGCTCAGTCAATCTTAAATTCTACGGAGATTACGGCTTATGGCGCTTTAGTCCCGACGATCTTCCCGATGAGCTTCCGAAGGAGCCCGGATATTATAATCCGCCTTCCTCGGGCGGCAAGCCTTCATATCCCTCTGTACCCGAGGAAGAACCTGTATTTGAGGACGGTGACAACTACTGGATAATGCAGACAGGTCCTCGATCAAAGGATACCCTTGTTATCGACATCGGCAGAATGAACACAAAAATCCTTGGAGTTGATAAGGAAAGCGTAAGCATTGCCACACAGCGAAAAGCCAACACATCAATAGATATAATACATAAAGCGAAAAACAAGCTGTCAATGCAGCGTGCAGATCTTGGCGCATATCAGAACAGGATAGAGCATAAAATAGATAATCTGAATAATACCCATGAAAACCTGCAGGCAGCCGAATCGCTGATAAGAGATACCAATATGGCGGCATATATGATGCAGTTTACTAAGGAACAGGTCCTTGCAAATGCATCACAGTCCATGCTGGCACAGGCAAACAATATTCCACAGGGAGTACTTCAGCTGCTGGGATAAATATTACTTCGGCAATTAAACAGTTTGATTAATTATTTCTAAATTACAATAATTGTCGTATCTGCGACTTTTTTGAAAAATCAAGCACCGAGCAATCAAATTATATTATTGCCGAAGTAATAAAAGAATATAAAAAGTCCCGTGACCTCCGAAAAACGGAATCACGGGACTTTTTGCACTTATTCAATCCCAGTGTCCTGCAATACTGTGAGACAATACACCCTTGCACTGAGGACATTTTTTTGCGGAAATACAATTTTCGCTGCCGCAGTGAGGACAGACACCCCTTAAACGCTTATCAATATTATTCATGCGATAAAATACTGCGGAATAAGCGTATATTTCTCCGCAGCTGACACATATACACGGTTCTCTTGTTACAGATATCCCCGAAGCACCGTTTTTCACTGCCTCAGAAAGTATCTCCTGCCTTTCGGGAGTAAGCAGCTTCATAATCATCTCAATTTCACAGTCCCTTATTGAACCGCCTGTATATACATCCTTTTCCAGACCGCAGCCTTCGCATTTCACCCTGATTATTTTTCCCATAAAGCATTCTCCTTGCTTCAGATATGATAAATAACGATATATTTATTATATACTGTTCAATAAAAAAAGTCAATCCCCAGCCGCTTTATAATGATATAAAGCAGTTGGGGATCAATTAATCAGCGTTTCATAAATTACGCATAGTCATTTTGCAGAATAAATTCGATCATTATAAGCTCAAGCTCGGAAATGATAACAGTGTCACCGTCTGAGAAAAGACCATTGACAACATTTATACATTCCTGAAGATCAAGCTCAACCGTAAATGTATCTGTTGTGCTTATCGCACCGCATTCACAGCTGTAATAATATTCGATACCCTTCTTAAGAGTATTTTCATCTGCGATCATTCTGTCATAAACATGAACGCCGTAGCCGTCCTTTGAGGAATTATCCTCCGATGAGCAGTTTTCACATTCATGCCAGTGATGAGTTTCATTTCCCGACCAGTTTTCAGACCAGCTGTGTCCTGTTGTATCACCGTAAGCAAACTCACATATCTCACATACAGCCTGCTCGGTACAGCCTGCCTTGCCGCCTGTATGCTCTTCCTTGTCAAGCTCACTGCCGCAGTCTCCGCACTTATGATAATGATATGTGCCGCCGTCAGACCATTCCTTTGATGCATTGGGATGATTATCCTTGTCATAGCTGCCGTAGCTCTCTCCGCAGCTGTCACATACAGCCTGCTCTGTACAGCTTGCCTTTCCGCCTGTATGCTCACACCGGCAGACAGTCAGTATAACTGTTTCCGAAGCTGAAAGATAATTGTCCGTTTCGGGCACGGAAGCTGTGATCTCAATCACTGTACCAACTGCTGTTTTCTTTGGTATGATAAAGCTTCCGTCCGCAACAGCTGTCTTAACGCCGTTTATGCTGTAATTTACGGATATTACGGGCTTATCGTCTGAAACCACCTCTGCTGTGACCGAAACACTCTTTCCCGCACTCTGCTTTTCGGGAGCTGTCTTTACTGTGATAACAGCGGCTGCCTTTCTGATAGTGAATTTTTCACTTACGGAATCGGTATAGTTTCCGATACCGGTTACCGTTATCGTTGCCTGTCCTGCATTGATGTTATTTTCTAATTCTACGGTATATTCTGTGTCCTTTTTAAGTGTAACATCGCCAAGCTTTACCGTAAATTCGGGGGATATTTCCTTGCCGTTATAGGTATATTCGCCTGTCACATTGATTTCCGCATCTGCTATTGATGCAGGCTTGACAGTAAACTCTGTACTTGCGGAATCGGTATAATTTCCGATACCATTGACTGTAATGACAGCCTGTCCTGCATTGATGTTATTTTCTAATTCTACGGTATATTCTGTGTCCTTTTTAAGTATGACACTGCCAAGCTTTACCGTAAATTCGGGGGATATTTCCTTGCCGCTATAGATATATTCACCTGTAACATTGATCTCCGCATTCGCTATTGATGCAGGCTTTATCTCAAATGTGGTGCTTGTTTCATTGATACAGCTGCCCTTGCCTGTAGCCTTTACTGTCGCTGTACCTGCATTTATATTGTCCGAATATTCTAATGTAAAGTCCTCATCAAGCTTATATTTTGTACCGTTATATGTTACGATACATTCAGGCTTCTGCTCCTCTCTGTTGTATATAACATCATTTACAGTAAGCTCTGCCTTGCTCATATCCATAGGTACAACAGTAAATGTCCAGTTTTCAGAAGCAAGCTCTGTGACCTCTGCAAAGCTGTCGGATACAGCTGTATCTATCTTTACTGTGTAAGTGCCTGCCGCAACAACGTCCTCTGCCGCAACCTGTACATCGTCCTTATAATACCTGACTGTTATTTTTCCCATATCCTCTTCGGTAGAAGTAAATACTGCCTGCTTTGCCGTTCTGTCATAGGTAAGATATCCCGGAGCAGTGAAAACAAACTGCTTTGCCTTGGGAACAGGAAGGAACTTATCTGTATAGAATTTATAATCGGTAAGCTCACCGTTCAATTCCAATGTAAAATCTTCACCGGGAATATAAAGATATACTCTCTTTTCATCACCGTGATGGTTAGGCTCATTTACATTGTTGATCCTTATATATGTTCCGTTGGGGTTTTCCAGTATGACATAATAAAGCTTTTTATTGTTATACACAGGCTCTACAGCTTCCTGACCTGCTCCGCCGCCGATATTGTGTGCGTTTTCACCTGCAATGGTTTTTACGGAAGAATAATATATCGTTATATCTGAACAGCTGCCATTATCTCCGCCGCCTATTGCTGCTGCATTTTTTCCGCCCTTTGCTGTGACTACAGCGTTGTATATTCGTACTTTTATACACGAACCGCCTTTTCCGCCGCCTATTCCAGCACCATTTTCTCCGCCCTCGGCAAAAAGCAGCTTTTTATTATTGCTGAAATTGATGTCAACATTTGTACAGGAACCACCGTCACCGCCGCCTATTCCTGCTGCATTCTTTCCGCCCTTTGCTGTAACATCAGCAACGTCGATATCTATTTTTTCGGCATTGCCTCCCTCACCGCCGCCGATGCCTGCACCATTTCCGTCTGTTCCGTCAGCGGTAATTACAGCTGAATCATTTAACTTAATATCATAAGCATTACCGCCTTTTCCACCACCTATTCCTGCACCTCCGTGTCCGATCGCAGTAATTGCAGCCTTAGACAGAGTAATAACATTTCCGTCACCGTTTTCACCGCCGCCTATACCTGCAGCATTTTCACCGCCTTCTATTCTATAAATGCTGTTTGATGTATTACCGGATATATTGATATTCGTACCATCTCCGTTGCTTCCTCCGCCGACGCCTGCACCGCCACTTCCGCCATTTATATTAACGGAAATGGTCTTTATGTAAATATTTGAAGCTGTATTTCCTCTGCTTCCGCCGATGCCTGCCGCACCGCTTCCGCCATTTACATTTAAAGTTGTTGCAGCAGAATTTTCCGATAAAATATTAAGCTTTCCTATAGTTTTTCCGTCAGCAGTTGTATAAGCACCATTCTTCTGTATACCTGCATAACCGTCAGCGCTTATAAGCGTATTTACTGAATTATCATTCAAATTAATTGTTACGTTTCCTGTGCTGTTATCCTCTATTAAAAAAGCTGCAAAATCCTTTGAGGAAGTATTTATATTCAAACCATTAAAGTATATATTAGCGGAAACGTCCTTTGCAACAACGATCCTGTCTGATGTCACATCTACATTCTCTGCATTTGAAACAGTAATATTTTTAGAAGAAAGTATTGTGAGAACTCCTGTTTCGGCAGGATATGTATAATCAACGCCATGCTGCAGATTGATTCCCGAAACATCAAAATCTTTTCCCAATTCTGTTTCATCAAATGTTCTCGATGCTTCATTAAAATAAATCTTCTTAGATATATCACCAATTTTTACAGTATAGTCCTTACCTGTAAGATATACATAAATAAAGGTATCATCAGAATGAGGCGGTTTCTGCACAAGGTATTCCTCACTGTCAATAAGCACCCTTTCACCATTTGGATTATCAATTTTAAGAAGATACACTTCTTCACCATCGGTATTTTTAAGAACCGCATTTTTTCCGTCAGCACCGGAGCTTCTTCCTGTACCTATATCTGCCGGAAAATAGCCATTTTCTGCCGTGCCTGCAGCCTTTACCGAACCACCTTCAATAATAATTTCAGAACAGCTTTTGCTGTTGTATCCGCCGCCTATGCCTGCAGCAGATGCTCCGCCTGTTGCGGTAACGATACTGTCAATAATAGTGACACCTTCTACACTATATTCATAACCGCCGCCTATACCTGCAGCTTTTTCTCCGCCTGTTGCATTAACAATGCTGTTTTTAATGATTACTTTTTCACAATCACGTTCTCCGCCTATACCCGCTGCAGCTTTTCCTATTGCAGTAACATCTGCATTTTCAATAATAATATTATTTGCGCTGTTATTCCTGCCCGATCCTATTCCTGCAGCAGTTGAACCGCCCTCAGCATATACAGTACAGTCACAAATACGGATATACGATGTACCATAACCTGCCCGGCTGCCAATAGCAGCACCGCCTTCATAACCCTTTGCATCCAATGTTCCCTTACCATTGATGATCAGATATCCCGAATAATAGACTGCATTTTTCTCTATACCACAGCACCCTGACTTCAGTGATGTCAGCTTGTTTACGGTACCTTCAGCCATTGTTAAAGTAACATCATACTCGGTTGACGAATCACACTCAACTGTTATAGCCGAACCACCCGATGCAGCTATATTTACTCCCGAAAGAGTAATTTTGGCATTTAAATATTTTTGGATAACTATCCTGTCCGAAACCGCAGTATCGTAATCTTTATTTGAAAATGTAAGCGGGGTCTCCGAAATAACGGTTATAACATCATTTTCATAGGTATAATCGGTTCCCTGAATACCTCCCGTTATCTCAAGTCCGCCCGCCGTTTCAGCCGAAACCGAAACAGGCACGGCAAACAATGCTGCCGTAAGCATTACCGTCAGTGCAGCCAGATACCGCACCTTTTTACAGATCTTTCCAATCATTTTTCGTCCTCCCATATAAAAATTCATTCACAAAAGAAACAAAATCAACAAATAATACAGCTGATATTTTTTAACAAATATTATCCGCATTATATATAATTAATTATATCACAAAAAGTCTCATTTTACAATATATCAAGACAAAATATGTTAAAATTGTATTATTTTTATTTTTAAAAAACATATAATTTAAGCATTTTGTTCTTTTAAGGTAAAATATGTATATCAACAGCTGTGTATAACCCTGCCTGTTCTTTTCACAACAGCCATTGACAGCATAAGCTTTAATATATCAGGTACAACAAAAGGAAAAACACATGCCGCAAGCGCAGATAGAATATCTCCTCCGCCTGAGATCAGAAACCATACCGTTCCGAAAATATAGCATACTGCCAGACCTGATAACATTCCTATATACTGTCTTATCGTTGAAGAACCTCCATTTCCCGTTATAAGATAATAAACTGCCGCAAGCCCTATAAAGCCTGTAATATATCCTCCCGTCACACCGAAAAGAACTCCTATCCCTCCTTTGAAGCCTGAAAATACAGGAAGTCCGACCGCTCCCAGCAGTATATATACCAAAACGGAGCAAAGTCCTCTTTTACCGCCTGAAATTCCCGATACCGCAAAAATTCCGAAGGTCTGCATTGTAAACGGCACTGCCGACGGTATAGTTATCCATGAGCATACTGCAATAACAGCCGCTCCCAGTGCTGTATATGTCATATCCTTTACGCTGATCTGTTTTCTTTTCATTTATTCACATCCTTTTCTTTTATACATGATTATACCATATACGCAAAGGAGCGTCAACCCTCATTTATTTGTATGGTGACAACAATATGATATAGGAAGCGCTGATTAATGCTGTAAGCATCGTTTCAGACCCATGAAAATGCTTTAATGAATGGGTCTTGAAACGATTTAATCAGCGGTTCCTATATTCCAATGATAAATATTATAATAAATCAAAAAGCTGTCACCCATCAAGACGATGACAGCTTTTCGTGTGTTATATTCTATACGCTATTACTCATTTACAAAATAAACCTTGTACCATACCAGGAATACATAAACTGTCCAGATCTTGCGGCTGTTGTCGTATTTTCCTGCACGGTGATCGTCAAGAAGGCTTACCAGCTTATCTGAGTTGAAGAATTTCTTTCCTATATCGGAGGTAAAGGTATCCTTTACGATGTTATAATACTTATCCTCCTTGAGCCATACTCTGATAGGAACGGGGAAACCAAGCTTTTTCTTGTTTGCGGTCTTTTCGGGAGCTGCCTTAAGCGCTGCTCTTCTCATTGCAAGCTTGGTATTTTCTGTGCTTACTCTGTATTTGGCAGGTATTCTTTCCGCAAGCTTCATTACCTCTCTGTCAAGGAAGGGTACTCTAAGCTCCAGAGAATTCGCCATTGACATTTTATCCGCCTTTAAAAGTATATCTCCTGCCATCCACAAATGCAGATCAAGATACTGCATTTTTGTGATAGGATCCTTATCGGTCACCTTATCATAGAAAGGCTTTGTGATCTCGGTGGGAGCAGGTGCGTCCGTCTTTATCTTAAGCAGAGCCTTGCGCTCCTTTTCGGTGAACATATATGCATTTCCGATAAAACGCTCCTCCAGCTCCTTTCCGTTGCGGACAAGGAAATTCACTCCCCTTTTCTGCGGAAGCTGTTCGGCTATTTTTCCTATACCTCTTCTTATAGGCATGGGAAGAGACTTATATGCCGATGAACCGAGAGGTTCCTTATATATGTTATATCCGCCGAAAATTTCATCTGCGCCCTCGCCCGAAAGAACTACCTTTACATATTTTGCAGCCTCACGGCATACAAAGTAAAGTGCTATGCAGGCAGGGTCTGCAAGAGGTTCATCAAGATGATACTGTATCTTGGGGATATGCTCCCAGTATTCCTCGGGAGTGATCACATGACTGATATTTTCCTTGCCTATGAATTTGGAAAATTCCTTTGCCCAGCCGATCTCGTTATATTTTTCGTCCTCACCGAAGCCTACCGTAAAGGTCTTGTCAACATTTGCAACGGAAGCAACATAGCTTGAATCAACACCGCTTGAAAGGAAGCTGCCTACCTCTACATCGGCTATTTTATGTGCCTCAACTGAGTTTTTGAAGGTATCGGATATTTTTTCTACCCATTCGTCCATATCGGGACGGTTATCGTCCTTGAAGTGTACGTCCCAGTAACGCTTTACTGTCATTATATCATTCTTATAGATAAAATAATGAGCGGGCAGAAGCTTATACACACCCTTGAAGAAGGTCTCCTCAGTGGGAGAATACTGGAAGGTAAGATAGTTTTCAAGAGCTGTTTCGTTAAGCTCCTTTTTAAAATCGGGGTGAGCAAGGAATGACTTTATTTCCGAGCCGAACATAAGAGTCTGATCCATTTTGGCAAAATACATAGGCTTTATTCCGAAGAAATCCCTTGCACCGAAAAGCTCCTTCTTTACCTTATCCCAGATGACGAAGCCGAACATTCCTCTCAGCTTTTTCAGAAGGTCAACTCCGTATTCCTCATAGCCGTGAAGAAGTACCTCAGAGTCGGTATTGGTCTTGAATATATGTCCCTTTTCGATAAGATCCTCTCTTAATATACGGTAGTTGTATATTTCTCCGTTGAAAAGCAGTACCTTTGTATCGTCCTCGTTATAGATAGGCTGATCTCCCGAAGCGGTTATATCTATGATGCTCAGTCTGCGGAAGCCTAAAGCGATATCGCTGTCAATATAGTGACCGCCCGAATCGGGACCGCGGTGTCTGATACGCTCCATCATTTCTTCCAGTATTTTATTTGAATTGTCTTTTGTATTTGTAAAGCCGACAAAGCCGCACATAGCAGTATCTTTCCTTTCTCTGTTTTCTATATATAGTATATATACTTATCCAATTTTTTATTATACTATATTATAAATATTTTGGCAATAGCTTGTCAGATTACAAATCGGTGTCAATTTTTTTAAATCAAGAACATTTTTTGAGAACAATAAAAACGTCAGACATTCAAATACAGATGTCCGACGCTTTATTATCCTATATGCTCTTCCGATTTCAAAAGCGGCGTCATGCTCTTCATACACATTGCCATAGTTGACCCGTTATGCAGAAGTGCCGACAATGAGGGTGATATCACACCGCAGAAGCCAAGCAGCAGCAAGGCTGTATTGAATCCTACAATAAAACGGTAATTTGAATTTATTCTTTCCATAAGCTGTTCGCTCAGCCTTCTCATGACCGCAAGCTCTGTAAGACCCGTTCCTCTCAGAGTGATATCGGCAGTCTCCCTTGCAATATCGGAAGAATCGCTCATTGCAGCGGAAACATCAGCCGCCGCAAGCGCAGGTGCATCGTTAATACCGTCACCTACCATTATCACACCATGTCCGTCAGCCTTAAGCTGTTCGATAAAACGGTGCTTTTCTTCGGGAAGGACCTGTGCATGATATTCGGTTATTCCAAGCTGTTCTGCAATTATTTCCGCGGCGGAGCAGCTGTCTCCCGTAAGCATCACAACATTTTCCAGACCGCATTTCTTCATAAGTCTTACTGCTTCTGCAGCTTCCTTACGGGGCGGATCATTTATACAAAGTACGCCTGCTAGCCTGCCTCCCACCGCAAGATATATCACAGAGGACGCTCCCGCTTTTTCGTTTATATATGCCTGCTGTTCATCAGTGATAGTAACTCCCTCGTCCTCACAGACAAAATGACGGCTTCCGATTATTGCACGCTTTCCGTAAAGAGTGGTTGCGATTCCATGAGCAACTATGTAATGCACCTCTGCGTGCTCCTCCGCATGAAGAACACCTCGCTCCTCCGCCCCCTTTACGATCGCCCTTGCCATACTGTGAGGGAAATGCTCCTCGATACAGGCTGCTGTTTTCAGCACCTCTTCCTCTGTATGATTATCAAAAGGGATCACCATATCAAGCACAGGCTCAGCATTTGTAAGTGTACCCGTCTTGTCAAAAACAATGGTATCGGCTGCAGCAAAGGCTTCAAGATATTTTCCGCCCTTTACCGTGATACTGCGGTCAGCAGCTTCCCGTATCGCCGAAATCACAGAGATCGGAGTTGACAGCTTTATCGCACAGGAATAATCCACCATGAGCAGCGAAACAGCCTTTGTGATATTCCTTGTAAGCAGAAGTGTAAGTCCGAAGCCTAAGAAGCTGAATGGCACTATTCCGTCTGCAAGCCGCTCCGCACGGCTCTGAATACCTGCCTTGAGATTTTCCGAGCTGTCTATAAGCTCAATTATCTTCTGTATCCTTGTCTCTGAGCTTACCGCTCTTACTTTTATAACTACCGAGCCCTCTTCGATCACCGTTCCCGCAAAAACAGTTCCGTTCACGGACTTCATCACAGCAAGCGGCTCACCCGTCATAGAGGCTTCGTTTATATAAGCCTCGCCCTCTGTTATCTCACCGTCAACGGGGATAACACTGCCTGTTCTTACACGTATCCTGTCTCCCGTATCAAGCTCCCCTACAGGAATAAGTATATCCTCATTTTCACTTACCAGCCATACCTTGTCTGCCTTTACCGCAAGGCTTGATGTAAGTACAGCTTTTGTTCTTGCATGAGTATATTCTTCCAGCAGCGACGATACGGACAGCAGAAGCATTATTGTCCTTGCAGTACTGAAATTACGCTGTGCAAGACAGGCGGTAATTGAAGCTGCATCAAGTACCTCAACCGTCAGCTTTCCTTCCGCAAGACACCGTATACCCTTCAGAATGTATTTTGCAGCTCTGTACATAACCAAAAACGGTCTTATCGGTGCAGGTACGATCAGCTTTCTTATAAGATGATTTACACCAAGTCTTACAAGACCATTTTTAAAATCCCTGTCGATCTCCTCGGTCACATTTTCCTCTTTCACAGGGATAAGACTGCGAAAATCCAGACTGTCAACAAAGCTTATCACATCACTGCGGTGTTCCTTCTTATATATTATCAGCAGACCGCCGTTTGCCGAATGTACCTCAATGGAACGGACATAAATGTTAGATGAGACTAACTTTCGTATACAGCCTTCCAACGATCTATCAAAGGCATATCCTCCGAAACGTACTCTGAGCCTGCCCGGCTTATCAAATATGATCTTATACCGCATTATTCTTCTGTTTCCTCTGAAAGACCTGCCTGCTCCTTTGCTTCATAGCAAAGATCCTCTGCTTCGTCCTTCATGCACTGAAAAGCTGCCTTTACATCATGAGTAAGCTTCATACCCTTTGCAAGACCAGTTACTGCAAGCTCCCTTGTTTTTTCGGAAAAAAGCACCTTCTGACCGATAATAACTCCTGCCGCACCTGCAACAGCACACCAGAGCTTTTCATTCTTAAAAAATTTGTTCATAAGATTACCTCCTTTGATTTTTCGGCATATTACCGTTATTTATATTATAACCCCCATAATACAGACATGTCAATAAAAAAACAGGTTAGCCTGTGGTTAATTTTCTTGACAGATGTATCCATTATGTGATATACTTGACTTGTGTTATTATGAAGCTGCTGATAATGATAGCTGCACCGATGATCAGCATTTCCTTAACACGTTTTTTCATCACGAAAAGTTAGTTTTGACTAACTTTTCAGATGGATTTTTATTTTGCGTAAAAGTTAGCTAGAGCTAACATTAAAAAGAGGTAATTATGACAGTTTCAGAATTAAAATATCTTATGGCAATAAATGAGCTTTATGACGGTTCTGTGGGAATAAAGCTTGTTTCGATAGCCGATAGAATGAAAATATCAAAGGTCAGCGTTTACAAGACAGTTGTAAAGCTTGACGAAAAAGGATATGTAAAGCGTGACGAAAACAACAAAGTCATAATGACAGCACAGGGTCATGAACAGCTTGAATTATATAATAAGCTTATCGGATATTTATATGAGCATTTCCGATATAACTGCAATATATCAGCCGAAACAGCCTACAATGATGCGGTCTCGGCAGTCTGTGCATTGAGTGACGAAAGCAGGCAGGCTTTGATCGCTCGCATAGCTGAACAGAACAGATGATACCCAAGAAACCGCTGATTAAATTGTTTCACACTCCTCTCAGTTACGGATTTTCGATGGGCGGAAACAATGGCTTCGCCCTTAATCAGCGCTTCCCTAAAAAATGCTGACCAAATTGATTTTCGTTTTGATTTTTGTGTATATTCAACATCAAAAGGATTTTTTTCTGTTATATTTTCAGTATACGTTAGCATTGACTAACGTATTGTTTTATGATAAAATGACTATATAAACAAATTTAGTCATTAAGTTTCACAGGAGGTCATTATGCCAAAAATCTTTTCGGAATCGGACAGGGATAATATCCGTGATACATTGCTTGCAAACGGGAGAAAGGCTCTTGAAAAAAGCAGCTATAAAAATATTTCCGTTGCGGATATCGCCGCAGAAACAGGGATCGCAAAGGGTACCTTCTATAATTTCTTTACATCAAAGGAAGCTTTTTTCTATGAGATAATGATCAATATCCGTGATGAAAACCGCCTTGCAATAATCAATACTATGAAAGAACCCACAAAGGAAAATGTATATAAGCTGTTTTATGAACGCTACACAACAGCAAAAACCGTATATGATTATTTCTCACCTGAGGAAATGAAAATTATTTTCCGCAGACTCCCCCACAAGCAGAATGAAGCCGACGAAAACAGTATTCAGCTTGCAAAACAGCTTATTTCCGTCTGTACCGACAGAAAGGACATCAATGCGGAGGTGGTTATCAATCTTATGAATATCGCCGCTACCGCAGCGGCAAACAGGGATTTTCTTCTCGCAGACAGCTATGATGAAACTGTTTCGGTGATTGCAAAATCTATCACTGATTATATTTTTGATAAGTAAAGGAGTTTTTTATTATGACCCTTGAAGAATTCTACAAAGCATATCCTCAGCAGACAAAAAAGATAAAAGGCAAGGATTTTGTCTATCGTTATCACAGGAATGAAAACGCTGCATCTACCCTTGTTCTTCTTACGGGAGGCATCGGACTTTCCGATCTTTTCTTTATGCACTTTGACCGTTTCGCAAAGGACTTTTCCGTAATAACCTTTGATTATCTTATCTGCTATCCCACAATGGCAGAGTTTGCGGACGCTGTAGCGGAGCTTATAAAATCGCTGGACCTGAAGGTATGGCTGGTGGGACAGTCCTTAGGCGGAGCAGCAGCACAGATCATTACCAAACGACACCCTGAAATAGTTGAAGGACTTATTCTTTCAAATACAGCCGCAGTTCAGAATTCGGGCGGCTCAAAGGAATATTTTGAAGGCATGAAAAAACGGCAGAGCAAAAGCCGCCGTATGATAAAAATAGTACCATTCGGTATCGCAAAAAAATTCATGCTTAAGGCTATACGAAAGAAAACAGAAAAGCTGCCTCCCGAACAAAAGGACCGGTTTGAAGCTCTTGCAGACGTAATGCTCAATATGCTCACCAAGGAATATGAGCTTCATATGATAGATATGCTTATCGACTGCGGAAATCATCTGAACATAAGCAAAAAGGATTTTGAATTTCTCTCCGACAGAGTAATGCTTGTTATAAATGAAGACGATGAGACCTTTTCACAGGAAACCAAGCAGCAGTTTATAAATGTTATGACAAAGCCATATGTGCTTAAGGAAAAGAGCGGCGGTCATCTTGGCGCACTTATGGATATTGAAAATTATGCCGCATCGGTTATAGAATATATCACCTCAAGGGAATGATCAGATCAGTTTTTTCGGGCAAAAAAGGACAGCAGCTTTATCGGGCTGCTGTCCTTATTCTATACGGCGGTTATTTAAGCATTCTTCGGTATATCCTGCTTGTTTCATTATAAATATCGGTACGGCTTTCAATATATGTAAAGCCGTATTTTTCATATAATCCGATATGGTCGGTGGCAATATATACGCTTTCAAAACCCTGTTCCCTCGCCTTGTCACAGGCGTAATCAATAAGCGCTCCGCTGTACCTGTTGCCCCTGTATTCCGGTGATGTAAACACAAAGCCTATCCATGGAAAAAGAGTATCGTCATCAATACAGTCATTTTGTGTAAGAGTACAGAAGGCAGCTATTTTTTCTTCATCTGTCATTATTATAAGACTTCCGCCGCCTGTCATTTCGCAGAATTTCTCCTGCTCCAATAAATCGGAAAGAAGCTTTGCCGCTCCCCAGTCACATTCACGTATTTTATCTGCCCATAGCTGCTGTTGGCTGATATTGCCTAAATCAATTATTTCCATGATACTTCTCCTTTTTTATTCCACCTTAAAGCCTGTCCATTCAATACGGTTATAGCTCATCACGTCATCAGGTCTTGACATACCCAGCTTTTCGTAAAACGGGATCGCATTTTCATTTACACAGGTATACATGATAATATCCTTTTCTCCGCCTGCTGTTTCATGGAGCTTTTTTACAAGCGCTTTTCCTATCCCCTGTCCCACACATTCACGTATAACGCCTAAATCAGTTATAAACAGCCAGTATGCAAAATCGGTTATTCCGAAGCATACACCGATAATACGGTTGTTTTCGTCCCTTGCCACAAGACTTATTGAAGCATTTTTCACAAGTTTTTCAATTCTTTCGCTAAAACGCTCCTTGGGATATTGTGAGCCCAGATCTGTTTCCTTTAAAAAGCTGATATATTCCTCAGCTGTAAGTCTCTCTTCATTAATTCTGAAGTTCATATAAATCACCTGCTTATTTTATTTATAGGTTCTGTAAATTTCTTTCATCTTATGTTCAAGCTGTACGCCCGTGTAGCTTCGGTTCAGCCAATCTGCCTGCGTCTCATCATCAACAGCATACCAGTCCTCATACAGCCTATCGGAATTATCCGAAAACTTATTCAGCTTATAGCACTGCACAAGATATATACTTCCGCATTCTCTGCACCTGACAAGCTTTCGATAGCCGTTCTTTCCGTCGTCCCAGCGGTAAAGAAACCATTTTATGCTGCCATCGCTGTTTTTCGGTTTCGGTTCATATTTTTTTATAATTTCACAGGTGCTTTTACAGCATTCCTTCAATTATATCACCTCCGATGTGTCCTGAAAAAACCGCTGATCAGCTCAGTCCGAAATGCCCTGCTATAATATCGCAGACCTCTTCTCTTGTATCCTTTCCGTTATCCTGTCGGACAACCGTAAAAAATCCGCTGTCTGCCAACTCATCATAGTGCTTTTGGCTGTTGATAAGCGCAAGTCCCTTTCTGTAATTCTCCATTACCTTTTCAGGCTCCTCACAGCTTTCTATAACACTGAGAATAAACTGCTTTTCCGGATCATCACGATCAAAAAATCTCTCAACGCTCATGGACTGCGGCGAAAGCATTACCGCAACATGCTCATAGTCGGATATTTCCTTTAATATTTCAATGGGGATATTGGTATCAACGATCACTTTTCTGTTACCTGAAAGAGAAATAAGCTCCGCTATCTCAAACTCTGCCGCCTCTCTGCCTGTACTGAATATCCATCGCTCATATTCCTCAGGAGAACGTGTCACAAATTTCTTCCAATCTGTAAGACCCTTCATAAAGCATATATCAGGCTGTGCATCGGGCGTTGCGATAATATCTGATACTGCGCTGTGATAATTCTCACCGCAGAAGATCATATCATATCTTTCCGAAAGCATTTTTACTGTTGTTGATTTTCCCGCATAGGCTGTGCCCGTTATAAAATACACATTTTTCAGATAATGCTTTATAATGTTGTTTTCTATCTTCATTTCATATGCCCACCTTTCTTCAATGTATTAAATCCCACGTTTCACATCATACGTTTTAGATTATAGCATCAAAACTCCTGTTTGTCAATAGAATTAAGGAACTGCTGATTAAATTGTTTCACACCCCTCTCAGTTACGGATTTTCGAGGGGTGGAAACAATGGCTTCGCCTTTAATCAGCGCTTCCTTAATCTTTATTTTCACATAAAAAGGCAGTACAGATACATTTTCCGCATCTGTACTGCCTTAATGAACAGCTGATAAAATTCAACACTTATACCTTAACGCTTACCGTCTTTGAACCATTTCCGTTCACATAACCCGATGATGTCTTGTCTGCCGCATATACCTTGAATTTATAAGACCCCTTTGAAAGACCCTTTACGGTATATGAAGTTCCCTTCACAGTAGCCTTGCGCACATATTTTCCTGTCTTTGAGTTGTACATATATACTCTATATGCATCTGCACCGCTTACCTTGCCCCATGAAAGCTTTATATTTCCCTTTGTTACCTTTGATGAAACTACGGGAGCCTTAAGCTTTTCGTCTGTTTTTGTTTTATCAGACTTTGTATTATCGGTCTTTTTATTGTCGGAGGTGCTGTCTGCGGAGGGCTTTGTACCCGAACCCCTGATAAGAGCATTGACAACCTCGGTATGTATCATTTTATTTTCATTTCTGTCAAGCAGAGCCATTCCGCCCGTATCCCACCAGAAACACTTGATACCGTACTCAGCAGCCTTTGATACAAAATATTCCGCATACTCCGCACGCTCGGAGTCGTTGTTCTTGTACTCAGCCGCAAACTCGCCCACAACAAAGGGAGCACCCAGCTTATCGGAATATTTGTCAAGTCTCTTCATAAGAGCATTTACATCATTCTTATCTGCGGCAGAACCCCATTTATCCGTTTCCGTCGCCCATGTGATATCCGTAAATGTAAAGGTCTGAGGGTCATAGCTGTGAACCTGCACGATAAGATGATCCTTTACAGAATCCTCGGGGAGCATGAATTTGCTTAAGGTCTGCTCAGTTGTTGCTCCCGAATATACCTGCACCATAAGATTTCTGTCCTTGTTGTTTCCGCCTGTGCTTCTTACGGTATCAACAAAAAGCTGATTGAAATCATTTACCGCCTTGTATGCGCCGCTGTCACTTGAATTTGTCCATGAATTATTCTTATCGAGAATTTCATTGAAGCCCTCAAAAATAAGCTTGTCATCATAATCCTTAAAGCGCACCGCTATATTTTTCCATAGTCCCTTAAACTTATCCGCAGATTTTTTATAGCAATCCTCCGAGGCTTCAAGCCAGCCCTCAGAGCCTGCGTCATGATGAACATTGAGAATACAGTAAAGATCCTCATCAATAACATAGTCAACGACCTCCTGAACTCTGTCAAGCCAGTCCTTGTCGATATTTCCCTTGTTATCGATATGCTGTGCCCAGGTCACAGGAACTCTAACCGCATTGAAGCCTGTCTTTTTGACAGTCTTTATCATAGCTTTTGTGGTCACGGGATTTCCCCATGCAGTTTCAAAATCCTTGGGCTTTCCCGATGTGTAAAGATCGATCCAGTCTCCGTTGCTGTCAAGAGCATTTCCCAGATTAAAGCCCACGGTCATTGATGCGACCGCCTTTTCCGCTGTCTCCGATGAAGAAGCGGCACAGGTCTCAAAGCCAAGTCCCGTTACAAGCATTGCTGCCGAAGCCGCTATGCTTACGATGCGCCTGAAAATTGATTTTCCGTTCATAACACGATCAGTCCTTTCAATCCAATATAATATATCTACATTATAAACCTGAATTTATATATGTTCAACTGTATTTTGTAAACATTTACATTGTTATATTATCAGATCATACTCCGACTCTCCGCCCACGATCTCAACCGTCATTTTATTGGGGAGACATACTATCATCTCTCCCACTGCGCCTATATACCCCGTATGGACGCATATTTTCGTGGTACATTCACTTTCAGTAACAGCGATCTTACCGCCGCTTACCGTCAATGTTACAGGATATTCCATTCCCACAGGATAATAAACCCCGTCCTCCGAAAGCGGAATATCCATAATGATATCACCGTCCGATCTTATGACGGCGTTTTTTCCCGTTTCTCGTGTACTGCCGTAAATAAGCGCTGCCGCCGAAGCAACTAGTATCAGAAGTATAAAAATAATATCACGCTTTGATATCAGCTTTCGTTCCATAAACCATAACCGCTTTCCTTATCAATATGAAAATCAATTCCGTATGAAAATACATTTCCCTTATTGTCTGCCGCAATAATGCCTATATTTTCCTTTTCGGCATATTCTGCATATTTTTCAAGTCCTGCCGTACCATCAATATATATCATGGTGGAAAGCAGATCTGAGCGCAGACCGTTATTTTCGGCTATGGGACAATATACCGTGACCGAGGCAAGATCTGTTTCAACAGGATATCCCGTTTCGGGATCAAGTATGTGAGAATATACATTTCCGTCCGCCTCAAAAAAACGCTCATATCCTCCACTGGTGGATATAAAGCCCTGACCGCAGACAAAGCTTCCAAGTATACCGCCTTCTGTATCGGGAGAACGTACCTTTACCGAAAATCCCCCTTCCTTCTCGCCGTAAAGCAGAGAGGAGGAGCCTGCCGATATAACGGAATAGCCCTTTTCCATATTGTCACACAGCATATCATACGCCATATCACACGCATATCCCTTTGCGGCAGACCCAAGGTCAAGCATATCATATCCGCTGCCCCCCTCTTCAACATAAAAGGGTTCAAGTGAATGAAGCTTTTCAAGCTCATCTGAAATATCGCTTTCATCGGGGATTTTCGGATCATCGCCCGATATGCCCCATAAAGATGTAAGACCGCCGCAGTAAAGCTCTATCCTGCCGTCAAGAGTATCATTCAGTCCCTCAGCACAGGAAAGCACGGAATTTATTCTTTCTGCGTCCTCAGAGGTAAGAGCGGCAGACCTGTCATCGCCGCAGACCTTTCCGAAACACTCCTCCGCAGATAAAATACATTCATAGACCTTTTCTCCCAGCTTTTCATCAGAAGGATAAACCGTTACCGATACAACGCTGTCAAGTGCAAAAAAGCTTTTATTATAAGGCTCGGCGGAGCAGCCCGATAAGGTCATTACTGCCGCCGCAGAGCAGATAAATAATATTTTTCTTTTCATGTATAATCACCGTTTTTATATTATCATATAACCCCCGCCCTTGTCAATCCTCGGATACATTTACATAGATACAAAAAGGGACTGTAAAAAAACAGCCCCTTTAATCAGCACTTCCTTAAGCTTTTATAAAAAACTATCTGTTATCCGAAAGCATAACGCCCTTCCCCGATATCCAACCGCCGATACTGTCAATATAATACCAGCCGCCTGCGGTTTTTGAGGATGAAAATTCCTGTCCGTCCTTTACTACAGAGACGATACCATAGGCAGTACCCACACCCGAGCGTACATTCCATGTACCGTTTTTAACGGTAAGCCTGTACTTTTTTATACCGTCCTCATAGTCAATATAGGGACACTTTCCCCACCATTTCCAAGGACGATTTTTAAGTTTGGTTTTCACAACACCGTATTCATGCCCTCTCGCTTCGATAACATAACCGCTGCCGATATATACTCCCACATGACCCGATGAAAATACAAGCACACCCGGAATATCGGGCATAGTGTCAATACTGCCCTTTTCCTTGCATCTTGCTCGATAATCATCAGCAGTATGATCCTGAGCACCATTGTATTTCGGAGCAGAAACCGCACTGTCAGACCATAAATACCCCTTAATAAGTCCCACACAGTCATGTACTCTTTTGCCGTACTGTGTGGGAAAATCACTCCACGGATTATAATACTTGGGATACTGCTTTTTCTTGTACTTGTAAAGATGTTCATCGGCTGTATTTCCGAAAGTACCGTACCAATAAGGCAACCCGAGCTGTGCCTTTGCGTACTCTACAAGACCGTTATTTGTTTTGCTCAAATTTATCTTCCCCCTTATTTTTCAGAATATCAATAGCTCTCGTGACCGCAGATGGCAGCGGAAGACCCATGATGCCTGCATTTTCAGTAATACTTACCAATTCAGAAACACAGAAGCCGATAACAACAGCATTGCGTATATACTCCGTGCCGATAAGTATATCAAGCCTGTGTGCAATGATAACAAATAACAGTGTAACACACTTGCGGCACAGACCTATCCAGCCTGCCTTGCTTGATAACGCCCCATTCTCACTCTTGGCACTCTTGCCGAGAAAAGCCGCAATAATAACGCCCATGATATAATCAATCACCATGAATATAACAAGCGTTATAATGTCATTATCCCAGCCGCCGAAAAAACTTGCGATAATACCACCTATCGTACCGGTAGCCGTAATGAATAGTGTTCTTGCATGGTTAATCATTGCTTAATAACCTCCGTTATATTCTTCTTCGGGATAGATATCCTCTTCGGGATCAGGCTCGGGAATATAGGTCTCCTCCTCAAAGCGCATAATATCTTCGTCCGTGATCTTGCCCTTAAGGTAATAATTGGCAAGCTGTACCGCCGCCCATTCCTTAGAGAACTTTCCGCCCTTAACGCCGCTGATAAGATTATTCACGATCCATGTATTGAATTCGAACATATATAACATCTCCTTAATTATATTTCACCGTTGCTTACGATAACAGCAGTAGTTAATTCATTCAGCTTATCCCATATCCTTTTGACAGCCGCATTCTCTTTTATGCCCTTAACGGATAATGTAGGCTCGCCCTCACCTGTGACATATACCGTATTCACGCCGTCCTGCTGATATATCTCAGTAGGTACGGTATAAGGATTACTATCGGGCGTAATGGTGTAATCTGCTCCGCTGTACGGCTCGTATGGTGTTGCTGTACTGCCGACTTCGATTTGTGGCTCGAAAATCAAATCAACAGTATCACCTGCGCCAACTGCTATACCAGAGCGTATATAACAATCGTCACAAGTGAATGTAAGGCTTTTACCTACCGATGTAATTATAGCCCAACCGTCTGTCCCGTTGGGTCGTTGATATATATTGTAAGCGTATGTCTCATTAAGAGAAGATACCCACTTTGAGCATCCGCTAAGTGTGTATGTTCCTGCCTTCAGCATTCGTGTTCTCGTACTTAATGTCAGCCATACTGTGTCCTCACTCGTATTTGTTCCATTCACCGTGACACTTCCATCGGCATTAGTGACAACATTCAAGCCTGAATATGTACCGTTAGGCAATATGTCATTATTCAATAGATTCTTACCGCAAGCCGTAACCGTCAATTCCTGTCCTGTTATCGGCGGAGCATATTCAGTTGCGGTATCGCCGTATTCAAGCTGTGGGTGCAGAACCTCGTTCATTGTCAAGCCGTTACTCGTGGCAGGCGAATAAACATATATTCTTATGTATTTATCCTCTTTAAGCGTAAAATAACCTGGCGTACTCTTAGCACGTGCAATAACTGTATCTTCCTCAATGTCATACGCAGTAATTTGTAACAAATCCGTACCGCCACTTAAGGCATAATCCCCCTTAGATAGCAATATTCCTGCATTTGTGTTTATCGTTGGATAATTAGCGGCTGTCTGCGTTCCTGTTACGGTCACAGAACCGTCAGTGCCAGATGTATATGTCAATCCGCCTATAGTTCTCGACCTCATAACAGGCAACAGATTTTTTCCCTTAACCGTCACCTCCGAAAACGGCACACCGCCCTGTAATCCTCCAAGCTGAACCACACTGCCCTCAGCAGATACGTCACCCCCTTTCTGTGAAATCTTAAAAGGGCAGGTGCTTATATCGGAAGTATGTACCTCAATACTTCCCGAGCCTGCCGCATAAAAAGCATTTCTGCTGTCCAGTATGAGCATATAAGCATCATAAGGTGCTATTGCAGCAGTACCGTCAACGCTGTTTCCGCAGTCCTCGGAAAGCGAAACATAAACCGTATCGGCGGATAAATTCTTTATCCACACATATTCATTGGATGTGTAAAAATACGGTGATTTTTCATCGGGATCAAAATCCACCTTGTTTATCCCCGAAGATAATGCTATAGTTTTTATCATAAAATAATCCCCCTTAAGAAGTAAAAACCGTAGTGCTTGTATATACATTTCCGTCCTTGTCCTGACCTGTTGCTGTCACTTCATATCCTGCATCGACCTTTACCGCACTGATTATCCTGACGTTATAGCTGTGATTAACATTTCCG
>JAFUOZ010000037.1 GCA_017481565.1 Oscillospiraceae bacterium | reverse complement strand
CCGATGAAATGCATACCGATAAGGCTATTCCCATGAACGCTGTTATCAGATAGGGGATATAGATAATGGGTCTCTTTGAGGTCATATAGTTCAGCTCCTTTTATCTGATTATATATGCAAATCATGTATCGGGTGCTGATGAATTGTAAATATACGGTGAACTGCTGATTTATCTTTTATCTTACCTATGATATCAGGTGATCGCTCTTGCAGTAATTGAAGTTGATAAAGGGGTGTTGTTCATTTTATGTACAGCACCGATTTAAAAAAATCAGTTGTTTTTATTTATCCGTTGTGGTATAATATAATATATATTATCATGCAAAAATGGAGAAAAATATGACTGTAAAAGAAAGAACTGCCTGTATTCTTGAAGAAAACAGGGGAAAATTTGTATCGGGAGCGGATATCGCCGCTGAGCTTGGCGTTACAAGAAACGCAGTATGGAAGTCTGTGAAGGCTCTTGAAACCGAGGGATATCAGATCACCGCCGTAACAAACAGGGGATATTGCCTTTCGGAAGCTTCAGATGTGCTTTCGGCTTATTCACTGAGAAGATTTCTTGATAATTTCAGTCCCGATGTGAGAGTTTATAATAAGACTACATCAACAAATACCGTGCTTAAGCAGCTTGCTGTCAGAGGTGCTATGGAAGGCTCTATCGTTGCCGCCGCCGCTCAGACAGAGGGCAGAGGCCGCTTCGGCAGAAAATTCGCCTCGGGTACATCGGGGGTATATTTCAGTATACTTCTTCGTCCCCGTATATCTGCGGAAAAATCTCTGCTTATCACCACCGCCGCCGCTGTTGCCGCCGCAGAAGCCATTGAGGAAATAAGCGGCAAAAAGGCTGATATCAAGTGGGTGAACGATATTTTCATCGACGGAAAAAAGGTCTGCGGTATACTTACGGAAGCTGCCTTCGGTATGGAGGGGGGCGGTCTTGATTATGCTGTGCTTGGAGTAGGGGTCAATGTAACTCCTCCCGAAAACGGCTTCCCCGATGATATCAAGGATATTGCAGGCTCGGTGCTTGATGAAAATATCCCCGACGCAAGAAGCAGACTTGCGGCAGGGATAATCAACAGATTTTTAAAGCTGTACAAGAATATCGAGGAGATCTCATATCTTGATGAATACCGCCGCCGTTCTCTTGTTCTCGGTAAGAATGTTACGCTCATAAACGGCGGAAACAGTGAAGAGGTCTATGTTATGGGTATTGATGATGAATGTCGTCTTATTGTCAGGACTGCCGACGGAAAGGATAAGATAATTTCATCGGGTGAGGTAAGCGTACGGCTTTAATCAGCGCTTCCTTAAGGAACCACTGATTAAATCGCTTCACAACGCTCTCAGTGACGGATTTTCGAGGGTCGGAAGCGATGCCTACGGCTTTAATCAGTGCTTCCTTAATCTCCGCCGTTTGACTTTATAAGCCTGCGCAGTCTGCTCAGCTGATTCAGTATAACAGTTGAGCCTATAACAGCACCTATTGAGCCGCTTATGAGCATGCCTTTTAAAAATCCCGGACCCCTTGTGATATATCCGATAATCGCAGGCAGGATAAAGAAAATGAGCAGTACAGCAAGCAGCAGCTTGATATGATGAGATATGATCTTTCTGCACATTTCAATTTTTGAATCACGATCGCTGAATATGGATAAGTCCGTATCCTCAGCGGTCTTTTTCTTTCTGAAATAGTACCATTTGCGGAATCTGTATATAAATTCCCAGCCGAAATCCTCATATAAACGGATATATTCCTCCTCAGACCGACCGTCCATATTGAAATCCAGCTGATAGATATATTCCTCCTTGGGACATTCCTCGAAATAATACTTAAAGCCTGTTGTATGGAGAAATCTCCAGCCGTTTTTGTGCATGTGTTCAAGCCATGCCTGCTCCTGCTCAAATTCCGAGATATAAAAGGTCTGTATTTCGGTGTGCTTCTTATTCATATTTTTCCCCCCTGCTGTTTCTGTAAAGCCTTTCGATGCGCTTTAATTCGATACCGAGAATTTCTTCCCCTGTGGGAGTTATCAGATACAGCTTTCGTTTATCCTCTTCCCGTGTGCGCCTGATAAGACCGTCCTTTTCCATTTTGGACAGCGTACCGTACATTGTTCCTGCGCTTATGGATATTTCTCCCCCTGTCAGCTCCTTTACCCTTGTGCTTATGCTGTAGCCGTGCATTTCCTGTCTCAGACAGTAGAGGATATAAAAGCCTGTTTCGGTCATCGGTACATATATTTTTCTGAGCCTGCTGTCCATTGATATTAGTTTTCCTTTTTGTTTTCATATCCGTCAGCTAAAAGGGGCTTTCCGTCTCTGTCTGCAAGAAGCGTCATACCGCCTGCATATCCCGAAAATGCGAATAAATACTGCACTCCTGTTTCCTTGTCAACGATTATTCTTGTTCCGTCCCATTTGCCTTCCTTGTTTGTAAATTCAAATCTATCCATGAGTAGTTCTCCTTTATAATATATTCTGCTTCGATATATCGAGGTGCTGTATATATTATATATCGGACTTCGATATATGTCAAGGGGTTTTTCAGATTTAACAATTTATTTACAATAAAAAAGCAGCGATACCTTTCAAAGTACCGCTGCTTTTTCCGTTATCCGTTTTGTTGTATTTCTCTTTATCTTATATACAATTATTCATCGGTCACTTCCACTGCCGCTTCATCGTCATAGATGTTCACATAGTCGGGGTCGTCGATGAAATCCTCTTCCTCGGTTTCGGTAGTCTCCTCTACGGGATTTACCGCAACGTAAACGACGATAGTTTCGCCCTTTTCCAGATCGAGAACCTCGCCCTCCTCTGCGCTTATTCCGCATACGAAGCCGTCCTCGAATTTCTCTGTTTTATAGAGGACCTCTTCAAATTTGATACCCTTTCCGTTAAGAAGAGCATAATAATCCTTGGCGATAAGTCCCGTATAACCGGGGATAGTGGCATATTGTGAACCCTTGCTGACAACTACCTGTACCTCTGTGCCCTCGTAATAGCTTGCGCCCTTTTCGAGAGACTGTTCCAGAATGATACCCTTTGATATCTCCTCGTTATACACATATTCGGGGACAAATCTCAGGCTGTCATAGGTGGGGGAGTTCTTTATAGTCTCGTAGTTCTTGCCGATAAGGTCATTCATCACATAAAGTGCGCCGCTTCCGCTTCCTGCGGGAGTAGTGCTTACAGCCGCTTCCTCCTCCACCTCGTTGAGAGTAGGCTGTGTGGATTCGGTTTCGGCTGATACGGTCTGATGTGTAAGGGATTCAGCCAGCTCGTCAAGCTCGGAGCGTGTATCGGAGGTGGTTATTGCATTTGTAAGGGTGCTGCTGCTGTCCTCAAAGAATATCATAGCCATTGAGATAAGCAGGAACATCACTATTACCGTAACAACTCCCACGATAGCAAACACTGCGGAACGGCTCAGACCCTTTTTCCTTACGGCTTCCGTGCCGTTTCGTCCGAACCCCTTTTCGTCCTCATAATCGGAGATATGCTGAGGGGGGATAGGGATAGGCTGTGTCTGTGAGATATGTGTATCTGCCTGTTGGTCAAAAAGTCCCGTAACAAGCTCGGTGACCGTCTGTATACGCATATCTCCCGAAAGAGCAAGTCCGCTCATTATCACCGTGGATACTGCCCCGGGGATATCGGGATTGAGTATCATCGGTTCGGGAAGATTATCGTTCTGAAGTCGTGTGCTTGCTTCAACGGGGACTGTTCCCGTCAGTATACGGTACAGAAGTGCGGATATACCGTAAACATCTGTCCATGTGCCCTGCCATTTGCCTGTGCTGTACTGCTCGGGTGCGGCGTAGCCCGAATATATCTCGGGGGTAAGCTCGGTTTCGAGGGTACGTTCATCGGCAACGCAGAAATCGGTTATCATCAGCTCCCCTTTGGGAGTGATGAGAATATTATCGGGACATATTCCACGGTGGATAAGTCCTGCGTTATGGATAAGTGACAGTGTGGTGAATATGGGAGGGAACATTTTCTTTACCTGGTCCCATGAGAGAACACCGCCGTGTTCACGGAGATAGTCGGTAAGGGTCTGACCCTCGATATAATCGAACACCACATAGCCTGTGTTGTTGTCGCCGAACATATCTGTTGCAGGGTTGATATGATTTAAATTCCTCAGTCTTGCAAGAGTTTTGTTAAGCTCCACAAACTCAGACATAAAGGTCTTGTACTGTGCCACCGCATTCTGATTTACGGTTACTGCTGAGCTGTCTTTTACACGGCGGCAGAGCGTATCGGGCATATATTCCCTGAGAAGCACCTTACAGTCGTTCTCAGTGTCATAGCCTATATACAATGCACTTTCACCGTTATAATGGAGAAGCTTTCCGACGATATAGCGGCTGTTAAGAGTTACACCGGGCGCAAGGTAAGCAGGCAGATAAGGCGAATCGGCGGCATATCCGCAGTAGGGACATACAGGCTCGCCGCTGCTTTGTTCCATACAGCCGTAGCATAAATTGTTGTTTAGCTGCAAAGCCGTTTTTCCTCCTTTGCATAGAAAAACCAAATTATAAGCAAAAACGCATACTTGCTTACTATATAATAATATCAATATCTGCTCATATTGTCAATCGTTTGTACTGAATTGTATGCGAATTGTATACTTGTAAGCTGTGTCTGTATGCGTTTTGTTTTCGTTCTGTAACGTTTAAGTGTATTTTTTTAGCGGTGTGAAAAAATAATTTGACAAATTCCTGTTATATGGTATAATATAATAGTAAACGACATTAAAATTGCTGACATTCAGCTCGTACAAAAAACATATATTCAATTTTTTGTACGGCTTCATGTGCAATTTTTTATGTCGTTTACTATAATAGGTAAGTGTTTTATTATATGCGAAAGGACTGAGCATTATGAAAATAAATGTTGCGGTTGACGGTCCTGCGGGCGCAGGAAAATCAACTCTTGCAAAGGCGGCGGCTAAGGAGCTTGGCTTTATCTATGTTGATACGGGAGCACTTTACCGTTCAATAGCCTATTATGTGATAAAAAAGGGTGCTGACCCAAAATCAGCGGAGCAGGTCGTTCCCCTGCTTGATGAGATAAACCCCGAGCTTCGCTACACGGACGGTGTACAGCATGTTTTCGTAAACGGTGAGGACGTAAGCGGACTTATCCGTACTCCCGAAATATCAATGGGTGCTTCGGGTGTTTCCGCAATTCCTCAGGTCAGGGAATTTTTATTCAAGCTTCAGAAGGATATAGCGGCTGAAAATAATATCATCATGGACGGACGTGACATAGGCACGGTCGTTCTTCCTCATGCGCAGGTAAAGGTATATCTTACCGCTTCGGATAAGGTACGTGCAGACCGCAGATACAAGGAGCTTTGCGAAAAGGGTCAGGCTCCCTCCTATGATGAGGTGCTTGCGGATATCCGTCAGCGTGACTATAACGACATGAACCGTGATATATCTCCCTTAAGGCAGGCTGAGGACGCTGTTCTCCTCGATACCTCCGATGATACTCTCGAGCAGGCTTTGCAGAGACTTGTATCACTTATCAAAGAAAAAATGTAAGAGGTGTAATTTATTATGAATACAGTTATCAGATCGGGCGAGTATACGGCTGTAGTGAATTCATTTGGTGCGGAGCTTTGCTCCCTCCGTGATAAATCGGGCAGAGAGTACATATGGCAGGCTGACCCTGATGTATGGAAAAGGCATGCTCCCGTGCTTTTCCCCTTTGTATGCAGTACCGACAGCAAGAAATATACCGTAAACGGCACAGAATATTCCATGTCAAATCACGGCTTTGCAAGGGACAGCGAATTTCAGCTTGCGGAGCTTACCGAAAACAAGGTGTCCTTTAAGCTTGTTTCCGATGATGATACAAGGAAGCTTTATCCCTATGACTTTGAATTTACCGTTTCCTATCAGCTTTGGGGGGGCAAGGTGACATGTACATTCTCCGCCCTGAATACAGGTGACAAGGTGATGCACTGCTTTATCGGCGGTCACCCTGCTTTTAACTGTCCTATGGCAGAGGGGGAGAGCTTCGACGATTATTATGTTAAGTATGAAAAGTCCGAAACTGTTATTCAGGAGCTTCCCGACGGCAGAAAAATAACCGTTGCGGATAATACCGATACAGTAAATATCACAAGAGAGCTTTTTGCCAACGATGTATTTATGAAGGATTCTCCCGAATCCTCTGAAATATCCCTCATAGGCAGAAAAAGCGGACGTGGGATAAGAGTATGCTACGATAACGGCGGCTGTATCGCTGTATGGTCTCCCGCAACGGACAAAGCGAGCTTTGTATGCCTTGAACCATGGAGCTCAGTGCCTGTCTACTGTGACAGGACAGAGGAGCTTACCGAAATGCCCCATGCGCTGAAAATTCAGCCTGAGGAAAAATATGATTTTGAATTTACAATCGAGATAATATAAATATGAATACAGATAATATTTTAAATGAAATAAAAAATAATCTGACGGGTGAGCCTGCCGCCGATGTGATGTATCTTATGGCGCAGATAGACGCATACAAAGAGGATAAGGAGCTTGTACGACAGCTTGGTGCGCTTATGTTTGAGGTCCTTCCTCAGCAGTCACAGAATGAGCTGAGCGGAATAGTTTCGGGGTACGATACTCCCGAAAGGCTTCTTGAAGATGCGGAGGACGCATATGCCGAGGGGGAAATGGAGCAGGTCGTATCAATTCTTGAAGAGGTGCTTGAAATTTCAATGCCTTATCAGGAAAAGGCTGAATCGGTGGACAGCAATATAAGGTACATATGGTTCGACAGCGTTATTGACAGGTATATCTATCTTAATCTGACAGACCGTGGAGCTGTTATTCGTCAGCCGACCATGAATTTTCCGAGGGTGTATTATCTGCTTGGCTG
>JAFUOZ010000036.1 GCA_017481565.1 Oscillospiraceae bacterium | reverse complement strand
TCTGTTGAGGGATTTCAGCAAGGTTGATTTTCCGCAGCCTGACGGACCTATAAAGGCGGTTATCTCATTGGCGGAAATATTCAGATCAATTCCTTTCAGCGCCTTGAAATCTCCATAGAAAAGCTCCATATTTTTTATACTGAATTTATACATAACGACTCCTTATCTGTCAGTAAGCTTTTTTGCGGCATATTTTGAAAGTGCATTTATACCGATAACCACCAGCAGCAGAAAAACTGCCGATGCAAAAGCCTGTTCTGTATACAGTCCTTCTGAAAGCAGTGCATACATATGCACGGAAAGTGTTCTTGCAGAATCGGTCAGACTGTCGGGAACAGCGGCAAAGGTTCCTGCCGTAAAAATAAGCGCTGCACTTTCGCCCACTATTCTGCCTGCCGCAAGGATAACTCCTGCCGTGATTCCGGGGACAGCACTTGGCAGAACAACATGAAATATAGTTCTCAGCCGTCCTGCACCGAGTCCGAAGCTTCCTTCACGATAGCTGTCGGGTACGGACAGAAGTGCCTCCTCCGTTGTACGTATAATAAGCGGAAGGATCATTATCGCAAGTGTAACAGCTCCCGATATCATAGAATATCCCATTCCGAGAGTGAGCACAAAAAACAGATATCCGAAAAGCCCGTATACTATCGAGGGA
Organism: Oscillospiraceae bacterium; assembly: GCA_017481565.1. Lineage (GTDB taxonomy): Bacteria > Bacillota > Clostridia > Oscillospirales > Ruminococcaceae > RGIG4694. The sequence continues at coordinate 2,464 of JAFUOZ010000036.1, read as the reverse complement.
ATACCCGAAAGAGTTTCAGCTGCAATGCGTATAAGCTTTACAAGCCTGCTGCCTTTCTTTGCATATTCCGTAAGATAAATTGCCGCCGATATTCCTACGGGAACGGCAATAATAAGCGATATGGCCGTAATGATCAGCGTGTTTATTATTGCAGGTGTCATTGATACATTTTCACTTGTATATTCCCATGAAAAAACAGAAGGGGAATACTTTATCAAAGCGGGTATGCCGTTTATAAGTATACAGCCGATAAGCGCAACAAGTACGCCTGCGGAAATTATCATTGAAGCAGTCATAAGTATTCTTAAAATGACTGACATCGGTCTGCATTTAGGTATATCAGGCTTTTTGACAGATGAATACGGTTTTATAAGGACTACAGATTTTTTTGCGATTTCCATTATTGATCACTGCTCCTGTTCTTAAGGATAGAAAAAAGTGTGTTGATGATAAGAATAAATACGAAAAGCACACCTGCTGTTGCAATAAGTGCGTCACGGTGCAGATCTGCGGCATAGCCCATTTCAAGCACGATATTTGCGGTAAGCGTGCGTATTCCCGAGGTGAGCTTATCAGGCAGTATGCTTTGATTTCCGCATACCATTACCACTGCCATTGTTTCACCTATTGCACGGCCTATACCAAGGATAATGCCTGCCATGATACCGTTTTTTGCAGCAGGAAGTACAACAAAAAACATACTTCTTTCGCTTGTGGCACCAAGTGCAAGTGAGCCCTCATAATAGCTATCGGAAACTGCTCTTATTGCCGATTCAGATACTCCGATGACCGTCGGTAAAATCATTATTCCCAGCAGCACCGAGGCTGTAAGCATACCCTTGCCGCTGCCGCCGAAAATATTCTGCATAGCAGGCACTATCGCCATAAGTCCGAAATATCCGTATACTATTGAGGGGATACCTGCCATAAGCTCAACAGCGGGTTTCATTATCCTGTAGATTTTTTCGGGACAGAATTTCGCCATGAATACAGCACAGAAAATTCCTGTGGGAACACCGATGATAATCGCTCCTGCCGTAACGTAAATACTGCCTATTATCATAGGAAAAATACCGAATTTGTTTTCAAGGGGTTTCCATGTCTGACCGAAGATAAAATCGGCTGTTCCGATCTCCCGAATAGCAGGCAGACCGTTTGCAAACAGGAAAAAGCATATCATTGCAACTGCCGCCGCCGATATACAGGCACAGACCAGAAATATACCGTGCATAAGCTTTTCCTTGCATTTATTCATACAGTACCTCGCTCCAATCAACAATTTCACCTGTATAGATACTCTTTATCTGTTCAGAGGTCATGCTGCTTATGTCATTTTCCTTATTTACTATAACTGCAATACCGTCCATAGCAATCACAGTGGAAATAAGTCCCTGCTTGATTTCGCTGTCCTTTATTTCACGGGAAGCCATACCGATATCGCAGGCACCCTCTATCGTACTTGTTATACCTGCGGAAGAGCCTGTCTGCTGAATTTCGATAGTAACACCGCTGTTAAGCTCCTTGTATTTATCTGCAAGCGATTCCATTACGGGAGCGACTGAGGTAGAGCCTGCGATAACTATCGTTCCGCCTGATCCCGACGGAGTATATGTACCCTTATCCGATACGCTGATATATCCCTTTTCCTCAATAATAGCCTGACCGTCCGAGCTCATGATAAATTCTGTAAAATCAGAGGCAGGCTCACTTATGTCCTCTCTTACCGCAATAATGAAGGGACGGGATACTTTATATGCACCATTGTTTATATTTTCTGCTGTTGCCGCAGCTCCGTCTATGCCTAACGCCTTAACCTCATCGCAAAGTGAGCCCAGCGAAATATATCCGATCGCATTTTCATTTCCGATAACAGACTGTATCACCACTGCTGTACTGTTTGATATTTCGGCGGTTTCCACTGTGTTGTCAGTATCATCGTCTGAAATTCCCACAAGCTCTGTAAAAGCGTCTCTTGTTCCCGAACCGTCCTCACGGGATATAACTGTGATCGCACTGTCTGCGCCCGAACAGCCTGCAAGTGTGCCTGCTGTAATGATCATTGCCGCATAGACAGATATTGCCCTTTTTGTTTTCATAACAATTACCTCTTTTTTAACCTGACTTTTTCTTACAGTTACAGTATATTATTGTAATGTAAAATCTGAAATCAGTGTTTTGTTAAATTCAGGTAAAAATTACGTCAAATCCATTATCCGACTTTTTTAGCGGATATTACTTTTCCAAATAAAAATGATGGCTGTAATAATCGATGTCTGCGCTTGTGATCAGCATTGCCCAAACAAACTTAAGCGCCGAAAAAATGTGTTAAAATAACGAGTGTCCCTACACTCACAAATCAAAATGCAAAATGAATATCAATACCGTTTTCTGCTGATAAATACACCTTGTCAATTACTGCTAAAGCAAGCTGATTCTTTTCTTCAAGGGACAGAGAATCCCACTT
>JAFUOZ010000035.1 GCA_017481565.1 Oscillospiraceae bacterium | reverse complement strand
GCTCTTACCCCGCCTTTCCACCCTTACCTGAATAAATCAGGCGGTATATCTCTGTTGCACTTGCTCTAAGGTCGCCCTCGGCTGCCGTTAGCAGCTATCCTGCTCTGTGATGCCCGGACTTTCCTAACGCCGAAGCGTTCAACCGCATAGCTTACTCGCATTATCAATTATATCCTATTTTTTATTGATTGTCAAGAGGTCTGATTTTTTAAAATAATAACTTTAGAGTAATCACAATGGATATATTCCTTTATTTCAAAGCCGTAAGCTGCAAAATAACTGTGCATATCCGCTTTGATGAATTTTTTATAGGATTTCGGCTCAAGTAATTCAACCGGCAAAAAAAGCAATCTTTTCAAAGGCGAGCTGCTTTTCTCCCATTCGGTCACAATAAGCTCGCCGTCGTTTTTAAGTACACGCTTTGCCTCTGAGAGTATTGCTGCCGAAAGCTCGTCCTCTGTTTCGTGAAGTACAAGGGAAAGCAGTATTTTATCAAAGGTCTCATTTCTGAATCTGAGCTGTGTTGCGTCCATACGATAAAATCTTGTATTGTCTGCATTTTCTTTATCAGCTTTATTTTTAGCAATACTAAGCATAGCCTTTGAAAGATCAACTCCGACGATTTTTGTCATAGGAAACTGCTTTGCTATATTTACAGCATTTGTTCCTGTTCCCGTACACAGATCAAGTATACGTTCATTTTTATTTATCCTGTCGGAAACTGCCTTTCGTGGACTTGTTTCCCACTTGGAAAAGTAAATTATATCTACTAAATCATAGAATTTTGCAATAACAGAATATAAAAGCTGTTGGCTCATATTCTCATTTCTCCTTATTACTTCGGCAATAATATAATTTGATTGCTCGGTGCTTGATTTTTCCAAAAAGTTGCAGATACGACAATTATTGTAATTTAGAAATAGTTAATCAAACTGTTTAATTGCCGAAGTAATAAGATAAAGTCTGAAATCACAGCAGCTGCCGCCTGTACCCAGGGTCTGAGTTCTTCCCCAGACAAGCTTTGGGTGCATATTTCCATAGGTGATATCGTCAGATTTACAGAAAAACTGCGTTATTTCGGGACAGCCGTATTTTTTGCAGGTTTCATAATAAGGGCATCGCAGCATATCTCTTGCAAAGGGTCTGCTCACCTTTATTTTTCTGCTTACAAATCCCGCCTGCTGACCGAAGAGCCTGTCTATCATTTTGTCGAATATTTCGGGAGTTTTTCTGTACAGACCCGTTTTCATGATAATACGAAGTATTACTGCCATTTTTTTCAGACGATCAAATGCCCATTTATTATAAAGCTCTAAAGCTTTCCTTTTGCAGCCTGTCTTTTTTATCAATGCTTCATAAAAGGCAATACATGGCAATATCTGTTCAAGATGCCGCTTAAACGCCTTGTTTGCCGAACGGTTTTCTTCAAACAGCTCTGCGGTACGGATATATACTTCATCAAGCAGATCGGAAAGACCGTTTTCAATAAATCTTTTTTTAAGACTTTGTGTCATCGGCTTTTTTCTTATTATCTTTTTTGCGTATTCAACAGTAATTCTGCCCATTATGAGCACCTCCCAAAATATTAAACCCCAAGGATAACAGTTGAGCTATCCTTGGGGTTGATAAACATATATACAGACTCCATGCATAGCTTTTCAGATATACATGAGTCTCGCAATTTAAAACAAGCCAGACCGAAATGGTCAGTATGTTGACTTGTTACGCCGAAAGCGCTTGCTACTCCCTCATAAGTTTTTCTTTATTATACACCATAAGAAGAGGTTTGTCAAGCACTTTGTTTTTTATTCCGCTTCACGTCTTACCGCCGCACCGAGCCTGTTCAGATTATCCTCAATGCGCTCATAGCCCCTGTCGATAAGCTCCGCACGGCTGATGATACTTTTTCCCTCAGCAGATAATGCGGCACAAACCAGCGCCGCACCGCCTCTTAAGTCGGGGGCCTCCACCTTTGCGCCGTAAAGCCCCTCAACTCCCGTGACAACAGCCACCTTGCCTTCCGCACGGATATCCGCACCCATTCGCTGCATTTCTCCCGTATGACGATATCTGTTTTCAAAGATATTCTCCACAAAAACAGCCGTGCCCTCGCCGATGCAAAGCGGAGCCATCAATACAGCCTGTGCATCGGTAGGGAATCCGGGATATACCATAGTACGGACAGTACCCGAAGTTTTCAGTTTTCCTCTGCTCCTGATATAGATATTGCTTCCGAAGCATTTTATATAGCAGCCCATCTGCTCATAAAGAGGGATAACAGCGTCCATATGTGATGGACAGCATTTTTTGATAAGAAGCTCTCCGCCGCATGCCGCCGCAAAGGACAGATATGTAGCGGCGGCTATTCTGTCGGGTATGACCTCATAAAGCTCAGCCGAAGGAGTGAGCCGTTTTACACCGTTTATGATTATCCGTCCCCCTGCGCTTTTTATTTCTGCGCCGTTTGTATTTAAAAATTTTATCAGATCATGTATCTCAGGCTCTCTTGCGGCATTCTGAATTATTGTTTCACCCTCTGCAAGAACGGCGGCAAGGATTATATTTTCCGTAGCGCCCACCGATGGAAAAGGCAGTGTTATTTTCGCACCGCAAAGACCGTCGGGAGCGCTGCATAATATTTCTCCGTGGCCGATATTTATTTCCGCACCCATTTTTTCAAGAGCGCTCAGGTGCATATCTATCGGACGGGGACCCAGATCGCAGCCGCCCGGAAAGCATATCCTGCATTTTTCGCACCGTCCCAGAAGCGCCCCCATGAAAATCACCGAGCAGCGCATTTCACGCATCAGCTCATCGGGGATATCGGTACGGCGGATAGCTCCTGAATCTATCTGTACATATCCGTCACGTTCACAGGCGGTACAGCCCAGATGATTGAGTATACGCATAGCGGCATAACGGTCGCTTATTGCGGGACAGTTTCCGATATTGACTATTCCGCCGCACAGCACCGACGCTGCCATAAGGGGCAGAACAGAATTTTTTGCACCTTGTATATTCATCTCTCCGCCGATGCGCCGTGAGCCTTGTATGATAAGTTTCTGCATAGCATAAGCCCCTTTTCAAAAAGCATTTTTTATTTATACTATGCATATTTTTATTTGTTGTCACTTTTAAGGCAGAATCTGCGTATTTCGATATTTACAATTTGGATATAATCATTTGATTAATATTATAATATATATGCTTATAATCACTTATTATAGAAAAAACATGGGGTAAATATTAATAACAGAAAGGATTTTATTATGCTTGCCGCTGAACTTAATGTACCCGTCGGTCCTCTGATGATAATGATCGCAATTATTTCTTTTCTCGGTTTTCTTCTTAAAAATGCATGGCTTGCCATACGCAAGGGTTTTATCGACAACCGAAATATGTTTGCGCCGTTTCTTGTAGGCTACGGTCTTGCAGTTGCAGACCTTTGTTCATTAATAAAAAAGCTGTCCGAGGGTAATTCCTCAGACAGCTTTTATTATGTATTCATATAAATAGCATGTTTAAGCCTTTATCATAGCCTTCTGCATAACCTTGCCGTTCTTCTTATAGCCGTAAAGCACACATTCCTGAACAGAACCGACAGTTGAAGGATCCTTCTTCTTTCCGCTGAAGAAGGCTTCCTTTCTTTCCTCTCTTGTAAGGATAAGATCGTATTCCTCTTCATTATATGCATCGCCGGGCTTTGCAATTATAAGCTCATAGGAAGCAAGCTTCTGGCTGCTGTTATAGAAATCAAGGAAGTATTCAAACAGTCTGTTGAGAGTCTTTACATCGGTGAAATCCTCTGCATTGATCCTGTTGTGAGTATACTCCCAGAGACCCTGGATATGACCCCACTGAGCACCGCATGCAAGGAAGCTGCGGACAGTAAGTCCCTCGGGAATGATCTGATTTTCATCAAGACCCTGCTTTGTCTTGGGTGACAGCTTATTGTATCTGTCGTACATTTCGGTAAGATTGCCGAAGGTCTGCTTGTATGCTTCCATGCTGCGGTTATTCTCTTCCATTTCCTCGTTAAGAGCATTCACCTTAGCAGTAAGCTCTGCGGCAACATTCTTATATTCATTGATCTGTGCTTCAAGTGAGGTAGCATAATTGCCTGAATCGGCAAGCTGCTGTTCCTTCTCCTGAAGAGCTTCGTTAAGCTGATTTACACTGTGATTAAGCTCGAGGATTGCACCGTCACGCTCTGCAACCACTGCTCTTGCGTTTTCAACCTCAGCCGCATAAGCATTTGCTGTTTCGGCATATTCGTTGATCTTCTGCTTGAGCACCAGCATAGCCTGGAGCTGCTTTCTCATAACCTCGATCTTTTCGTCCTTTTCCGCAACGGAATCGCTGATCTCCTTCATGCTTGCGCTCAGGTTATCATTCATCGCACGGAGACTTTCCATTGTTGAAGCTGTTTCAGCCTGCTGTGCGTTCAGCTCGCTGATAGCAGCATCTCTTTCGGCAACTGCGTTTCTTGTCTTTTCAAGCTGATCTGCGATCTCGCTGAGACGTGAGCCTGCAAGTGCAGCCTTCGATGACGCTTCATCTGCGGCAGCCTTAAGAGTAAGTTTATCGTTTTCAAGAGCAGCTGTCTTTTCATTGAGTGCTTCGATCTGAGCAGCCCTGCTGTCAAGCTCGGTTTTCTGCTGAGCCATTTTTTCATTGGACTCTGCATTTGATGCTGTGATCTCTGCGATCTTTGCGTTAAGCTCGGAAACTGCATTTTCCTTGGCTGCTGCCTCTTCCTTAGCCTTTGCCGCTTCTGCTTCCGCATCTGATATCTTGGCACGGAGCGCTTCGATCTGCTCGGCTGCTGCCTGTGCATTGCTGTCACCTGCTGCCTGAGCGGCTGTCATGCTGCTTATTCTGTCATCTCTGTCGGCAATATCAGCCTTTGCCTTATCGAGAGATGCAGTAAGCTCTTCGATCTTGGCTGTAAGCTCGCCGATCTTATCGGCAGACGCCTTGGCTGTGCTGTCGCCTGCTGCCTGTGCAGCTGTCATGGCACTGATACGGGAGTCGCGCTCTTCAATATCAGCCTTTGCCTTATCAAGAGACGCAGTAAGCTCTGCGATTTTGGAATCCAGGGATTCGATCTTATCAGCAGCTGCCTTGGCGCTTGTATCGCCCTGTGCCTGAGCCTGTGTAAGATCGCTGATGCGTCTTTCACGCTCGGAAAGGTCAAGCTTATACTTGTTGAGCTTAAGGTTCATTTCAGAAATTTCGTCGTCCTTAGTACTGATAGTTTCTTCGAGAGCCTTGATCTTTTCTTCATACTTTGCGATATCCTCAGCAATGCTGTCATCACTGAGCATTTTTCTGAGGGCTGCCTTGACCGACTCATCAGCAAGACTGTCCATCAGCATTTTGGTAAACTCTGAAAATTCCATTTTTCAACCACCGTTTCATTAAGAAAATATTTTCGGGAGGAGGCTTGTTTCCTTAAAGCTTTCTTCCTCTGAGGCGACACTGCCGCCATCATTGCATATAGTTAATATACCACAAATTCCTCATTATGTCAAGTCTGTTTTTATCACAAATGTAGAAATAAAAACCTACAAAAAATGCATGTTCACAATTACATAAATTTGATGTAATACAGCGAAAGAGGAGTTCTTTGAAAAAAACTCCGTATTTACGCAGTTTTTCTCAAGTCGGGTCATGTTATGAAAACGATACATAAGACATGAAAAACATACAAAAAAGCAAATATCGGAATATGAAAAAAATTGCGATAATTTCACCTTTTCATTATGCATAACATGACATATTTTTTAATTATACGGTGCTATAATCCGATGTAAAGGCCGGTCATGAAAATGCTCCGTCATATGCTACGGAGATGTCGTACATACGAAAAAGAACCGCCCGATATTTTACGGTATGTTCTGCCGCAGGGGAGACGGCAAGGCATACTGTAACACACAAAAAGAAAGAACAAAAGCACAGGAGGAAAAAATGTATCTGAAAAAAATAATTGCGGCTGCGCTGACGGCGGCTATGCTTCTTACGGGAGCAGCGCCGAAGGTATATGCCGGGGAGATTTTATTGTCTTTGCCCGAAAATATGGACACCTGCTTCAAAACCTATATGGATTACCGCAAAATAACCGACAAAAGCTCAGATCAGTACAAGCTGCAGCAGAAAGCATATACCGACAGCGACGGCATACGCCGTGTAGACGGAGATGTATGCATCGCTGTAGGCACATATTATGCCGACAAAATAGGTCAGAGGCTTGAAATAACCCTTGACAGCGGAAACATCTTTACTGCTGTTGTAGGCGATTTCAAGGCGGACTGCTTTACCGACGAAAAGCACATGTATTATCCCATAAACGATACTCTTGCAGATGTTACCGAATTTATAGTTGATGTGAAAAAGCTTGACGAATATGTGCGGCTTATGGGAAGCATAGGTGAATATGAAAAATACAGCGGAAATATAGTTTCAATAAAAATGCTCAGCGGATAAAGATGACAATCATTACATACCCACAATTCCGCATGCAGTTTGCATGTGATTTTTTGACAAAAATCACAAAAAGGACTATTGACAACTGTTTTTATATGTGATACAATGAATTTACAATATTTTAACAAGGAGTTGTTCATATATGAAAAACTTAAAAAAGTTCACAGCGATCGCAGCGGCAGCATTATTATCCATGAATCTGGCAGCCACATCGGTTTCGGCTGATTGGGTCGAAAAGGACGGCAAAACATATTATACCACTTCTTCAGGAAAAAAGGCAACGGGCCTTAAAAAGATCGACGGTGAAAAATATTATTTCCGCAAGGACGGATCTATGGCTACAGGCTGGGTAAAGATCAAGGGCGAAAAGTATTATTTCGATTCCGAAGGCGTTATGACGACAGGCAACGCTGTTATCGGCGATTATATTTACGGCTTCACATCAAGCGGAAAAATGTCCAAGCAGTACAAGAATACTCTTGTAAAGGTAGACGGAAAGATCTACATGGTAAATAAAAGCGGAAAGATCACAAAGGGCTTCAAGAAGGTCGGCAGCAATTACTATTATTTCGGCACAAAGGGCTATGCTATCGACAAGGAATATGAATATAACGGCTATCTTTATGTTCTTGACGCAGAGGAGGGACTTGTTGAAAAAACAAAGCTTAAGGTAAAACCCGAAAGCATCAAGATCAAGGAAGGTCCCTTTGTAAACAGTACGGTCAAGCTTATCGATTTTACTATCGAAAATAATCCTGACGGAGATACCGTTTACTTCAAGGGTTCAATAAAAAATACAGCTACAAACAGCGGTACTGTAAAAGCAAGGGTAAAAATGACCTTCATGGACGAGAACGGAAAGCAGGTAGGTGTTCATACATTTACAACAAAATATCTTGCTCTTTCCGATTTGTATGAGTTTGATAGCTATGACTCTGTAAGCGGACCTGTTTACAAGGTGAACTTTACAGTAACTATTATATAAGGCTTGCACAAAAGGTCAGTCTGTCGGGATAAAAAAAGTATTGCATCATAGCAGAATATGCGCTATAATATAATCATATTATTTTTTATGCAAAGGAGCTTCTGCTATGGCTAATCCTTATCTTCCTCTCTGGGAATATATCCCTGACGGCGAACCCCGTGTATTCGGCGACAGAGTATATGTTTACGGCTCTCATGACCGTGCAGGCTCGGACAGCTTCTGCGATCATGTGCTGAAATGCTGGAGCGCATCTGTCAACGATCTGAACAACTGGGTATGTCACGGAGATATCTTTCATACACTTCCCGACAGAGACCATCCTTCCGATACCGAAAACACAGGCGAGGAGCATTTTCTCTATGCTCCCGATGTGGTGGAAAAGGACGGAAAATATTATCTTTACGCATACATAATCAATTCAAAGGGCTGTGTTGCCGTAAGCGACAGACCCGAAGGACCATTCAGATTTTTATCTCATTATGAATATACTATACCCGATGAGATCTGCTGCAACGGCTGGTTCATAGACCCGGGCGTGCTTGTGGACGATGACGGCAGAGTATATATCTACTGCGGCTTTGAGCGTTCCTTTATGGCAGAGGTGGATCCCGGTACAATGTATCGCATAAAGGACAACAGCTGCATCGAACATTTTATCCCTGTTGAAATAACAGACGAAGGAGGTTTTGACAGCAGCGATAAGCTTTTCTTTGAGGCGGCTTCCATGCGCAAGGTAAACGGCACATACTATATGATCTATTCTCCAAAGCGGGGAAGCAGACTTGCCTATGCTACATCGGACAAGCCTACAGGACCATTCACCTACAGAGGATATATCGTGGATAACGGCGTTGACTATCCCGGCGGAAACGATCACGGATCAATAGCATGCATAAACGGTCAGTGGTATATCTTCTACCACCGTATGACAAACGGTACTATCATGTCAAGAAGGGCATGCGTCGAAAAGATCGAAATTCTCCCCGACGGCACTATCCCCACTGTTGAAATGACCTCTCTCGGCTTTGAGGATTCTCTCTCCCCTTATAAGATAACTCCTGCCGAGATCGCCTGTGTATTAAAGGGCGAAAGGATCATGGTCACCGAAAAGAATCAGTTCAGACGTGTGATCACAGGTATTACCGACGGTGCGGTAATAGGCTATAAATATTTTGATTTCGGCGATGACTTTTCAAGCAGTACCATGGAATTTTCCGCAGAAACATACGGACTGGGCACCGACTGCACCGTGCATATACTTATTGACGGTGAGGACGGAGAAGAGATCGGAAGCTTTGATGTTACCCGTGACGGCGGAGTTATAAATACCGTTGTAAAAAATGTTACGGGCAGACACTCCCTTTTCTTTAAGATATCCACAGATTACAGCAAGGAGGGCTGGACAGGCACATTCTTCAAGGATCGTCCGCTGTTTGAGCTTATATCCTTCGTATTTATGAAATAATATGGTGAATGTTTCCATGCCCTCGGATAAGGGCGGATTTATCAGTGTTGTTGCGCCGAATGGCGAAAGGCTTTACGGCGGCAGACAGCAGCTATTATATGACGAAAGCTCTCCCCTGCTTTCATCGGATTATAACAAACGGCTTTCAGGCTTCGGCTGCGGTGCGGTCGCCGCTTCGGATATTCTTGCATATCTTGACGGAGCGAAAACAGGAAAGCTTACCATATCCTCGGAAAAATTCTATGAGACAGTGCTTTCGGCAGCCGAACATATCACTCCCGATGCAGACGGAGTACGTTTTATGCGCGGCTGCGGAAGATTTCTGTCACGGAGAATATATTATTATCCTGTCGGAATAACACGCCGTGAGACGCTTATCAGGAAAATATCGGATTCTTTAAGTTCGGACATGCCTGTTCCGATAGCAGTATATTGTCCCGAAAAGGACGAGGGCTTTGAAATGAGGCTGTACGGCGATGAAGAGCGGATATCCCGTGCAAAGGCACATTATATGGTCGTTACGGCGATAGAAAACGATAAGCTTGTCATATCAAGCTGGGGAAAGAAATACCTTATGGATATTGACATGCTCCGCGCAAAATCACGGAAAAGGCTTGTGTCGGCTTTCGGCACAGCGGTATTCATAATCGGAAAATAATATTACCGTCTTGTTTTTACGGAAACAGGACGGTTTTTTCTGTTATTACAATATATTTTCAAATCTTGTATCAGAATTGTAATTGACAACAAGATTTGCATATGTTATAATTTTCACATAAAGCATAATGGGACAATAAAAGGGGGATATTATCATGAAATTAAAAGGCTTTACGCTTATTGAAATGATAGTGGTAATTGCTATAATCGGTGCGCTTGCCGCTATAATCGTGCCGTCTATATTCGGGTATGTAAGGGACGCAAATATCGCTGCCGCAAACAGAAACGCCAAGTGTATATACATATCCGCAAAAACCGAGATAATCAACAGGATCGCCAATGAGAAGGAATCTCCCAAGGGCGGAACGATATTCACAGGCGGAAATGACGGTCTTGCAAAGGGCAGCGACGGTACAGAGCTTGATCTGCTGTCTTATGTGGGAAGCAATTTTTCGGGATATTATCTTTTTGTTGTATCTGAGGACGGTCAGGATATTGAATATACTCTATGGTGCAATGAAGCACCTCCTGTAAATAACGGAAAAATGAGTCCTAAACAGATAAGGGACAGTCAGCCGCTGACAGGCTGTTATCCCGAAGCGGCGGAGGAATAAGTCTATGAGCGGAAAACTGATAAATATCATGTGGAGTACAAGTCTTATGATCATAGGAATAAGCACACTGATCCTTGCAGGGTCGGGTATTATCGGTATCGTACTTCCCGATATTCTGCGTGTGATACTTGGTATATGTGAGCTTGTTTCACTTCCCGTGCTTGCTTTTTCCACTGTAAAAAAGGTAAAGGATAAGGTATAAACAGATCCGGAAAGCAGTAAAAATATGCTTTTCGGATTTTTTTACTTGACATATTTTACATATGATTATATAATAAATATGTATGGATTGAGAGGTGCATAATAAAATGACAGTTGAAATTTTTACCGACGGAGCCTGCTCAGGAAATCCCGGTCCGGGAGGATACGGCGCAGTACTCAGATACGGTGAACACGAAAAGGAAATATCGGGCGGCGAAGCAGAAACTACCAATAACCGCATGGAGCTGACAGCTGTTATCGAAGCGCTGTCTGCACTGAAACGCCCCTGCGATGTGATTCTCACTACCGACAGCAAATATGTATGCGACAGCATACAAAAGGGCTGGGCAAGGTCATGGCAGAAAAACGGCTGGATAAAGTCGGATAAAAAGCCTGCACTGAATGCAGACCTCTGGGAAAAATGCCTTGCTCTTTTAGATACCCACAACGTTACGCTCAAATGGGTAAAGGGTCATGCAGGTCACCCCGAAAATGAACGGTGCGACAGGCTGGCTGTTGCACAGAGAGATTATTATGCACAAAAATAATATATTTTCAGAATAAGAAAGGACGATATGCTATGAAAAAATCTGAAGCTGTAAGCAGACCTGAGCCTATGGGTGCTCTTAAGCTTTTTCATGTTTCCGCTCCCATTATTGCGGCGCTGTTTCTGTTCCTCGCCTCTGCAGGCTATATTGTTTACAGACTGGTAAGCAATTATAACTATAATGAGCGCTGGAAGGACTACGACGAGTGCGGTCTCGGCTGATACGGAGAATAATATATGCTTATATACAATGCAAAAATCGACCCTGTTGTCTCCCCTGTTATCGAAAACGGATATATTTCAGTGGAAAACGGCAGAATTGCCGCTGTCTGTGAGGGTATACCCCCGAAAATATCAGAAGGCGATATTGACTGCGGCGGAATGCTGCTGATGCCCGGCTTTATTGACAGTCATTCCCACATAGGCTTTATCGGTGACGGTGCAGGCATGGAGGGTGAGGACGTAAATGAATCAAGCGACCCTGTGACTCCTCATCTGAGGGCGATCGACGGTCTTAATTTTACCGATGGTTATTTTAAGGACGCTGTCCGCTTCGGCGTTACCTGTGCCGTAACGGGCTGCGGCTCGGCAAATCCCATAGGCGGCGATTTTATTGCTGTGAAAACATGGGGACGCTGTGCCGATGAGATGCTTATCAGACAGGCAGGCATTAAGCTTGCATTAGGTGAAAATCCCAAGTCCTGCTACAGCGACAGGGACGAGGCTCCCATGACAAGAATGGCTACCGCCGCTCTGATAAGGGAGGCTCTTTTTACCGCTCAGAGATATATGGAACAGAAACAGTCCGCCGCTGAGGAGGACGGAGACGCTCCCGATTTTGATATGAAATCGGAGGCGCTTATACCGCTTTTGAAAAGAGAGATAAAGGCGCATTTTCACTGTCACCGTGCGGACGATATCATGACCGCTGTGCGCATTGCCGAGGAATTCGGTCTTGATTATGTGCTTGTACACTGCACCGAGGGACATCTTATAGCGGATATCCTTGGTGAAAAGGGCGTAAGCGCAAATATCGGTCCTGTCATATGTGACAGAGGAAAGCCCGAGCTTGCAAGGCTTACCGTAAAAAATGCCGCTGTACTTCATGAACATGGCGTAAAAATATCTGTCTGCACCGATCACCCCGAGGTGCCGCTGGATTATCTTACGGCAAGTGCGGCTTTCTGCGTAAAAGCAGGTCTGCCCCGTAAGGAAGCGATAAAGGCTATAACCGTAAATGCCGCTGAAATAACGGGAATATCCGACAGGACAGGCAGTATTTCCGTCGGTCTCGACGCTGACCTTGTTCTTCTTGACGGCGATCCTCTTGATATTATGACAAATGTTGTTATGACGTTTATTGAGGGTAAGTGCGTTTATAAAAAAGAGCATATTTTATGATCTGCTCAGATTTTGAAAGGAATGTAATAATATGAAGGAAATCAATGTTTCCGAAATAGAAGAGCTTGTCCGCAGGCTTTGTATCGACGCAAATTTATATCTTCCAAGTTCTCTTGAAAACTGTATCAGATGCTCGGCGGAAAAGGAAGAATCCCCTGTTGGCAAGGAGGTTTTAAACGACCTTGCACGGAATATCGACGCTGCAAGAGATGAAAAGATCGCTGTTTGTCAGGATACGGGCATGGCGGTTATTTTTCTTGAAATAGGTCAGGACGTACATTTTACGGGAGGCTCACTTTACGGAGCTATAAACAAGGGCGTTTCAAGAGGATATACCGAAGGATATCTCCGCTGCTCAATAGTAGGCGATCCTATCGAAAGAGTAAACACAGGGGATAATACTCCTGCCGTTATACATACGGTAATAACAGAAGGCGACACCGTCAGAATAGATGTTTGTCCCAAGGGCTTCGGCAGCGAAAATATGTCAAAGCTGAAAATGTTCAATCCCTCTGTATCTGTCAGCGAGATCGAGGATTATGTAGTATCCGTTGCGGCAGAGGCAGGCAGCAATCCCTGTCCTCCTATGGTCATCGGAGTAGGTATCGGCGGAGATTTTGAATATTCCGCTTTCCTTGCAAAGAAAGCACTCTGCAGGGATATTTCCGAAAAGAATCCCAAGGCTCTTTATGCGGATATGGAAAAAAATATCCTTGAAAAGATAAACAAGCTGGGAATAGGTCCTCAGGGCTTCGGCGGAACTACTACCTGTCTCAGCGTAGGTATAGAACAGGCTCCTACTCATATTGCGGGTCTGCCTGTTGCGGTAAATATCGGCTGTCATGTTACAAGACACGCTCACGGCGAATTATAATATAATAGGAGTTACTATGAGATTTAAGAAAAGTATAGCGATAATTTCAGCTCTGGCATTGAGCCTTTCGGTATTTTCGGGCTGCAGCGGCGGAGAGGATAATGCTCCGTCTGACGATAACAATGCAGATGCAAACACTGCTGCGGCAGAGGAAACAGCAGCAGGGGAAAAATCCGCCGATGACGGTATCAATGCGGTATTCGGCGAAATAAGAACGGAATTCAATGAAAATCTCGATCTTTCCGATTATCCCCTTACACCCAATGATGTTCCCGACGGCTATGAGGCTGTCTGTGAAGCGGAAACAGCCGCGCTCACAGGCTCATGTGCTGCAAAGGACGGCGGAGACATGACATCGGGCGGCGGATATGTTGACGGTCTCAATCAGGAAGGAGACAGCATTACATTCTCCGTATCCTGCGAATATTCGGGCTTTTACGACCTTAATTTCCCCACTATGGGAGATCCGGGCAGAGTAAACTATGTTGAAGCGGACGGCGAGCGTATCGGCGAGATAACCACCACCACAAAGGAAAGCTTCGGCGACAGCATGGTCATGAATGTATATCTTGAAAAGGGCGACCATGAAATAAAGCTGCTTCCCTACTGGGGATATGTATATGTAGACTGTCTTAAAATGACAAAATCCACAGCTGTTACCGAGGATACCTACAAGGTAACAAAGGCACTTTCAAATCCCGATGCAGATGAAAATACACAGAGGCTTTATAAGTTCCTCTGTGATATTTACGGAAAATATTCTCTTTCGGGACAGTATGCGGAAAAGGGCAGAGAATCCTCGGAGATACAGAAGCTCCGTGCCGAAACAGGCAAGGATTTTGCCGTGCTGGGTCTTGATGTGGGTAATTACAGCTTAGGCAGCAAGGCTCACGGCACTGAATCAAGAACTGTTGAATATGCATACGACTGGTACAAGAACGGCGGCGGAATAGTACAGCTTTGCTGGCACTGGACAACTCCCGAGGAATATGCAAAGAATGATTCGGAAAATCCCTGGTACAGCTCCTTCTACAAGGAAGGCTCAAACCTTGACCTTGACAAGATAATGAACGGCGAGGACGAAAAGGCATATCAGCTCCTTATGGACGATATCGACAACATGGCGGAGCAGCTGAAAAGGCTTTGCGATGCAGGCGTTCCTGTTCTCTGGAGACCTCTTCACGAGGCTTCGGGCGGCTGGTTCTGGTGGGGCAACTGCGAAGCGGAAAGCTACAAAAAGCTCTGGAACGTTATGTATGACAAGATGACCAATGAGCATGGTCTAACAAATCTTATCTGGGTATGGAACGGTCAGTCTCAGGACTGGTATCCGGGTGACGAGACCGTTGATATATGCGGCTGGGATATTTATGCGGGAAACCGTGTATATTCCGCTCAAAGCGGCCGCTTTGCCGACCTTGCCAACAATTACGGCGAGGAAACAAAGCTTGTTGCACTTACCGAAAACGGCTGTGTTATGGATCCCGACAAGGTATTTGAGGGTAATTCAAGATGGCTTTTCTGGGGTACATGGAGCGATCCCTTCACTCTTAAGCTGGGTGTTGTTATCAACGAAGAATACACCGAAAAGACTATTTTAAACAAGGCATATAATCACGAAAGAGTTCTCACTTTAGATGAACTTCCCGACCTGCAGAATTATCCGCTTGATTGATACATAAAAAATACGGAAGTGATTTATTCAGCGGTTCCATATAAGCTGTCCGTACTTTTGGACAGCTTATATGATATAATAGTATACGGAAAGGGAAATATTCCCGAAAAAAATACTGCTGTAGGTGATCTGCACTTACGGAGAACGGAGATAAGTTATGGCTGAAAAGAAGAAAAATGATAAAAAAATGAATGTAGTTCAGGGTCAGAAGCTTACAGATGAGGAAAAGCGCAAGGCTCTCAGCATGGCAATAGCTCAGCTTGAAAAGCAATACGGCAAGGGTGCGGTAATGAGACTTGGCGAAGCATACAGCTATAATGTTGACCATATTCCCACAGGCTCAATGACCCTTGACCTTGCCCTCGGTATCGGCGGTGTTCCCAGAGGACGTATCGTTGAGGTATACGGTCCTGAAAGCTCAGGTAAAACCACTGTTGCGCTCCAGGTCGTTGCGGAAGCACAGAAGCTGGGCGGAACTGCGGCATTTATCGACGTTGAGCATGCTCTGGATCCTGTATATGCAAAGGCACTTGGCGTTGATGTTGATAATCTGCTTGTTTCACAGCCTGACAGCGGTGAGCAGGCTCTTGAGATCATGGAATCCCTTGTCCGCTCGGGAGCTATCGACTGTATCGTACTTGACTCGGTTGCGGCTATGGTAACAAAGGCGGAGATCGACGGAGAAATGGGCGATACTCACGTAGGACAGCTTGCAAGACTTATGTCTCAGGCTATGAGAAAGCTTACCTCCGTTATCTCAAAGACAAACTGTGTTGCGATATTTATCAATCAGGTACGTGAAAAGATCGGCGTTATGTACGGCAACCCCGAAACCACTCCCGGCGGCCGTGCCCTTAAATTCTATGCCTCTGTAAGAATAGAGGTACGAAAGAGTGAGGTAATAAAGAACGGCTCCGAGATCGTAGGCAACAGAACAAAGTGCAAGATCGTAAAGAACAAGGTAGCGCCTCCGTTCAAGGAGTGCGAGTTTGATATGCTCTATGGTCAGGGCGTTTCAAGAACAGGCGAGGTTATTGACATGGCGGCTGAGCTTGATGTTGTAAAGAAAAGCGGCGCATGGTATTCCTATAAGGATCAGAAAATCGGTCAGGGACGTGAAGCCGCAAAGGATTATATCAAGAATAATCCTGAGGTAATGAAGGAGATCGAGGAACAGGTACTTGCCAATATCGACAAGCTTGTTATGACCTCCAAGAAAAACAAAAAATCCGCTGCCATTGAAGCGGCTGCAGAGGCTGCTGCAGAAGCTGCGGACAATATCCCGATATATGCGGCATCTCCTGCAGATGATACCGACGATGACAAGAAATCTTCTGTCCCTGCGGTAGATATCGACGCAGATGATGATTTTGAGGAATTCACACCTATCGACACCTGATGCTTTAGTCAGCATTTCCCTGAACAAAAATATCCCTGTAAGCTTCCTTAAGGAAACCTTACAGGGATATTTTATTAAGAAATCACGGTTCAAAGCCGCAGTCATCGTTTCATACCCACGAAAATATCTTTGCGCAGCGGCAGAATTGACTGAGCGGGTCATGAAACGATGGCTACTCCTTTAATCAGCGATTCCTTAATAATCCAGAAGAAAGACTATCACTCTTCCGGAGGAATACATATCGGTATAGCTTATTCTGCCGTTAAAGCCTGCTCTCTGCATGGCGGCGGAAATATCTGTATCCGCCGAGCTGTCCGCTCTTGCGGAAAGACGGCCAATAACATCGCTGTAAAGCTGATCGGAGGCAAGCTTCACCATAAAGCTGTGACGATTTTCCGATATTGCTTCCGCACAGCCTGTTTCTATAACATTCAGCGCAGCTTCATAGCTGTCCGCATACATTCCCTCATGATAAAAATAATTCATGATACTGCTTGTGGCTCTGGGAGGGGTGAACATACGGTCATCAATAGTGCGGCTGCCGGTAAGATCGGCATCACTGACAAGGAAATAATTATACAGCACCATATCGGGATAATGCTCGGAAAGCAGTCTGTCGGGGTGATCCCATGTAACGTCAACATGATACCAGTTTCCGTCAAGCTTGACCATATTCCACATATGAGCTTCTCCCGCTGTACCCGTAACTATGATATTTTCAATTCCGCTTCTGCTGCACAGATAGGAAAACGCTCTTGCATAGCCCTCACAGAGAGCTTTTTTATCCACAAGCGCACCGTAAACGGTATCTGCGTATTCACCGTCGATATCGCTGCTGCAGTTTATGATAAGACTGTCATGAAACAGCTTAAGCTTATCATAATCGTCCATATCATCGGTTATCAGACCAAGAATATTATCCGCCTGCTTTTCCGTCTCACGTATCATACGATTTACCTGTTCGGGAGTATAGCTGTAGGTTATTTCAAGGGTAAAGCTTTGCGCGGCAAGTCCTGTCTGACCCGTTTCACGCCGTTTTATATGGAAAAGTGCTGAATTTTCGCACCTTAACAGCTCCAGAAGCTTATTATATACCTTTCCCGAACGGTCAATATTGGGTATTTCCACTGTTTCTTCACAGTTTATAACAGCCTCCAGGATTATATCATACACCTGACGTTCATTTTTTTCAAGCTGCTCATAGCCATAGCTTATACGCATTTCAGGCGGTACGGTTATATATTCCGTCCCTATCTCAGAATTATAATAATCATCGGGTCTTACATAACCATTGTTTTCGTATATGACCTTATAGGTCACAGCTTCTGTTTCATAGGTGCCGTTATCATCATTTTTTTCGGCACAGCCCGAAAGAATAAGCATCGAAAGTGCGGCACAGCATATTTTATTTATAACAGTTCTATCGGATATCTTCAACCGTCCGCTCCTTTCGTTTTTTATCCTTTCTATTATATCATGTATTGAGGATTTGGTCAAGTGGCACATTTTCGGTATATTGCCAAAAGGTACACTGTATAGCATAAAACGATCTGCAGTGCTTTTTGTTGACTTTCGGGCTTTTCAGTGATATACTATATATGTATATAAACAACGAAAGGACGTGCATAAACATGGTACAGCCGCAGAATATCCCCAGAGAAAAATTCCCCGAAAGTCCTTCATTTTCTGAGGGTATGATAACAATTTCTCCACGATGTGACAACCATGAAATGAATTATATCAGAGACATAAAATATATTGAACGTGCCGAAGCTGAGCTTTATATACAGCTGCTTCTTCCCGATGACATAACAAAACGCACGCCGCTTCTTATATATGTAACAGGCTCGGCATTTCATTGGCAGAATATACCTCAGACTATCCCCCGTCTTTGTCATCTTGTAAATAAAGGTATCGCAGTTGCATCGGTACAGTACAGAGGCTCGGACGCTGCCCCTTTTCCCGCACAGGCTCTCGATGTAAAGGCGGCAGTCAGATTTATGCGCTCACAGACCGACAAATACGGTATTGACCCTGATAATTTATTCCTTATGGGCGATTCATCGGGAGGACATACCGCCCTTATGGCAGGTCTTACGGCAGGTATACCCGAGTTTGAAGAGGATTATTTAAGTGAATATTCCTCACAAGTAAGGGGAATTATCGACTTTTACGGTCCTACCGATATAACACGCATGAACGATGAGCTTTCGTCACAGGATCATATCCTGCCTGACAGTCCCGAGGGATATCTTATCGGACAGAAAAATGTTCATGAAAATCCTCAGCTTGCAGAGCCTACAATAATCATGAACTATATATCCTCCGAAAGAGAAATACCGCCGATACTTATATTCCACGGCACAAATGATGAGCTTGTTCCCTTCGGACAAAGCTGTATGCTTTACGATAAGCTTAAGGAACAGGGAAAATCCGCTGTTTTCTATGCGATGAAGGGCTCACATCACGGCGGACGGGAATTCTGGTCAACACAGGTGCTTGATATGGTTTCGGATTTTATATTTAATAATTCCGTAAAATAAGCTGCAGGTAAAATTTATATAAAAATGACTGTATCATATATATGATGCGGTCATTTTTTGTCGTATGAGTTTTTATATATCCCCTTGAAAAAGCTTATCTTATATGGTATAATTATAATGTATGGTATAAAAGCATATATTGCCCCAAGGGCAGAACTGAGAGGAAACTGATAATATGGATCTACTTTATGAAATAGGCAATACCATAGCCAGTATACTTCCCATAACCTTATGGGATATGCTGGATATTGCGGCGCTTGCCTTCCTTATATATACACTGATACGTCTTATGAGAGAGACACGTGCAGGCGGTCTTTTCAAGGGAATACTTATTCTTGCGGCAGTATATCTGCTTGCAAACCTGTTTAAGATGAAAGCACTTTCCTATCTTATGGATACAGCCATGGAGGTAGGGCTTTTTGCCATTATCGTGCTTTTCCAGCCTGAGCTGAGACGTACCGTAGAAAAGCTGGGTCAATCAAAGGTATCAAAGATAGACAGGGTATTCGCCCCCGAATCCCAGAGTGAGTTATCTGCAAAATGGAATGTGGCTATTGACGCTATATGCGATTCCTGTCAGGATCTTTCATCTACGGCAACAGGTGCGCTTATCGTTGTGGAAATGGAAACAAAGCTGGGTGAACAGATCGAAACGGGTACAGTAATGCAGGCAGTTCCCAGCAAGGAGCTTTTCGGTAATATATTCTATCCTAAAACACCTCTGCATGACGGCGCTGTTATTATCCGTGACGGTATAATTCTTGCGGCAGCCTGCTTTCTGCCCAAGCCGCAGAACGAGGAGCGTATCAACAAGGAGCTTGGCTCCCGTCACCGTGCTGCTATCGGTATGAGCGAAAACTCCGACTCCATAGTAGTTGTCGTATCGGAGGAAACGGGCGCAATATCCGTTGCGGAAAACGGAAAGCTTACAAGAGGCTTAAGCCGCGATGAGCTGAAAAAATATCTCCGTGACCGTATAATCTCCGAAAAGACATCAAGACCCGCCGCACAGAAAAAGACCAATCCCCCCAAGCCGAAAGCGGAAAAAAAGCGTCTTTTCGGCAAGAATAAGAATTAAGGAAGGGCAGAGCATATATGCTGAATTTTGACTCTATCGGCACAGCGGCTATGAAGGAAAAGCTTTCGGCAATGGTAAAGACCAATACCTCCACAAAGATCCTTTCAATAGTGCTTGCCATTATTATATGGTTCGCTATTTCAATAAGCGTTTATCCCACTATCAGCAGAACATTATATAATGTTCCCGTTGAAATAACCCTGACAGATACCTATGCGGAAGCAAACTCTCTTAAAGCGGAATCTGTTTCAGAGGAGACCGCTACCGTATTCATCACGGGAGACAGAGGTCAGATAGGTAATTTAAGCTCGGAGGATTTTTCACTTACCGTTGATGTTAAGAATATCACCTCCGCAGGAAAATATACTCTCCCATTGGAGCTTGTGAACAATACGGGAAAAACCTTTGATATCAATAAAATTGAGCCTCAGCTTATTACTGTATCCTTTGAAAAGATAATCACAAGACAGTTTGAAGTATCCGCCGAGCTTGATTCCAGCATCAATATCGCTGACGGATATATGAGCCGTGAGCCTGTTATCATATCCGATAAAACCATATCTATAACAGGTCCCGAAAATCAGCTTGATTCAATTACCGATGTTAAGGTAAGAGTATCATCACCAAATCCTGTGACCCTTTCCTCCTCCTATGAATTTACCACGGAGGATATCGTACTTTACAATAACAACGTGATAATCTCAACAGCAGACGGAAATATCACCTACGACAAGACTGATTTTACTGTGCAGATACCTGTTTATGTACGTCAGAGTCTGCCTCTGGAGGTAAGCATAGTAAATGCTCCCGAGGGCTTTGATGTGAACGGCTTCAGGGAAAAGCTTCAGCTTTCGGCTGATTCTCTTGAAATTGCCGCTCCCTCCGATAAGATAAAGGATATCACAAGCATAAATATCGGTACTATCAATATGCGTGAGGTGGATCTGGGAACTACCTTCAATTTCAGTATGGAAAATATCCTGCCCGACGGCTATGAAAATCTTTCGGGATTAAGCTCCGTTACGGTGACCTGTCCTTCTGAGGGACTTTCCAAAAAGCTGGTGGCTATCAGAGGAAATACTATCCAGATAATTAACAAGCCCTCACAGTATGACTTTGAGCTTATAACATCTACGCTGATGCCCTATTTTATAGGTCCCGATGATGTGATAGACGATCTTACCTCCACCGATGTTACCTGTCAGATAGATATGCTCAACTCCGATTTCAGCAATCAGGAGGGTTCGTATATCGTGCCTGTCAGCTTTACTATTTCAAATCACGATGATATATGGATCAATGCAGGCTCTGCTACTCTTAATGTTTATGTTCAGGCCAAGGTCAAGACGGAGTAACCGGACATTCCAAAGCAGCTTGCAAAGGAGAATTTTCAATGGCAATAATAATATCGGGGATAAAATCCCCTGTAGGCTCCGACGAGGGCGCTATAACCGCTGCCGCCCTGAAAAAGCTTTCGGTAAAGCCTGAAAGCGTTATACGGTCGGGAGTGCATAAGATATCCCTTGACGCACGGAAAAGAGAAAATATCCACCTTGTAGCATCAGTTTGGCTGGAGCTTCCCGAGGGTATGGAAAAACGTCTCTGCGCACGGATAAAGGAATGTTCGCCTGTTCTGTATACTCCCTTTTCCCCTGTTATCGGCAGCGAAAAGCCTTCGGGCAGAATAGTTGTTGCAGGCTTCGGTCCTGCGGGAATGTTCGCCGCACTTACACTTGCGGAATACGGATATCGTCCCATAGTTTTTGAAAGGGGCGCAGATGTTGACAGCAGAACAGCGGCAGTAAATAATTTCTGGCATAACAAAGCCTTTGACGAGGAAACGAATGTACAGTTCGGAGAGGGCGGCGCAGGCACCTTCTCGGACGGAAAGCTTACAACGAGGATAAGCGATCCCCTATGCAGACACGTACTTGAAAAGCTTCATGAAATGGGCGCTCCCGATGAAATACTCACAAAGGCAAAGCCCCACATCGGAACGGATAAGCTCCGTGATATCGTAAAGCGTATACGTATGCGTATTATCGGGCTTGGGGGCGAGGTACACTTTAACAGCAAAATAACCGATATTTCCTTTTCGGGAGACAAAATAGCTTCGGTAACGGCAAACGGTACGGAATATCCCGCATCGGCAGTGATCGCCGCTGTCGGACACAGCGCAAGGGATACCTTTGAGCTTTTCTGCAGAAAAGGACTTGTACTGGAAGCAAAGCCTTTTTCCTGCGGTGCAAGGATAGAGCATACACAGGAATCGGTAAATTACAGTCTGTACGGAAAATATGCCGATGATCCGTCACTTCCGCAGGGTGAGTATCAGCTTTCCTACCGAAAGAACGGAAGAGCGGTATATACCTTCTGTATGTGCCCCGGCGGAACGGTTGTGCCTGCACAGAGCGAAGAAAAAACTATCGTCACCAACGGAATGAGCGAGTTTGCCCGTGACGGAAAAAATGCAAATGCGGCGCTGGTGGTGTCGGTTTCTCCCGAGGATTTCGGAAATGATCCTCTTGACGGGGTAGCCTTTGCCCGTCAGATCGAGCAGAGGGCATATTCCGCTTCGGGAGGATATGAAGCGCCTGCACTTACTGTGGGAGCATTTCTTGACGGAAATGTCTCTATAGCTTCTCCTTCTGTTGCTCCTACATACGCATGCGGAGTGCGTCCATGCGATTTCAATAAATTCCTGACCCCATACATTACCGACATGATGAAAGAGGGTATCGGAGTATTTTCACGGAAAATGCAGTGCTGGGGAGACAGGGGAGCAGTGCTTACAGCTCCCGAAACACGTACATCATCTCCCGTAAGGATAACACGCCGTGAGGATTGTCAGGCTATCGGAAAAACAGGCTTTTATCCCTGCGGAGAGGGCGCAGGCTATGCAGGGGGAATAATGTCCGCCGCCGTTGACGGTATAAAATGCGCCGCCGCTGTTATGGCAAGGTTTGACAATGCGTAATGCGTAATTCGCAATGCGCAATTCGCAATTCGCAATGCGTAATTCGCAATTCGCAATTATTAATTCGTAACTATAAATACATGATTTCACAAAAAGGACTTCTGTCAGATATGAGAATATCCGACAAAAGTCCTTTTTCCATAATTAATTGCGCATTACGCATTGCGCATTGCGAATTGATCAACTGCGAATTGATCAACTGCGAATTGATTAAACATTTCCGTTATCTTGTTCCAGAGAAAAATATCCGTTTCGCCCGTAGGCTTTTCACCATAAGCGGACTGTATCTTCCGGACCGCTTTTACGGTAGGCTCGTCATATATTCCCGTGATCTTCGGTGAGGGAAAACCGTGAAACAGCTGTGCTATCTCCCACAGCATTATCTGCAGCATATATACAGCCGCTCCGCTTTCTCCCGTTTTCAGTATGCCGCCCGAAAAGGGCATTATACCGATAGCCGCTCCCAGATATTCCTCCGCTTTCAGATATATTTTATATATTTCGTCCCATGTTACAGAGTCGGTCTCCCCCGTTACAGGCAGACCGTATTCATTCTGAAAAAGCCTTACCGCCGCCCGTGTCTCCTCGTTATAGAAGCCGTCGGGGATAAGTCGGGGTATCGCAGGGTTATAAAATGAAATTGTTCTTAAATAGCTCTGAAGCTCTCTTATGTGGAGCTTTTTTTCATTGTCGGAATAATTCACACTCAGCTCCTTATGTTATGGTATATCCCGGATTCTGCCCCGGCTTTTTCACATAGCCGTAATACAGATCTGAATATACCGAGGATATCTCATTCCATGTATTTGCATTTACAGTGCCCGTAGGTTCAAGTCCGAAGCGCTGCTGGAAAAGGGTCACAGCATTTTTCGTTATGGGACCGTAATATCCCGTTGCGCTTACCTCGGGAATTTCGGGATATGACCTGTGGATATATGTAAGATATTCCTGCATCACCTTTACATATTCGCTTGTCATACCCTCACGGAGAACTACATTGGGATAAAGGGGCAGGCTTTCTCCTCCTGTGCTTACGGGAGCATTTTCCACTATTCCCGCATAGGCACGGTAAATATCCTGCCATGTGTCACGGTCAACTACGCCCGTTTCGGGCAGACCGTATACCCTCTGAAAGCTTTTTACCGAATTTTCCGTCATTTCTCCGAAATTGCCTGTAATGTCAACAGGGTCAACATACTTATAATACTGACCGATCACCGCAAGATAATATTGCAGATGACGTACACGGAAGCCTGTATCGCCCTTTTGTATAACATCGGAAAAATTCAGGGGTATCTCTTCAAGCAGTACCCCCTCCGAATCAAGCTCCGCAAGCTTTTTTACAGCCGCATAGATATAGCTTATCTTATACCATGTGGCTTTGTCGATGATCCCTGTTGGCTTTAAGCCGAAGGTAGACTGAAAGGTCCTGACTGCATTTTCCGTATCCGCATACATTATTCCCGAAACGGGATTTATTTTGTTTATCGCCGGATAATTTTTTGATATCCTGTTGAGCTTTGTCTGCATAAGCGCAACATCGGGACCTGCCGAGCCGTATTCAAGAGGTGTTCCCCCATAGGATGGGATATTTTCTCTTACGGGAGCATTTTTCACGATGTCAATATCATTTCCGTAGAAATATTGCAGCATTTCATAGGGCAGATAGCCTTTTTCGGCAAGCTCCACCGTTCCCCACTGGGTCAGACCGTCGCACTGTACCTGTCTGCCGTCGCAATAGGCGGTAAAGTAGGGATTTATCTGTCCCTGCTTTACCACATAATCATTGAAAAGCTCATCTGCAAGCTGTTCCACCGACTGATAGATAGTACGGTCGTTCACAAACGCCTGATCGTACTGAGTGGTTGAGGTTATGTCAAAATCATAACCTCTTGAACGATACCATTCAGTATAGATACGGTTAAGGGCAAAGCTTACGATAGCGTAAATATTCGCCCTTAAAGCCGTTTCGGGCCATGTGGGAAACAGCTCGCTTGACGCTACATTTGCAATATAATCGGGGAAATCAAGGGTCACATTGGGAGCGGACTTATCGGAAGGCGCTCCCAGATGTACCGTGATCTTTTCGGGAATGTAGGGTGTTCCTGTCACTTATCCTCCTTAGCTTCTGGGCTGGATACCGGGATTGGGATACTGAGGAACAGGCACCATATCAACAGGCTGAACGCTCTTTACACCGCAGTATATCATAAGAGAAATATTATAGACAGGATAATAATTATTTGCATAGACCGACGCTCTGTATTCGGCAAAGGGTCTGCCCTGATTGGGTCTGAAGGGATTGTAATAATATCTTGGAGCAGGAAGAACAGCAATTCTGGTAAGACCGTTAAGACCTGTTTTGAGTATTCTCGAAAGCACAAGACGGCCTCTTACATATCTTGATACTACAACTGTCGCATTCTGTACGGGATTGCCAAGAGAGCCTGTGGTGACCTCAAACTGCAGATAGCCCCAGCCGTTGTCTCCCGTAAGATTCTGCCAGATAGGCGAAATGATATATCCCCCTAAAAAGCCTCCCATTCGTGAGGAATTGGAAAGGTCGGTATCCTCATCAAGATCGGGAGGAAGCTCGAAATCGGGGAGAATTTCGGTAGTCATTGAGGACTGTCCCGTATTATCTGAGGTCTGTGAGCTGTCGGGAAGAGGATTGATATAAATTCCTCCGAAGCTGTCCGAGCTGAGATTGTTATCCGCATAGGGAACATAGATCCTCTGACCTGCCGAGTTCATATTCTGACCGTTTTCCATATTCTGCCCCTCTGTATTATAATCAAAATTTACTGCACCGCTTGAAGCAAGACTGGGTGTCTGAACGGCTGCCGCCTCTTCGGGTGATAATACGGGAGTACCGCCGAAGCTGGGGAGCGTTGTGGGAATATCCGCAATGATATCCTCGGGGGGCATGAATTTGCACTTATCCCCATTGCATACAGGTGTCATTCCCACCGATGCGCCTGCACCCTGTCTTACCGTATTCTGTCCCGGCGAGGTGCTTCTGTAGAGCTTCATCATCTCATCCTTGTAGCGTCTTGCCATGTTGTTGAGATTTTCCTTGTTCTGCATAATAAGATGTTACCTCCGATCTTATAATTGACCGCCTTTCAGCGATTTCATGACCTGCCGCCCGCAAGCGACAGGCTGATACGTTCATCTTCCGATATACCGTCGGAAAATACCGTCACTGAATATATATGCGGCTTATTTCTGAAATATCACCTTATCAATGCACAATAAGACAGTTTGTGATGAGCCGCAAAAAAACAGCGCCGCATTTTTTCATGCGGCACTGTCTGAAAAATATTTGATCAGCAGTTGGTTGTATTTATGGATTGCATCTCTTGCAGGGAACATATCCGTCAGATATTACTTCTTCACGGGAACAGCTGACAGGCTTTTTGTTGCTTTCCTTCATATCATCAACTGATGAACAGGAAGGATAATGGAATTTCTTTGTATTGGTGTTCAGTATATATGTAGTCTTTGAAGATGATGTGGATACTTTTGAAGAAGTGTTTTCTGTAACGGTTATTTTACAAGTCGCTTTAAGACCGTTTTCTGTCTTTGCAGTGATAGTTGCTGTTCCTGCTTTTTTCGCAGTGACCTTGCCCTTACTGTTTACTGTAGCGACCTTGGTATTGCTTGAATACCATGTGATTTTTGTGCTTTTTGCGGAGCTTGGAGAAACCGAAACGGTAAATGTCTTTGAATTGCCTGCTTTAAGAGTATATTTGCTGTAGCTGAGCTTTATTGAGCTGACAGTTTTATCGATAAGCTCACTGTCTCCGTCAGAATAA
Organism: Oscillospiraceae bacterium; assembly: GCA_017481565.1. Taxonomy (GTDB): domain Bacteria; phylum Bacillota; class Clostridia; order Oscillospirales; family Ruminococcaceae; genus RGIG4694. Next base: position 27,339 of record JAFUOZ010000035.1, on the reverse strand, counting down.
TCAATCTCTATACCCGGCTGAACATTATAGCAGTATACATTGAAGCAGATACCCTTGCCATTATCCTCAACGGAATATGCTTCCATCTGTACGCCGCTTGCAAGCAGGTTGTTTCCCTTGAATACAGGGGTCACTCTGTAAAGCACATGATTTCCCGTATCCTCGATATAATCTGCAACCATATTTTCAAATGGAAGCATACCTTCGGTGTTCATATAGCGTGTGCCTGTTATAAGATTTTCCTCGTTTGCATTTTCTCCCGAAAGCTGATAGCCGATAAGATGACAGCGGTTATAAAGATATTTTCCGTCCACGATATCATATTTGACAGTATGCCAGCCTGTAGGCTTTACCGCGCCTATTGAACCACGTTCCTCTGTGGGCATTGTATCGGTGCTGAGATTTGCTGACGCTGTGCCGCATCGTCCCAGCTTATCCTGCTTGCTGTATTTTTCATAGCTTTTTTGGGTAAGCTGTGATTTTGAGAAGCCGGGGATATTATCATTAAGCTCCACATAGGCTTCTCCCGAATAGGCAGGGAGATTTTTCAGTGTGACAGTCTTTTTGTCCGCAGCCGATACGGGCATTACGGTAAGGTTAAATATAAGACCTACCGCCGTTATCAGACACAGAACAGAATTTTTGATTTTTCGCATAATGTTTTTCCTCCTTTTAATTGTATGCGATTTGCCTCTGAGATAATTGTATCATATAGCATGTGTAAAAAAACGGACAGGTGTAACAACGATGTTTTACTGTCCAAAAAATTACACTATACTATATAAATAAGTTTTTATGTATTTGCTGTACTGTGAATGATATCATCAGGAAAAAGAGAAGCAGTAAAAAGGTCAGCCGGAGATACACCAAGCGCATCTGCAATATCAAATAAAGTTTCCAGGGAAAAGCTGTTTGCTGTATTCGGAGATTCTATTACACTTATTAATGAACGGCTAATTCCTGCCTTTTCGGCAAGTGCTTCCTGTGATAATCCACGAACCTTGCGTAAAGATGAAATAGCTATACCTAATTGCACAAATCTGTCATGGTTTTTAAAAGCCACATTTTTACGCATTATTATTTCACCTCACAAATACTTGAATATAATAATATTATACCGTTATAAATAAAAATAGTCTGTACTCAAAGTAAAGCTATTGACTTACATGTAACACAATATTGGTAAATAAAAAAGCAGTCACTGCCAAACGTGACTGCTTTTTACCCTATGTCAAATAAAGCTGCCGCACGGACTAAATAATCCATGCGGCAGCTTTTATTTTTATAAATTAAATATTTCCGATCAAAAAATGCGGATTGGAAAATCACTTCTTAGCCTTGGGCTGCTGCTGTTTCTTGAACATTTCGGAAAGAGCGCCTGTCATTGTAAAGATCTTGTCTGTAGTGAAAATTCTTACAGCGAAGAACATACATACAGCAAAGAATATTATCTGATAAACGAAGCCGCCCCAGAAAAGCAGCATATTTCCTGCCATAAGATTATTTATTGCAAGATAGCTGTGTGTAAAGGGAATGATGTACATAACTGCCTTGATGCCCATGCTCATTTCGTTTACGTTCATGAACATTGTGATAAAGAAGGGGATCATTACCATTATCATGATAGGCATTGTAAGGTTCTGAACGGATTTTGCGTCCTCTGCAAGTGCGCCGAGAATAAGGGATATCGCCAGACCGATAGCAACGGTAACAAAAAGCTGAAGTCCGAAAAGCAGATATTCGCCTACTCCGAGAGAAAGACCGAGAGCATTCATAGCCTCTGCAATATTGAGTGCGCCTGTTGCTTCCGCAACTGCTGTTGTCTCTGTCTGTACCATATCTGTAACATTGCCCATCATGCCTGTCATGTAGAAGAAGAAGCCGATCATCATGGAAAGCGCATTGAGAAGTGCAACGATAACAGCTGCCACAAGCTTTGCCATAAGTACTGTGATACGGGGTACGGGTGCGGAAAGAAGTGTTTCAAGAGTTTTGTCGATCTTCTCGGTAGAGATCGCTGTCATTATCATCTGTGAAGCCATCATAAGCAGGAAGAAGATAACAAAGGGTGCTATCATTGACTGCATCATAAGCACAGAAGAAAGGCTCATAGCGGAGATGTTTGCGGTTTTGCCTGAGAATGTGGTAAATTCAACTGTCTGAACAGGCTCCTTTATTCTTGCGATCTCATCTTCATTCATGCCGTAGGTCTGAAGAAGGATCTCATCTGTAGCGGTATCGAGAATCGCACTTACCGAATCGGAAGCGGATACACTGCTCATAGTTCCCGAAAATCCGATACCCAGCTCACTTACATATCTGAGCTCGGCAGGCTTTTTATCAACAAGGATACTGTCTGCAAAGCCTTCGGGGATAACTATAACACTGTTAAGGTCAAGTCTTTCAAGCTCGGCTGCATAGTCCTCGCCGCTGATTGTGACCATATTAGGCTTTGAACCCTTTTCCTCCAGCTGTGAAAGCACCTTTTCCGTAAATTCCGTGTTGTCCATATTGCAGATATTTATCTCGGAGGTATCAAAGCCCTCCTCCATAGCGGAGCCCATTATCTGACCCATGAATATAAGCAGCACCATTGTAAATATCATGCTGAAAATAGCCTGTGGAGTGATAAGCTCGCTTAATTCCTTTTTAAGCAGATTTCTGAATTTCATATATGATCAGTCCTTTCATGACTTACTTTGTATTGACAACAAGCTCAAAAACTTCTTCAAGGTTTTCGGCGTTATACTTCTGTTTAAGCTCATCAATAGTACCTGTTACCAGCAGGTTTCCGCCTGTGATGATACCTACTCTGTCGGAAACATACTCAATTTCAAGCATATTGTGAGAGGAAAGCAGGAAGCTCATTCCCTGTTCTCTTGCAAGGTTCTTGATAGTTCTTCTGATATCAAGGGCATTTATAACGTCAAGACCGGATGTTGCCTCGTCCATGATAGCAAGCTTGGGAGCGGTCATTACCGCTCTTGAAAGAAGCAGCTTTCTTATCATACCTCTTGAATAGCCGCCGATCTTTTCATTGAGACGATCTCCAAGACCGCACATCTGCTGTGCACGGTTTACGAACATTTCCTGTTCTGCCTTATCCTTTGCGAAAAGACCCGCCATGAATTTAAGATAGCCGTTACCTGTCATGGTCTTGTATGCGCCTGCTTCATCGGGCAGATATGTAATACATTCCCTTACCTTGTCGGGCTGCTTTACAACGGAATATCCGCCGACCAAAGCGTCTCCCGAGGTGGGGGTGATAAGAGTGGATATCATTCTGATAGTGGTTGTTTTTCCTGCGCCGTTAGGTCCGATAAGAGCGAATATCTCGCCCTCCTTTACGGAGAAGGAAACCTCATTTGCGGCACGGACTCCCTTTTTATATTCCTTGGTAAGACCGTTTACTTCAAGTACGTTTGCCATAAGATCAATCCTTTCATGTTTTGTATGATTTATGTGTGTCACATTCCGATATATATCATAATGTGAGTATATCACGGTGCAACAGTTTTGTCAAGAGCTTTTTTCAGATTTGTATAAATAATACAATAGAAAATCTGCTTTGTTAATCATTTTATGTATACATTGTAATAATATAATATACTCTGACTATGTGATATCATTTTGATATCATTATAATAGCACATGTTTTTTGTTTTGTCAATAGATACCGAAAATTTTTTCACACTTGACTATAATGTGTTATTCTGTTATAATAAAGCATAAAATCAGATCGGGGGAATTTAGAAATGAGCAGATTTCCGAGAATATATGCAGAAAGCACAATTAACAGAATGTACAGAAAGCTTGATCTTTCCGAAGAAGCTATTCATCTGCTTCATGATTATTTTAATGCTTTATCTAATTATTATCATAGGATATCTTTAAAGGACACATACGATATAATCAATAAACAGAATGAAAATATGCTTACCGAAGAACAATTTCTTGCTTTTTCTGAAATTGCACGGCATGAATCACATTATTATTTTATTTTAGGTTATGAGGAATTATATAAAAACGAACCCCCATCTAAGCCTATTGACCGTGAGCTTGTTCATGAGTGCCTTGTTGTTACGGGATTTGACAGTTATTATCAGACTGTGGAAGTACAACAAGGAAAACCCTTATATATTCCCGAAAAATCAAAATTATTGTTATACAAAAATGAAGATGTTTTCCTTAAAATCCCTCTTGCGGACAAGCTGAGAAAATTTTTCCGCAACAGGCTCAGATTAGACCATGAGACTGCCGATGATATGACCTTTGAGTGCGTTCTGGAGCTTCACATGACACAAGATACAGACTTTGTTGAAAATCTGGTTTCAAGAATGACTCAATTAAAGATAATAATGAACCCATCTCAGCTTGAAGAATTTGTTGCTCTGATCGTTGAGCTGAATAACAATCTGCCTACTCCGTATAATCGCGGATTTTCTCCCAAGATGCTTTCGGAATATTTCAGAAAAACGGTTGACCCAAAAGAATTATGCTCTGCACTGAAAAACGGTGAAATAACCAATCAAGAATTTTTTTCGGCTATTGCCGGCAGTCAGCTTATGCCGCAGATAATAACGCAGATGAAAAGGAATACCACCTCTGTTGAAAAAACGAAAAAAACCGGCAGAAACGATCCCTGTCCCTGCGGAAGCGGAAAAAAATACAAAAAATGCTGCGGAAAGTAAAATATTCGGGAAAAAATGAAAAAAATCACCCTGCTGAATTGTTTATATAACAGAAACCGAAAAATATCCGAAAGGGGAAATATCAAAAAATGAAAAAATCCGGAAAAATTATCGCAGTACTGTCGGCGGCTGCAATAGCATCATCAATGTGTATGACAGGTATTTCCGCAGGGGAATATATCACCGAGGACAGCTGTGCGGTATGTGAAGCAGATGACAATGAAAAGGAAAGTATCGGAATAAGTACCGCAAAGGAACTTATGAGCATGAAAAAGGACGGAGTATATCATCTTGAAAATGATATAGATTTAAGCGGCGTAAGGTGGAAGTCTGTAAGCGGCTTTAAGGGCGTACTGGACGGAAACGGCTATGAAATAAAGGGTCTAACCTCCGATACCTACGGACTTTTCTCAACAGTGGGTACAGGTGCGAGGATACGCAATATAAAGCTTACCGATGCATATATAACATCAAAATATTCCTGCGTGGGAGGAATCGTTTCACAGATACCCTCCTATGTATCAGATGTACAGGTGACAGACTGCTTTGTAAGCGGAGTTGTGGCTTCCTGCCGCAGAATGCACGGTATGAAAACGGGCGGTACTGCAGGCGCTGTTGTGGGACAGAATGCGTCAATGACAGGGGCAGTCATATCCGATTGCTACAGTAATGCGGTAGTTGCCGCAGATGCAAGGGCAGGCGGTATCGTCGGCTCAAACAGCGGAAAAATCAGCCGCTGTGTTTTCGAGGGATATATCGCAAGCTCGTATAATGTTTATGAGCTTGCCGTAAAGGACGGAGGAGAATTTACAGATGATTATCTCTATCTGAAATATGCGGGAGGAATATGCGCCGTGAACAGCGGTACTGTGGAATACTGTACAAATGCAGGCGTTTTATATGATCTTGCGGAATATTACGGCGGTATTGCAGGCTATGTACAGAACAAGAAGGACAGCAGCATTATAAGCTGTGTGAACGGGTCACAGATACCCTTTGATGATTACGGCACAGGCGGACTAATTGCAGGCTATGCAAATCCGAAGGCGGCGGTTGAGGGCTGCTATACTCTGACGCCCGACAAAAATTCAGTGACCGTTGACATAGGCAAGGGCAAGAAAAAGACCGTCACCTATGCGGTATCGGAAAAGAATTTCGGTAATTTAAAATATTTCCGCAGGCTTAAGGGCAGCTGGAGCAGTGTAAACGGTATGCCCTCTATGAGCAGCTTTGCAGGCAGTGAGCATCTCTGGGAAATACGAGGTGCAAGACTTGTCTCAATGCGCAATTATTGATCTGTGATTTATGATGCACGGAAGCATTTTAAAAGCTCCGTGCATTTTTGTACTTATGGTATATTATGTCAGAAACTGTCAATGTAATGACTACCACCGACTCCCGAAAATGAATTTTCTTTTTAGTTTTTATAAATTTAAGACCTATATTTTATTAAATTTACAAACAATACAGATATCGTTAACGAAAATTCAATAAAAAGTGCAGTAATATGCAGTATAATTATATAGTATAGTTTTATGCTGAATTACCGGCTTGATGCATAGTCCGGAAACGTGCATATAAGACGTAAAATATTATTTGGGAGGATTTAATTATGTCACTTGGTAAGGTACTTGTAGTTGATGACGATAACAATATCTGCGAACTTTTAAAGCTTTATCTGGAAAAGGATGGCTACAGCGTTATGATCTCTCATGACGGCGAGGAGGCAGTGGTTAAATTCAATGCCCTTAAGCCTGATGTGGTTCTTCTGGATATCATGCTTCCCGGTCTTGACGGCTGGCAGGTATGCCGTGAGATCAGAAAGAAGTCAAATGTTCCGATCATCATGATCACAGCTAAGTCAGAGACCTTTGATAAGGTGCTCGGTCTTGAGCTTGGCGCTGACGACTATGTTGTAAAGCCCTTCGATACTAAGGAAGTTATTGCAAGAATCAAGGCTGTTTCAAGAAGAATAAGCCAGTCTGCACCCGATAACGAGATCAAGGAAGTAAAATATGACAAGCTCGTTGTCAATATGACAAGATATGAGCTGAGAGTAAACGGCAAGGTTATGGATACACCTCCTAAGGAGCTTGAGCTTCTCTTCTACCTTGCATCCAACCCCAACAGAGTTTATACAAGAGATCAGCTTCTTGACGAGGTATGGGGCTTTGAATATTACGGCGATTCACGTACTATCGACGTTCACATCAAGCGTCTCCGTGAAAAGCTTGAAAATGTATCCGACAAGTGGGCTCTTAAGACAGTATGGGGTGTAGGATACAAGTTCGAGGCTGAGGAAGAAGATGCATAAAAGCATTTTCACCCAGTTTTTCTACCTTTGCTTTTCAATATTATTAAGTGCGGTAATAATAATAAGCTGCATACACGTTTTCATGTCCGTTGAGACATATCGGCGTGACAGAAAAAATGAGCTTGTAAGATATACCGAAGAGGCTGTTCAGTATACAGAGATCAAAATGATCACCTGTGACAGCAATGATGAGATTTTTCAGCTTTGCAGCGATTATTATTCCATTCTTCACGCAAATACAGGTGCCGATTTGTTTATCACTGACGAAAACGGCATGCTCTGTGCTTCCTCTGAGGGTATTATAGGAATAGACAAAAACGAACCTGTTCCCGCAAATATCCTTATGCGTACCACAAGTGACGGTACTTATGAATTCGGTACATTAAGCGGATATTACAGCGAAACGTTTCTTTCAATGTCCTATAAGATAAGCTATAACGGAAATGTCTACTATCTTTTCGGCAGGCTGGCTACGGACAGTATGCGTAAGTATCTGCTGGATCTGACTATTTCATTCCTTGTGGCATCGGTGCTTATCATATCGGCGGCTTATCCTCTGCTGTATCATTCCATAATGCGCTTTGTAAAGCCGCTGAGGGAAATGACTATGGCGGCTCAGCGTTTCGGTGAGGGAGATTTTTCAAGCAAGATATCCGTTACCGAGCATAACGAGCTTGGCTATCTGGGTAACTCCCTCAATGAAATGGCAGGCTCCCTGGAGGCTATCGAGGAGGACAGGAAAAGCTTTGTTTCCAATGTATCGCATGAGCTGAAAACGCCTATGACTACGATCGGCGGTTTTGTTGACGGCATACTTGACGGTACTATTCCAAAATCGGAGCATAAATATTATCTCCGTATAGTTTCCGAAGAGGTTGACCGACTTGCACGACTTGTCCGCTCTATGCTGAATATTTCCAAATATGAATCGGGCGAGATCGAGCTGCAGACGGAAAGCTTTGAATTGTCGGCACTTATTTTCAAGACTGCGCTGCTCTTTGAAAAGAGGATCAACGATAAAAACGTGGAGATAGAGGGCTTGGGTTCCGGAAGATTCTATATCAATGCCGATATAGATCTTGCTCAGCAGGTTATCTATAATCTTACGGAAAATGCCGTAAAATTTGTAAACACAGGCGGAACTATAAGCTTTGATATTGAGGACAAGGGCGAGTTTACCGCTGTCCGTATAAGAAATACGGGTGAGGGTCTTAAACAGCATGAGATCTCAAAGGTTTTTGAGAGATTCTATAAAACAGATGAATCCAGGGGTAAGGATAAAACAGGCGTGGGACTTGGTCTTTCGATAGTCCGTTCCATTATCAAGCTTCATAACGGTACGATACTTGTACGAAGCAAGCCTGATGAATATACCGAATTTGAATTTACTTTCCCCACAGGCTCTCCCCCTCCGAAACGGAAGGACGAGGAGCAGCAGGGCGGTACGGAAACATCGTCTCCCTGAAAACATATTAAGGACACTGATTCCTGAAACGATTTTATCAGTGGTTCATTAAAAACGGGGCAGTGATATTCTCTGCCCCGTGATTTTTTGAAAGGATCATTATGGACGAGATGAATAATTCAGGCAATCTCCCTGAGACAGAGAATGCCGATAATACAACAAGTAATAATACTATTGATAATACAATTAGTAATAGTCAAACAGATAATACTGTAAGTGATATTCCTCAGAATAATACAAACAGTAATATACCTCCTCAGAGAGATGTTATTGATGTTATAGATAATATCGATACATCAAAGGGGTACGATCCCTTTGCGGAGCAGGATTTTTCTTCGCCTTATCATATGCCGCCCCGACAGGCTCAGAAGCCTTATAACATGGGGTATAATAACGGCTATAATCCCAATATGCAGAACAATCCCTATGCGGCGGGATATCCTCAGAACAGCTTTAATCAACAGAACGGCTTTAACCCACAGAATAATTTTTATTCGCAGCAAGGGTATAATCAGCAGCAGCCATATCCCCGACAGAACGGCTATAACAACCAACAGGCAGGATATAATCCTCCGCCTGCATATAATCAGCAGAATATGAATATGGGATATACCTCGGGAGGATATACAGCTTCCTCCCCTGCCTATGAATACAACACAGGCTCACCCGAAATAAAGCCGAAGAGACTTTCAAACGGCTGGATCGCCGCTATAATAATAGTTATCGCCGCTATTTTCATTGGTGTGCTTGCTATTTTAGCATTTACCGACAGCGGAACGTCCGATATCGGCTCAGAGGCTGTAGGCGGACAGGATAACGCCTCAGGCGGCTCAGGTACAGTAGTGGAGATACCTATTCAGCCAAAGCCTGCACTTGAATCACAGTATTATCAGGACGAGGAAACAGGTCTGCTTACAACAACAGGCGTTGCAAAGAGAGTATCCCCCTCTGTAGTTGATGTGGTGATATTCAAGGATACAACTCTTTATCCTCATTCACAGGGAAGCGGAATAATCATATCCCCCGACGGATATATCGTAACAAACGCTCATGTTGTAAATGAAGCAAACGCAGGCGTAAAGGTAGTTCTTGACGATGACAGCGAATACGAGGCTAAAATAATCGGTCAGGACAGCAAGACAGATATTGCAGTTCTTAAGATAGAAGCCGAAAACCTTACTGCCGCAGATCTGGGTGATTCATCTCAGCTGGAGCTTGGCGAAATGGTAGTGGCTATCGGAAATGCAGGCGGCTATTCGGGAACTATAACAGTAGGCTATGTTTCGGGAATTGACCGTGAGGTAAGCGCAGGCACAGGCGGAGATACAATGACCTGTATACAGACCGATGCTGCAATGAGTCCCGGGGTTTCGGGCGGTGCGCTTATAAATATGTATGGTCAGGTAGTTGGTATAACATCATCAAAGTATCAGTCCACAGCTCTTGATGAGGGTATCGGCTTTGCTATTACAACACAGTTTGCAAAGCCTATCATTGAGGATATTATCTCACAGGGCTATATCAGCGGACGAGTAAGAGTAGGTATAACCTATACTCCCCTTGATGATACGACTGCAGAGGCGTACGGTGTGCGCAGAGGTATATATGTTCAGACTATTGCCGAGGAATGTGATATTTCAAATACCGAGCTTAAGGCAGGAGATATCATCACTGAGCTTAACGGCGTGGAGATATACAGTGCATCTACAATAAAGCAGGCTCTTGAAGGTACACAGCCGGGTGACCGTATTACCGCTCACGTATACAGACAGGGCATTACCGAAAACGAAACTACAGAATTCGATATCGAATTTGAGCTTATGCAGGATACAAACTTAAGCTGATCAAATCGTTTCAAGACCCACTCAGTCAATTTTGCCGCTGCGGCAAAGGATTTTCGTGGGTCTGAAACGATGCCTATGGCATTAATCAGCATTCCTTAAAAAAAGCGTTCATACCGTTTTTCGATACGGTATGAACGCTTTTTCATTTTTTTACAAATCAAAGCTTGACACCAAAGCCGCAGCCAACCTTACCGCCCTTTTTCAGATGCTCGATATAACACCGTCTCATAGAGCTGTCGGAAGGAAGCCTGTGAGGATCTTTTTCCTCTGTGTCAAAAAGTCTCCATAAATCCTCTCCGTCATTTACCTCCCATCCGATGATATCATATTCTGACATAAATCGGTATGTGTTGGTATCAGACGGCAGGATGTTCTTGTTTTCGGGATATAAAAGCCATGAATAACATACAAACGGACAATTTTCTCCTACCTGATCTTTAAAAAAATCTCTTGCCAGTGCATATGACTTATCACAGCTTTCCTTATCAAGCGGTGTACCTGTTCTCGGAATATGCACATTGATAACCTTGCTTTTATCAGCTTCCAGTTTTATACCTTCTTTTTCATAATCCTGCCATGTTGTGATAACCTCAAACTGAAGTCTGCCCAATGCAAATCTGGTCAGATCAAAAAATCCGCAGAACCATGGTGAAACAAATGAACCGCATATTCCCTTGACAGCTTTACATTCCGCAAGCTTCCATTTCAGGTCAAAGACGCTGTCTTTATATATCTGCATATCAAGTCCTTTTTCGGAATAAACCTCTTTAAGATGCTTTGACATTAATATGAACGCCAGCAGTTCGACGGTGTATTCATGCACACCTGAGAGCTGCGAAATTTGTCTTGTTCTGTGAAACAATTCTTTTTGATAGTCCATTGAGATACTCTTTTCATAAGCTGCAAGGATCTCCTTAACAAGCCTGTTTGCCTGTTCGTTTGCAATTATTGTTTCATAAGCGCTGAATAAATGCTGTCTGTCGCTGTTATCATATTCAAATTCAGTAAAAAAGCCGATCAGATATTCATTCATAACATAACACCTGTTACAGTGCCTTTCTTAAAGCTGCTGTATATTCGGCAATAAAGGGAACAGAATCCCTGCCGTGCTTTTCCATGATATCTACCACAGCGGGACTGATTATCATACCGTCGCAGAGAGCGGCGATCTTTCCTGCCTGTTCGGGATCGGATACGGCAAAATCAGCCGCAAAGGGACAGGAAGCATTTTCCTTTATCGTATTTAAAAAATCCTCATAGCCGCAGCTGTCAGCATCGTTTCCTGCAGGAAGTACGCTGTAGATAAAGCCCTTGCTGTCGGAAGCAATCTTCTTTATTCTGCCGTGAGATGCAGGCGCAAGTATATTAATAGTATATACCCCGTGTCTGTCCGCATATTCAAGAACCTCGTCACGCTCCTCATAGGGAAGGTCAGGCATGATAACTCCGTCAATTCCGTATTCTGCACACTGTGTAAAGAACTTCTCTGTGCCGTATACGAAAATAGTGTTGATATACATCATAAGCACTAAGGGCTTGTCGGTCTTTGTACGGATATTCTTAATCATATCAAGTATCTTTACAAGATTTGTACCGCCCGAAAGTGAGCGGATAGACGCTCTCTGGATAGATTCGCCCTCTGCTACAGGGTCGGAAAAGGGAACGCCCAGCTCAACTATATCAGCGCCCTTGTCAAACATTTCAAGAACAGCCTTTTCTGTGGTCTCAAGATCTGGATCTCCTGCTGTAACAAAGGTGATAAGAGCCTTTCTGCCCTGTGCCTTAAGCTCTTCAAAGCATTTATCTATTCTGTTCATTGTATTATCTTCCTTTCTGTATCAGTTCTGTACCTCAACGCCTCTGTAACGGGCAACCTGATAAACGTCCTTGTCGCCTCTGCCCGAAATGTTTATTACCATGATCTGATCCTTGCTCATAGTGGGTATTATCTTAAGAGCAGCAGCAACAGCATGAGCGGATTCAATGGCAGGGATAATACCCTCTGTCTTTGAAAGATATTCAAAGGCACATACTGCCTCTTCATCGGTGATGCTTACATAATCCGCACGGCCTCTTGTGTGGAGATCTGCATGCTCAGGACCTACACCGGGGTAGTCAAGTCCTGCCGAGATAGAATAAACGGGAGCTATCTGACCGAATTCGTCCTGAAGGAAGATAGACTTCATTCCGTGGAAAATTCCTGTTGAGCCCTTTGTAATAGTAGCGGCTGTTTCATCTGTATCAGCACCTAAGCCGCCTGCTTCCGCACCTACGAGACGAACCTGCTCATCGCCGATAAAGTCATAGAAGGCGCCCATAGCATTTGAACCGCCGCCTACACAGGCAACAACACAGTCAGGGAGCTTTCCTTCCTTTTCCATCATCTGAGCGCGCATCTCCTCACTGATTATCTTCTGGAAATCACGTACCATCTGAGGATAAGGATAGGGTCCCATAACAGAGCCTATGCAGTAGTATGTATTTTCGATATTTGCTGCCCAATCGTGAAAAGCTTCATTGATAGCGTCCTTAAGAGTACCTGTGCCGCTGTCAACGGAAACAACGTCCGAGCCTAAAAGTCTCATTCTGTATACATTGAGGGACTGTCTTTCAACATCTGTACTGCCCATATATACGCAGCATTCAAGTCCCATAAGAGCGCATACTGTAGCGGTAGCAACGCCGTGCTGACCTGCACCTGTCTCAGCGATGATCCTTTTCTTGCCCATTTTCTTTGCAAGAAGAAGCTGACCGAGAACATTATTTATCTTATGCGAGCCTGTATGATTAAGGTCCTCTCTCTTAAGATAAACCTTGCAGCCGCCTAAGTCCTCTGTCATTTTTTCTGCATAATAGAGCATAGAGGGTCTGCCTGCATAGTCCTTGTAAAGCTGAGTAAGCTCAGCCTTGAACTGAGGATCGTCCTTATATTTATTATATGCTTCCTCTAATTCATGTACTGCATTCATAACCGTTTCGGGAACATACTGTCCGCCGAATTCTCCGAATCTTCCGATCTTTGACATAATAATACCTCATTTCTTTGTTTATAAACTAAAAAACCCGAATGATCTTCATTTGAAAATCATTCGGGGCGAAATTACTCACGGTGCCACCCGAAATTTACGGATATATCCTTTTTTCACAGGATATAAAAAATCCGCCTTATCAGATACTGACAGCGGTTACGTAAATAGAAAGTACGCAGCTCACGCATCAATACCCTTTCACACTAACGCAGGAAACACGGCTCGGAATACTATGCATATAAATGCAATTCATCCGGCTCCTCACAAACCCATTCACCGAAACCGTACGTGTCCATTTCCACCATGCAGGACTCTCTGTACCGCCGACATATCAGCTACTTGCTTTTGCTCACAGGATTTAATAAAAATATTTAATTTATAACAATATAACACATTTATCGTCACTTGTCAAGAGGTTTTTTCAGATTTTTTTGTTTTGTCGGAAAAATATAATAAAACACAGAAAGTACATGGTTATATACAAATGCTGTCAACAAACTGCATTATTTTCAATGCTGTCCGTATTTTTACACACCTTGTATGCTATAATGGATATACAATAAAAAACGGAGGTGTATCTTATGTTTGATTTATTTGATGATGAAATTTTTGACCTTGACGGTAACGGAGAGACCGATCTGTCCGAAAAGCTTTTTGCGTATGACCTTTTCTTTGAAGATGATGAAAATGAATCTGACACTGATGATGACTTTTGGGACGATGATTAAGCATATAGTCATAAGATCCGATTTGTAAATAATCCACAAAAAGCAATTTTAACATTTCTTAAACAATCGGACGTATAATAATATTTTCTTTGAATTATATTCTTTGTGATTAAAATATTTTCGATATATGTCATATTACACAATTCGATTGTTAAAATGTTGACAACGTTGATTGATTGTGCTATAATCCATATATGGATATAAAACAAATATATCCGTATAAAAAATTCCGCAGGGTCGGATAATATCACAGGAGGAATAAACCAATGAAACTCAAAAACAAATCAATCGTTGTAACAGGTGCATCATCCGGTATGGGAAGAGATATCGTCCGTCTTTTTGTACAGGAGGGCGCTGATGTTGTGGCAGTTGCAAGACGTGCCGACAGACTTGCCGAGCTTGAAGCGGAATTGAAGGACGCTCCCGGCAGGATCGTTGCCTATACAGGAGACATTTCAAAAAATGAAGTATGCGAGGGCATGATCGACAAGGCAGTTGCCGAATTCGGTAAGCTTGACGTGCTTGTAAATAATGCAGGCGTAATGGATAACATGGCTTCCGCTGCTAATTTCAGCGATGATAAATTTGAATCTGTATTCGATATAAATGTATATGGTGTGCTTGCCGCTATGAGAAAGGCGTGTAATGTATTTCTTGCACAGGGTAACGGCGGAAATATCATCACCGTTACCTCGGTAGGCGCAAAGCACCCATGCGCAGGAATCGTATACTGTGCATCAAAGGCAGCTGTTGACTCTATGATAAGACACGTTGCCCACACCTACAGAAAGGATAATATCCGCTCCAACGGTATCGCACCCGGCGGCATCGCAACAGAGATCGCTTCATCTATGGGCGTTCCCGAGGGTGACGGATATTCAAGAGTACAGAATGTTCTGGGCTTGTCTCCCGCACCGGGCACAGGCTCCGATATTGCCAACTGCGCACTTTATCTTGCAAGCGACGATTCGTCCTATGTAAGCGGTCAGATAGTTGCTGTTGACGGCGGCTGGACATCGTTCTGATCTGTGTAAATAATTTATTATATAGTATAAAGCACCATACCCGATCGGTACGGTGCTTTATTTGTGACAGCATATAATTCTTATTTTCAATTATTGTCAAGGCTGGATTTGACGTTTGATTATTTCATGTGATTATTGAGATTTATCTCAAAATTGTTGACATAATAAAAAAATGATGATATACTTTGATTATGGCAATACAGCGAATCTTTATGTATAAGTACACTATTGATAAAAAACTTGTTTTGAAAGGTATTGCCATGAGTACAACAGAACTTGCATATAATCTTACAGACCGCATGACTGTGCTGCAGCTCAATGCATTTTTATTCGATACATATAAAATTCTCAACAATGAAAAGAAATTATTGACACTGCTGGGATTTATGGTAAGAATAAACGGAGATTACTTTATATATACTAAAGATGATGTAGAAGAAATTATTAATATTCAGCCAAAAGGAAACAAGGCAAAACCCTATCAGGTTAAACAGGTGCGGAATATTATACTTAAATACAGAATGGGAGGTACTGACCATGTATAAATACGAAATAATAATCTACCGGAGTGAAGAGGATAACAGCTATATTGCCGAGGCTCCCGAGCTTGCAGGCTGTATGGCTGACGGTGAATCTATGCTGCTCGCTCTTGAAAACATTCACACTGTTATGGGTGAATGGATAGAAACAGCCAAGCTTCTCGGAAGAGAGATACCCGTTCCCAAGGGAAAGCTTGCCTTTGCATAATATCGGATAATATATACAGCACCGCATTTCCCCCTGCGGTGCTGTTTTTTATCTCAGAGAATTCTTAAAATCAGATTAAAAACATAAGAAAACGATTAATTAAATTTAATTTCTCTTAAAACTCTTGACATAAATGGAAAATGGTGATATACTCGAATTATAGCAATAAGGAATGACAAAAAAATATAGATTTTTTTATAAATGAAAGGAAGTAATTATTATGGCAATCAGCTTACAGAAGGGTCAGAAGATCGACCTCACAAAAACAAACCCCGGTCTCACAAAAATTCTCGTTGGTCTCGGCTGGGACGTAAATAAATATGACGGCGGCTCAGAATTTGACTTAGACGCATCCGCATTCCTTCTTGACGGAAGCGGCAAGGCAACAGGCGATTCCGATTTCGTATTCTACGGCAATCAGACTCATCCCAGCGGCTCCGTAAAGAGCCTTGGCGATAACAAGACAGGCGCAGGCGACGGCGATGACGAGCAGATCCTTATCGACCTTGCAGCAGTTCCCGCAAACCTTGAAAAGATCGACTTCACAGTTACTATCTATGAGGCAGACAAGAGAAACCAGAACTTCGGTCAGGTTTCCAATGCATATATCCGCATTGTTGATGAGAACTCAGGCACAGAGCTTATCCGCTATGACCTTTCCGAAGATTTCTCTATCGAGACAGCAGTAATCGCAGGCGAGCTTTACCGTAACGGCAGCGAGTGGAAGTTCAATGCTATCGGCAGCGGCTTCACAGGCGGTCTTGCAGCACTCTGCGCAAACTTCGGTCTTAATGCGGGCTGATAACGGCGTAAACATCGGAGGATAATCAGAATGAATTACAGTGCAATAGGTACAAGGTCAAATGTCCGTGTTATCGACACCAGCGTAAACAAGAACTGCAAGATAGAAATTCTGGAATATGACCGTCTCGACGGCTGCAGAAGCATTTATTCCGCCGAGAGAATGTATTTCATGGAAAAGAAGAACATCAAGGCAAGACAGGTGGCAATATATCTTACAAATGACTGTGTAAAGGTAGAGCCGGGCGCACTCAGCTATATGAAGGGCAATCTTGAAATGGTATCGGGAATCACTCCCGGCAATGCTCTCGGCAGACTTTTCTCAGGCGCTGTTACGGGCGAGGCGGCGGCACGTCCCGAATACAGAGGTACGGGCATGATCGTGCTTGAACCCTCCTTCCGTCATTTTATGACAATGGAGCTTCAGGCAGGAGAGCAGATCATCGTTGACAAGGGTATGTTCTTTGCGGCACAGGGCAGCGTTTCCGTTGAGCCCTTTATGCAGAGAAATATCTCATCTGCAGTTGCAGGCGGCGAGGGTATCTTCCAGATCTCTCTCAGAGGACCTGGACTTTGTGTACTTGAATGTGCTGTTCCTATGAATGAGATAGACATAATTGAGCTTGAAAATGATACTCTTAAGGTTGACGGCAGCTTTGCCGTACTCAGAACAGGCGGTATTGACTTTACTGTTGAGCGTTCCGCAAAGACGCTTATCGGTTCTGCTGTCAGCGGAGAGGGTCTTGTTAATGTATACAGAGGAACAGGTCAGGTATGGCTGGCTCCCACTATCAGAGTATATGATATGCTGGGTGCAAGCTACCCCACAACAACTGTTTCAACTTAATGTAAAGGAAAGAAAAACCAATGGCTATTAATCTCGTAAAAGGACAGAAGATCAGCCTTGCAAAAAGTGACGGAGGAGCTTTAAAGCACCTTATGGTCGGTCTCGGCTGGGATCTTCCTCTTATAAAGCTGCAGGCCTTTGACCTTGACGCTTTTGCGCTGGTCTGCGGAGAAGACGGAAAAATCGACGATTTCAAGGACGTAGTTTATTTTGCTAATCTTACTCATAAAACAGGTGCGATCAAGCATCTTGGCGATAACCTTACAGGTGCGGGCGACGGCGACGACGAGCAGATGACCATTGATCTTACACGTATTCCCGAAAATTATTCCAAGATCGTTCTTGGTGTATGCATCTATCAGGGTGACAAGCGCAATCAGCATTTCGGAAAGGTAAAGAATGCCTTTGTACGTCTTGTTGACAGCGATACAAATCAGGAAATGTGCCGCTATGAGCTTTCTGCCGATAAGCGCTTTGACGGTCAGCGTACCATGGTATTCGGCGAGGTTTACCGCAGAAACGGTGAATGGAAGTTCTCCGCTATAGGCGAGGGTGCTCCCGAAGCGTCAATCACTCCCGCATTTGCAGGCACATATATAAGATAAGAATTTATCTCACTTCTGTTATACTAAAGATTACGACAACGGGAAAGACATTTTATCCGGCATATATTATCGGCGGAATTATCTGACGTATTTTTATCTGACATTTTATGCGGCATTATTATTGACGTTATAATCTGACAAAGGAGAACAAAGCATTTTATTCATCGTAATTTATCGACATTTTATCAGACATAATTTCAGAGACATTCTATCAGACATAATCTTAGCGACATTTTTTTGTCATCGCAACTTCATCACAGTACAACAATAAATCAAACACTGTAATTTGGGAGGGGTCAAAAATAAAACGCAGTATTGCACTTATTCTTTTTCCGCATGCATATATAATATTTGTATTGGTATTATTTGCAGTTTATGGAGCAAGTTCTGCGCAAAATGAGCAGATGTCGGAAATTTTCTCCGATATATTTACGGTTGGTGTGCCTGTCTGCATAATAACAGCACTTGTATGTACCATAAGCCTTGCAATAAGCAATGTACGGAGCATTCAGCCCTATAATGCGGCAAAGCATAATCTTCTGATAAAGCTGCTGCATATTCCTGCATATATTTTTTATATTAACAGCATAGCTGATAATATATCTGTTTCCGAAACAGATGAAAATGCACATATCAGGGCGGGACTTCTTTTTATGGTATGCCTTCTGACAGGACTGATATCGGGTATCCATTCCGCAAGCAGTGCGGCAAGTGCAGGCAAAAAAGGTGTTATCACAAAATCCGATGCTGTACTGACAGGTATCTGTTCCTTTGTTCCCTGCTTAGATGTTATTTTGTCAATTATTCTTTTCATAAAATGCAAAAAGACAAGAACAGCTTTACAGCCTGTGCCCACAGCAGCATAACAGCATACACCGTATTTCTTGAAAACAGGAATACGGCGTTTTTATGCACAACTATAGAAAGGACATTCTTATGCTCAGAAAAAAATACTTTATTTTTCATATAATACTTGGTATCATCATTATGCTTACAATACCGCTCAGTATGTTTTTCGTAACACTGCCCCGATTTGTAACACCGCTTATATTGACGATATATGCCCTGTCATTTATTTTCTGTATGATAAAATACGCTGAAAAGACTTTTGACAGAGTGCGGCTTATTATTATGGCATTTGTGATATTATCAATCTCTCTTTTCGGGACCTACTGCAATCCCTATTATAACAGCCTTAATTTCAGAACTGACCCGGATTATTATTCCCATTCACCCTATGCAGTGCTTTCAAAGAAGGAAGCAATATCCGATCTTGACTATGCAATGTATTATCTTAAAAAGCTGCACCCTGCTTTTTACAGTGAAGTACCCGAAAAGGTACAGTCCCGATATGATGAAATATCGAAAAAAATATCAGCTGCGGAAACAATATCCGTATGCGAGCTTTCACAGGATATCGAATATATTTTTGCCGCCTTGCGAGACGGTCATTCATACGTACAGATGAATATAAACGACCCTCATTATATGAAGCATATTTACAGCTATGAACAGAGAAACGGAAAAATAAAAGCGATAAACGGTATTACCATTGAAGAGCTTGTAAAACAGACAGCGGAGCTTTACAGCTATGAAGCTGAAAGCTGGCAGATATCACGGATAAAGAGCAGTATCTCCACCCTTGAAGGACTTACCTATCTTGGCTTTTTTGCGGAAAAGGGAGTTACCTATACCTATGAACTGCCTGACGGTACGACCGAGGATATCACCTGCTATACCGATGATTTCATCACCTATGAGGAATATTACAAATATAATTCTCTTTCAGACACAGAAACAGCTGATACACCCTTTGTGTATTATACCGTTGATGAAGAAAACAGCGCAGCCATACTGACGCTTGAGTCATGCAGCTATAACGATGAATATATATCATGCTTAAAGGAAATGTTCACCGAAGTAAAGGAAAAGGGCATAAAAAATGTTGCCGTTGACCTTCGTTCAAACGGCGGTGGAAGCTCTCTTGTGGCAGATGAATTTATCAGATATCTTGATGTTGATAAATATAACACAGGCACATTGAAATGGCGCTGGGGCTGCTTTATGATACCCTTTACATACAATGAAATGGAAAACGATAAATACACAGACCTGACCTTTACGGGAGATGTGTATATACTGACCTCGGCAAATTCCTTCAGCTCCGCAATGCTTTTTCCTCAGTATATAAAGGATAACGGACTGGGCAGCATTATAGGAGAGGCTCCGGGAAACGATCCTAACGGATATGGTGAGATAGCAATGTTCAAGCTGCCTGATTCACAGCTTTATATGCAGATATCCACCAAGAGATTTTTCCGCATAGATCAGTCAACAGATGAATTTCTTGTTGAGCCCCATATCCCGTGTGACAGCGAAAATGCCATTGACGTTTTCTATGAGACCATAAAATAAAAAATGCCGTATCATCGGATTTTTCTCTGATGATACGGTATTTTATTACTTTCTTCTGCGTGATGTGATAAGTGCTGCTCCCGAAATTGCCATAATACCGATAACAACCGATACGCCTGTATTTCCTGTTACAGGGATATTTTCGGTCGAATCGGAAACAGGTGCGGAGATAACAGCTTCTTCGGTCTCCTCGGAGACTTCCTCTTCTGCACTCTCTTCAGCATTTTCAGCTGAAACAGCCTCTGTGACAATCGTGATCCTGCCCTGAGGCTCTGCATATTCTTCACCGATAACACCGCCCAGATGATCGTTCATGTAAGTGATAAGAGCGGCATTGTCAAGACAAATGCTGTCAAGAAGGAGAGTATTGTCCATAAACATATTATAGCCGTCTCCGCCGTTCTTGATGATATAATTGTTTGTTGCAAGAGTGTATGTTCTGTCAAGCTCAAGAGGCTCACCGTTTACAAGAACATTCTTTACACGATATTCACCCTCAACACCTACAAACGCTTCATTTTCGTCAAGCTTTACAGAAGATGGGATATAGCTGTGTATCTCATAGGAAAGACCCGATACCTGTAAAAATCCGCCTGATGCATCGGGATATTCCATTACGCCGAGCTCAAGCGCATCAAGGATATCCTGTCCTGTTGCTTCGGTCATGCATATTTCGTTGCAGTAGGGGTGAACGGAAATGAACATTCCGTAAGTAAGCTGGCCCTCGCTGATATTTGCTCTTATACCGCCGCCGTTGGAGATACCGATATCAGCTCCCGTAACAGCTCTGTATGCGTCTGCACAGTAATCTCCCAGATTGGTCTCCTGTGTACGGACAAGTCTTACATCGGGATTCTGAGGTTCTGTAGCTATAAGAGTTACATCACTTCTTCCAACCACCTGATTTACCGATTCCTCATACTGAGCCTCAATTCCTGCGATCATTTCAGCGGTTTTTGTATAGGCTTCTGTTTCGGAAGAACCCTCGCTTTCGGTGTATGTATATTCATCCTTGGATATAAGCTCAGCGAAAAGACCGTCTGCATCAACGGTGATTGCTCCGAAGGTGCTGAGCTTTGTTCCTGTGGAGGAAAGTATCACAGCTTCATTATTCTTATCGGGGTAGCTTTCACCCTCGATAATGCTGTGAGAATGTCCGTCAATGAACATATCGATCCCTGTAGTATTTGCAATAACAAGATCGGATGTCCATTCCGTACCCTCACCGATTCCAAGGTGACCGAGTGCAATAACATAATCCGCACCCTGCTCCTTTACTTCATCTACTTCAGCCTGAACGGTATCATAAAGCTCCTGTCCGTTTCCGCCCGAGCAGAATCCGTAGATATATTCTCCCTCGTCATTCTGGAAATACTTAGGAGTTGAACTTGTGACGGTTGCAGGTGTTGTAATTCCCACAAAAGCGATCTTTACGCCGTCTATTTCCTTGATGACCGAACCTGAAAGAACAGCCTCATTTGTTTCGAGAGATACAAAATTCGATGATATAACATCAAATTCGGAAAGCTCTGCCAGTTCATTGAAACGATCCATGCCGTAATCAAACTCATGATTTCCCGGAACAGCAATATCATAATCCAGCTCATTCATAATATTGATAAGATATTCACCGCTGCTTACAGTACCGATAACATCGCCCTGAGAATAATCTCCCGCATCAACCAGCAGGGTCTTGTAGCCTTCGCTTTCAAGCTTTGCTCTGTAAGCGGCAAGCTCTGCATAGCCGAAGGTCTCATCATCGGCATTGATACCGCAGTGCACGTCATTTGTGTGCAGTATAACTATGCCCTTGCTTTCGTCCTCAGCCGAAACAGCAACAGTACAAGCCGAAACAGCAACCATTGCCGACATTGAAACGGCAATTAATTTTTTCATCTTCATAAGTAAACTCCTTTTTGTCGTTGTGAGTTATTATCAAATTGTAAATACATTATATCACGATGTTCAATATATGTCAATGGTTTTTTCTTGAAAAAGTATATTTTCTATCAAAAAGCCTCACAAAATCGTATAGGAATACGCTACTGTACGATTTGCGAGGTTTTATGCTTTATTTTTATTTCAAAAGCTCTGCAGGCACTTCGGCAGCCATGCGTTCATAGCCCTTTGAAGCAGGGTGCAGATGATCTCCGCTGTCATAGCAGGCAGCAAATGCAGCAGGATTTTCGGTATCACGGAGCGCCAGATCGAAATCGACACAGCCGTCTATCTCATCGGTAGTACGGATCCAGTCATTGAACTGACAGCGTATTTCATCACGGAAATCCGCATAGGTCCTCCAACCGTAAATAGGCAGAAGAGTACCTGCATATACCTTAAGACCTTTTTCACGGGCGGTCTTTATATATCCTCTCATACCCTCGATAAGCTCCTCTGCTGTAGGAAGATCGCTCCATGGACGGAAACGGTTTTCCCTTACGCCTACAGGGTGGATAATATCATTTATACCATGCTGGATAAGCACAGCGTCTGCTCCCGAAACATTGATCTCTCTGGGAAAACGAACCGAGCCCTTAAGACCGTAGGAATCATAGGTGATATTGTCATACTGCCTTAAGATACGTGTTCCGCTTGCTGCACGTCTGATGATAGAGGTGTTTTTATATCCTTCCGCAACGGTACGTATCTGCAGATAATCGGGCCATGCCTGAGCGGTGATAGAGTCACCGAAACAGATAAGTGCGCGGTTGCTGCTGTCGGTAAGAACATCTATTCCCGAAAGGAAATAGTAGGTGTTTGTATATCTGGAAAGATCTATGGGAAGCTCCTCCATTGAGGTACAGTCGCCCACAGCGTAAAAGCCTCTTGAAAGAGGACCTGTGATAACAACTCCCGAACGCATTTCGGTAAAGTCCTTAAGATAGAAGGAGATAGTGATATCCTGTCCCTCAAAAACATCGAAAGCTATTTCATCGCTGCATACATCAGTTCCGGGAGGGATAGTCACATATTCCTTTCCGCCGAAGGTAACAGCCGCTTCCGTATCTGCATGAACGGTATCTCCGCCTGCACTTGCAGCAGCGCATACACGGTTTATGGTGATATCCTCCGAACCGCAGAAGTTGTCGAAATGTATACGTATCTTACTTCCTGCAAAGGGAATGCTCACAGGATATCTTAAAGTAAGATTCTTTGAATAATTCTCAGGACGTCTGTCCGCAATAGAAATTGCATTTCCCCATGCACAGACCCATTTTTCCGAACCTGTCATACGATGACCTCCGTTATTATATGATGATGTTGTTTTCTTTCAAATTATATCATCACGTTAAATTATTGTCAATGTACATTGTATTAATTTCTGTTTATATTATGATGTATTGGAAAATATCGGCTGTTCCATGATTTTTCAGTCCATGTTATGCAATATATTTTTGATCTGCTCTTCGGACATTCCGTATATTTTCATACTTTCGATCATTCTGGCACGTTCTTCAGCTCTTCCCTCAGCTTTTCCCTTTTCAATACCTTCTGCAATTCCTTCGTTACGTGCTGATTTTAAGGCTGTTGCCTCATCATGAAGTGCCTTTTCACGCATTCTTGCAAGCTCTCTTATTCTGGTATCCTCGCTCATATCGTATATAACTTTTACCGCCTTCTGCATAACAGGAACATTCGTCTGATTGATCATTTCAAAATCCTCCTCCTTGTCTGCTTTGATAAACTGTAACCACAGCTCACGGCTGTTTTTCGGATCCGGCTTCTTTCCCACTTTTTTCAGTTCAAAGAAATGTATGCCGAATTTGTCGGAAAATATTTTATCTGTACCCTTTATAACAGCTGCTATTTCAGTATGATAATCACAGCTGTCAAACATATTGAAATTGATAATGTTTATAGTTATAGTCTTTTTCAGCTCGCTGTAATCATCTCCGCTTTTAAGCTCTGATGTGTAAAGCTTTGCCCAGTAAAATAAAGTTCTGTCACAATAATCATTTTCGCTTTTAACCTGTATCTCAACATTTACAAGCCTGTCATCTACCTTCATTGATAAATCCAGACGGCTGAATTTTCCCGATATCGTTTCGGGTGTAAGCTCAGGATTTGTAACAGTTATCTCGGATATGGATTCCAGTGGGATATCAAGCATACTTGATATAAATGAATAAAGCAGATCCTGATTCTGAGTAAATAAGGTCTTAAAAATAACATCTAATTTTGCTGAAATAACATTTCTTCCCATAAAAAATCACTCCCTTGCTTCTTATATGTATTATAGCACATTTATATATTATTTACAATATCAAAAATAAAAAAGTGAACAACACCTATAAACTATTTTTTTAGGGAACAATTTAAGCAGCTATTCCTTAATGTATCATTTGGTGTTTCCATGCAAAAACCCCCGTGAAGAATGTATTTCAAACGATTCTTCACGGGGGATATTCTGTTTTATCATCACATAGCCAAGGCAACAGCAAATATCATCACTGCCGATACGAACGCCGCCAGTGAAATAACACCTGCAATGCGGAAATAATGCTCATAAGGACTGTCCGATTCGGTAACAGCCCTTACCTCTGTGCCGTCCTCGGAGAAATATACCCTGATATAATCTCCTCTTTTATATTCTCTGCATACGGCGCATTTTTGTATTACAGTCTTTTTTTCCTCTTCAATGCGAAACTGCATGACCGCTTCGCCGTTTTCGTATTTGAGTACATAGGCTTCATAAACGGGAGAAGCCGATACTATGGATGCATAGTCACGGAAAAGAAGTACCTGTGCATGAAAAGCCGTTACCGCCGTAACAAGCAGCAATGGTATAAGTAAAATAATAACCGTCATTTAGGAAGCTCCATTGAAAATATTTCTGTCCATGCAGATACAAAGCCGCTTTTTACAGCCGTTCTGTGTGAGGATATATTCCCGGGCCATGTTTCGTAATAGGGTATCTTTCCCATTGAAAGCAGCTCGTTTGCAAGAACAGATACAAGTACGGGACCCAGCCCTTTTCCTCTGAATTCGGGAAGAACATCTACACCTATCTGATGAAAACGGTCGCTGTCGTTGCTTGCTCCCGCCATTCCCAGAACGGTGCTTCCGCTTATGGCACAGGCGGCAAGAACGTCCTTTCGTACTCCGCTGTGATACAGAAGGGCATTTTCATAGCCGCTGTAATAGGGATACAGCTGCCTTTTTATCTGTTCCTCATCGAAAATTTCTATATGCCAGCCGCACATATCCAAAGGGGCAAAATCTGCAGAAGGAATATAGCACTGTCCTATCATACCGATATAATGACCGTGCCGATAAAGCTCATTATTTATCGCCGCAAGACCCTTCCCGTCAAAAAGACGGAGCCCGTCACTGTCTGCAATGCTGTCCGCAAAGTCAAAGAGACAAGGGTGTACAGTCATCACCGCATTCCGCCCCATAGTCACCCCACGGAAATATACAGGTGCTTCGGTTATCCTCCGCTGTCCCTGTACATACTCCGATACAGTGACCTTGTTTTCACTTCGGAAAAAATCATGGAGAGTACAGCGGTAATCAACAGCCAGCTGTTCAGCCGCATCGTTTAAAAAATTCCTGCGCCGCATTATATCCTCCCCCTTTTGAAAAATCAGAAATTGCCTGTCATGCTCATAATTACCGAGGTTACCGCTATTGGACAGGTCTCACAGCGGAGAATACGCTTTCCCAGCCATATGGGAACAGCACCCTTTTCAGAGGCTTTGTCCACCTCAGCTCTTTCAAAGCCGCCCTCAGCGCCGATAACTACCGCAATATCTGAGCATTTATCCGATATATCCGCTTCGGTAAGAGAAATTCCGCCGTTTTCATAGCAGATAAGCTTTTTTTTATTCTGCTCCAGCTCTTTTAGCATATCCTCAAAGGAAAGTATCGGTGATACCCGGGGTATGATACCTCTGCCTGACTGCTTTGCGGCTTCCTCGGCTATTCTCTGCCATCTGAGCTGCTTTTTCGCCGCCGATTTGTCATCGGGACGGGAAACGCATCTTTTTGATATAAAAGGTACTATCCTGAATGCTCCCAGCTCAACTGTCTTTTGTATGATAAGCTCCATTTTATCCGACTTGGGAAGTGCCTGATATATAGTAAGTCTTACATCAGGCTCACAATCGGAGGGGAGCGTTTCATCTATATGACAATATACATCGGTTTCGGTAATATCGGTTATAGTACAAAGATATTCCGTACCCTCACGGCAGAAGGTTATCCTTTCGCCTTTTTTCATGCGCAGCGAATAGGATATATGCCGTGCGTCTGAGCCTGTTATATGGATGGAATTTTCTGAAATATTATTTTCTTCCGCAAAAAATCTGGGCATATTTCACCTCTGGTATAACGAATTGTATTATTATACAAAGCGTTATACAAACTGTATTATTTAAAATCCACAAAGCCTGCTTTTCTGTAGGCCTTGGAAACTATTCTTCCTGAGATCTTGGCAGCCATTTCGTCGCCTCTCATATAGCACTGCTTAAGATAATCCTTATTCTTCATAAGCTCGTCAAAGCGTGTCTTTACGGGAGCGAGATGATCTGCAACCGCTTCACCTACAGCAAGCTTGAAATCGCCGTAGCCCTTTCCGTCGAACTCACGCTCGATCTCCTCGTTTGACTTGCCCGTAACTACAGAATAGATAGTCATAAGATTGTTGATACCGTCCTTGCCCTCGGCGTACTTTACGCACATATCGCTGTCGGTAACCGCTCTCTTGAACTTGCGCATGATAACGTCAGGCTCATCGAGGATATAGATGCAGGCATTCGGGTTATCATCGGATTTGGACATTTTCTTTGCAGGATCCTGAAGCGACATTACCTTTGCGCCTGTCTT